>CAYYGZ010000035.1:0-11814 GCA_964471275.1 uncultured bacterium | reverse complement strand
ACCCATCCCTTCCGGTCGCGTCTGGATGTAGATGTCTTGTGGGATCGAGATTTCCCGGAGATTACGACCAAGCGCCTCCTTCTCCGGATCGATGGTGACGTCTAGGAAGTTGATTCCTGCGTCGAGAGCGCTCTTGAGCACATCCTGACGCCGAGGTCCACCGTATCCCTTTCCCGTGTAGCCAGGCTTTACGGCATCACCTCGATCCTCGTTGAATCCGCGGGAGCTACCGTCGGAAAGATACTCGTGGCCACCGAGACCGATGACGGACAGGTCGATTCCTGTGGATCCAAAGGGGCGGAAGATCATTTTCCAATCTCCATTAACCATTTACGATTGGACATCGAAGTGCTTAACGCCACAAACCGGTGTTCGCGTAGCAGTCCAGATGGGTGGCGAGCTCGTAGCCCAGAGAGCGGGCGTGGTCGACGATGTGGATGACGTGTGAAAGCTCCTGATCATCCGCGTGCATCCAGGCGACCCAGTCGTGAAGCATCAGCGGCACGTGTTCACCCCTGGCAGCACGATCCGTGATTTGACCCAATATGTACTTTATGGGGTCGCCTTTCTCGGCGCGATACATCCAACTGGTGTCGCTGTAGCTGCTTGGATATCCCATTACATCCGGATGGCCCAGTCTGGCGTAGTTGAGGAATTCGCGCGATTCGCTGTGATCCACCAGGAAGCTGTTGACCATGTGGATACCGAGACCGACGAGCATGTCGAGTTCTGCGCGTGATTTATCGGTCTCGTCGAAACCTTTGAGCCGTTTTCCATCCGCTCCACTGGTTCCGCAGATGCTGATCCCTGTGGGTCTTGTGCCGAAAACGCGCTCGTGGCTCGCGATCGACCTTTCGTAGTCCGCACGGAGGACTTCGAGCGGCTTCCCGGCTTCATAGCCGATTCCGATGTGTGTGTAGCTGTGGTCCTGTATGTCGAAAAGCGGATCCACTTCGACCTCATCGTGAAACATCCTGAAGTCAGTCTCGCGAACGTCGATAGCGCCTCCCGTGCAGAAGAAAGTCGCCGGGATCTCGTGGGCGCGATGGACGTCGATGATGCGTTCGAAGAACCCGGACATACCGTAGGCATCCTTGTGCTCTGTATCGTATCTCAGGAGGAAGAGCATATTGTACCCGTGTTTGGGTGTACGGAAGGTGACACGTGATGACGTATGATATTGAGGATGGAAGATTGAAATGCGTTACGCACAGGCTGTCGGCGTGGTATGATCAGTCGGGGCGTTTGCCGACGGCGACGAGGCGACCGGCCTCGATGTCGTAGGGAGAACCATCGAAATAGCCGAATGAAGTGAACACGTTGATCGCAAGATCGAAGGAATCCTGTCTGATAAAGCCTTGCATATCGCTTTCGATGAACGAGACACGTACCCGTTCCTTCTTTGCTTGAGCGCGTGCTTTTCGCAGGAGGAACCGAGTACGGTCAACACCGGTGACAGGTGCGCAGCCAGGACCAGGTTGGGCAGGCTGGGCGTGTAGGGCGACTCCGCAACCGAATGGGTCGGTAAGCAGAGCAAGAGTGTGACGATAGCGGCAACCATGTCAATATGATAATCCTCTGTTGCGGGAATCGAAACCACGATCTGGTCAGAGGATCATGGCCCGCACTCCAATGTTGACAGCGCGCGCTGCTGAACTATCCTGTCCGTTTAGCTTGGGGGGTGGAGAACCAGCGAGTTCGTGGGGTCGTGAGGTTGGTATAAAGGCGAGATTTGATCGAAGGAGATGGGGTGTGCGAAAGAACCTGATCTGGATTTTCAGTGATCAACACCGGGCCCAGGCAATGGGATGCGTGGGTGATCCCAACGCGTGCACACCGAATATCGATCGGATGGCCCGGAGATGCAGGATGGGGATTGGCGGGAGTCCGCTGTGCTCCCCTTTCAGGGGATCGCTGCTTACGTCCCAGTATCCGCATAACTGTGTATCCGGGCACGATCAGGCGTTACCGGAGAATGCCCGGACGATTGCTCACGCATTCAGTGAAGCGGGCTATCAGACCCGCTACTTCGGGAAGTGGCACGTCGACGGACGTGAGAACCGGACGGAAAACACGAAACCCTCGCACCATCACGTCAGACGAGAGAGACGTGGCGGCTTCGATACGTGGATCGGGTACGAAAACAACAACGCACAGTATGACTGCTGGGTCCACGGTCACGATCGGGCGGGAGACGAGGTTTCTCCCTTCAAGCTCGATGGGTATGAGACAGATGCTCTGACGAATCTGCTGATCGATGATCTCAAGAACCGGGATCCGGATCAGCCGTTCTTCTCGGTGCTGGCGTTTCAGCCGCCGCATTCACCCTACGTCGCGCCGCAGGAATTTCTTGACCGATACGATCCGGACTCGATTCAGCTGTCGCCGAACGTCCCACCTGTCGACCGCGTTGTTTCCGAATCGCGAGAATCACTGGCGGGGTATTACGCGATGATCGAGAACCTGGACTGGAACATCGGGCGAATTCAGGAATCACTCGAGTTGTTGGGATTGAGCGAATCGACGGCCCTGATCTATTTTTCTGATCACGGAGACATGCACGGGAGCCACGGACGGATTCTCAAGTGCGTGCCGTTTGAGGAGTCCATTCGTATACCCTTTGTTGTCGATGCAAAACTCCGGGTAACAGGCACTGAGCAAACAGCACAGTGCAAGCAGCAGGATCCGTCACTGATCAATCACGTGGATATCGGGCCCACGAGTCTGGGAATCTGTGGGATCGAAAAACCGGACGGGATGGTAGGGTTCGACTATTCAGGAAGCTATGTCGATGATAGGGAGATAACAGAGACACAACCGGACTCTGCGTTTCTGCAGCTGGTGGATCCAGGGTTCGACCACGGATTTGCGACCGACCGAGAGCGGCCGTGGCGCGGTGTGGTGACGAGCGATGGCTGGAAGTATGCCGCGTTTGAAGGTGTGCCGTGGCTGATGTACAATCTGAATGAAGATCCGTACGAGATGGCGAACCTGGCGATGGATCGTCGATTCAAGGTGGAGCGCGACCGACTGCAGGACAGGTTGGGTCAGTGGATCTCGGAGACGCGTGACGTGTTCGAGCTTCCAGACGTTCGGTAGACACATCGGGCGGGTGGACAAGAAAATGGAGCCGCGGTCAATGCCGCCAGGCTTCGTTCTCGCTGGATCGAAGGAGGGCTTTTTCCAGTCCAAGTTTGCTACGCTCGCCTGTAAATATGAACAAATATCGTGCCATAGGTAAGTCGACCTCTCAAAAAGAATGCGACTCCTGTTGAATCAGTTGGTAATGCCGGAGGCGAAGGGATCTGCAGGCAGTATGAGTGGAAAATGTGTAATGATTTGGGTCAACGGTGCACACGTTCTGTCACTTCCCGCCAGGCAACTGCGACACGAATCGGGATGGGAATCCGTGCGGAAACACACCATGCCGCGCGAATCCGAGCCTCTAAGACAAGTTCGTGACTGGCTTCACTCGTTTTGTTATCCTTTTTCCTCGTTTCCGATCAAGAGATTGAATTCACTTTAGGAGTTACTTCGAGATGGCCTCCGCACCCCCCATTAACGACCACGAAGCAGTCACCACACTTCAGACCTCGAATGAAGGCAGCATTCCGGCACTGAAGATTGGCGAGATGCGCGCCCGGTTCGAAGGTTCTCCCGGCGCACGGATGGCGCAGAACGCGGTCTGCAAGCATTCGGTTGATGAAATCGCGCTCAGCCGAGGCATCGTGACAACCAGCGATTTTACCTTCAGCAATGTTCTGGACGATTGGTCGGTCACGAATCAGAAGGCTACCGGACGGTGCTGGATGTTTGCCGGTCTGAACCTGCTGCGCGTGGGCGCGATGAAGAAGATGAACTTGAAGGATTTTGAGTTCAGTCAGAACTACACTTTCTTCTGGGACAAGTTCGAGCGGGCCAACTACTTTCTCGAACGCGTGATCGAGACAGCTGACCGCCACACGGACGACCGCCACGTTTCGTTCCTGATGTCACGGCCGCTCGATGATGGCGGACAGTGGAACATGTTTGTCAATCTGATCGAGAAGCACGGCCTTGTGCCGCAGGCAGCGATGCCGGAGACAGAAAGCTCCTCGAATTCGCGGAAGATGAACAGCATCCTTCTCACCAAGCTCCGCGAGGGGGCACGAACACTTCGTGAGGCTGCATCTGACGGCTCCGATGTGCGTGTGCTGCGCACATTGAAGATGCAGATCCTCGAGGTCGTCCACCGCATCCTGGCGATCCATCTCGGCACCCCGCCGGCCAGTTTCGACTGGCAATGGACGGATAAGGACGGTGAATTCCATCGCGACGGTGAGATGACGCCTCTGGAGTTCGCCAAGGAGTACGTGATACTCCCCGTCGATGACTATGTGTGCCTTGTACACGACCCTCGACCGGCCAGCCCGATCGGTCGGACGTTCACGGTCGAGTGTCTTGGGAACGTCGAAGGGGGCAAGCAGGTCAAATACCTGAACGTCGACATCGACACGATGAAACGAATCACGATGCAGACGATTCTGGACGGAGAGCCGGTCTGGATGGGTTGTGATGTAGGCAAGATGATGGAACGTAAGATCGGGCTCTGGGATGCGAAGCTCTACGACTACGAGAGCGTCTACGATTGCGCATTCACGCTCGATAAAGCAGACCGACTTCGGTATCACCAGACGCAGATGACACACGCCATGCTGTTCACGGGCGTGGATACGCAACGCGAAGATGGACAGGATATTCCGAGACGCTGGCGCGTCGAGAACAGCTGGGGTGACAAGAGCGGGAACAAGGGCTTCTATCTGATGAACGACAACTGGTTCGACCAGTATATGTTCGAGATCGCGGCACATCGCAAGTATGTGCCTGCCAATCTGCTCAGCGCGCTGAAGGAAGATCCGATCGTCTTACCGCCCTGGGATCCGATGGGTGCGCTGGCGAGGTAGGTTAGAAGCGGTGACACATCTCGCCTGCGGTGGGTGTAAGCTCAGAATAAGGGGAAGCCGCTTCGTAACTTGGCTTCGGAGATAGATCGCGACAAAGGGTAACGCATGCTCGGGAAGCGCAAGGGATCGTGCCTGACCGCGTTGATCACTCTCCTTTTACTGGGGGGGGGCGATTCCGCGGAGAGCAACCCGGTAGCGGAGGGGTTTGATGTCGTCGGGTCGGATGCGAAGGCGATCGCGCTTGCAGATGACGGGATGGCGGCTCTGGGTGGTCGGAAGGCCTGGAAGGAGGGTTCTGAGCTGTTGGAGGCCGAACCGCTCGGGCGGGCGCTTCGCCGTGCTGGGGGCGCGTGAATCAATGATTCCTACTGGCTTGTGATGCCCTACAAGCTGAAGGATTCGGGATTGACCCTGAAGCATCTGGGTGAAAAGACGGATTCCGATGGCAGGGATTGCGAGGTATTAGAACTGACGTTCGGAGAAGTAGGTCGGACACCGCAGAACAAGTATCACGTCTATTTGGACAAAGCGTCGAGATGGGTTGTGTGCTGGGATTACTGGAGGGACCGGGCCGTCGACGAGCCCAGATCGCTGGGTCCTTGGAATCACTGGTGCAATTCGGAAATATCCTGCTGACCGACGATCACGGTAAGCGGAAGCACACCGATGTCGCTGGACTCACTTCCCGAATCCGTGTTTACAGAGCCAGCGGCCCTCAAACTCGAAGCTTACCGATAGCACACGCCGTTTAGCCAAGATATTGCAGGGTCCGACCCACCGCGTCCAGATGGATGCGGGTCGGACCCTTGTTTTTGTGGAAACACAAGGAGACTCGATGAAGAACCGAATGTACGTTGTGATCGTTGCTGGTCTGATGTTCTTTGGATGTAGTGACGACGACCTGGGCAGTCTGGGTCTGGGTCCCGAACTGAACACCACGGCGCCGCAGGTTGTGGCCGATTCCGAGTTTACGACAACCCTCTCCGGTTTGAAGATCCACGACTTTGCCTTGGGAACGGGCGATGTGGTTTCAGCCGGCGATATTGCGACCGTTCATTATACCGGATGGCTAGCCAGTGGGAGCAAGTTCGACAGCTCGGTCGATCGTAACGATCCGTTCTCGTTTCGGCTGGGTGTTCGAGGCGTGATTCTCGGTTGGGATGAAGGTGTTGAGGGCATGCGGGTCGGCGGCAAGAGACAGCTTGTGATTCCGCCGGCGCTCGGATACGGATTGCAGGGAGCGGGATCGATTCCACCGAATTCGACGCTGGTCTTCGAGATCGAGCTGCTGGATGTCGATTGATGAAGATCCAAGATTGGTGATGTGAAGAGAGAAGATCGAAGAGCGTCATCGAGAGGTTTTGACATCCTTCTCTGAGGACCTACGTTAACGCGTGACCGGATTCAATATCGAAGGGGGTCCGAGTGTCGTGTTCGGGCCCTCTGTTTGCGTGAAACCGAAAGGATTTAGAGATGAAGAAGCAGTGGATCGCGGTGGGTTTGTTGGGTTTGATGGTTGCGTGCAACGGAGAAGAACCGAAGCAGTCCGCGGAGATGTCATCGTCGCCGCAGACGACAAAACCTGCTGCACCGAAGTCTTTGCCCGGTGCCGCAATGGGTACACTCGACTATCAGATGATGCCGTCCGGACTCGAGTATCACGACTTCGTGGTGGGTGATGGTGCCCGGCCCAGGACAGGTCAGGAAGTGACCGTGCACTACACGGGATGGCTGATCAACGGCAAGAAGTTTGATAGTTCAGTCGATAAGAATCGTCCGTTCACGTTTAAGCTGGGTGCTGGACGTGTGATCAAGGGATGGGATATCGGCGTTGCGACGATGAATATCGGAGGCAAGCGTCAGCTCAAGATCCCTGGGAACCTGGCTTACGGTCAGAGAGGATTCCCCGGTGCGATTCCGCCGAACGCAACACTCGTGTTCGATGTTGAACTCCTGGAGATCAAGTAGGAGCCGGCGCTCGTGTTCATCTGTTTCCTTTTCTCGTTGGCGGCGACCGTGTCTGAGGCGGAAGTGACTTCCAGCCGAGTGGATTTCTTCGGCTACAAGGACTGTGTCGAGTTGAGGAATGACTCGACTCGCGTGGTGCTCGGGCACCACGCCGGTGGACGCGTCCTCGAGTATTCGCTCAACGGGGTCAACGCGATCCTGCTCGATCCCGAGCAGGCAGGATGGGTGTGGGATGAGAAAAATCGTGTCGGTATCACGGGTGGACGATTCGATATCGGCCCTGAAAAGCTGATTCCGAATCGAGACGCGCTCTGGCTGGGCCCGTGGGAGGCAGAGATCCTGGGTCCGGGGTTGGCTCGTCTGACGAGCGTGAAGCACGATGCGACTGGCGTCCAGCTGGTTCGCGATTTCGAACTGGGAGCACACACAAGCCAGCTGAAGGTTACGCAGACGATCCAGAATATCGCAGACCGGGTCACCCGATGGTGTCACTGGAGTCGAACGTTTTCAACGGGGCACGGTATCGCTGTCGTACCTCTGGACGGTCGGAGCAAGTTTCCAGACAGCTACATCATGTATGGACCCGGGCGGGTGATGGACTATCAGCCCGACGATCCGAACATCATCCGTCAGGGCGACTACCTGGTCGTGCGTGACACGCCTCTTCGGCCAAAGCTCGGTATGGATTCGCACATCGGGTGGTTCGCCTATCTGATGCTGGAGAATCTGCTGTTTGTGAAGCAGTATCCAACCGATCCCGATCGAGTTTATAACGAGATGGCCGGGCTGACGATTTCGATCTGGTACAACAAAGATCAAGTCTGTGAGCTGGAACCGATCGGACCGATGGAGGAGCTGAGGCCTGGAGAGTCGGGGTCGTTTACGGAGACGTGGTCTCTGGTTCCATACGATTTTCCGGAAGATCGGGAGGTGGATGCAGCAGCAATCGGTGCATTGGTTCGGGGATTCTGAGACTGCAGCTTCTGCATCCTCAACACAGGGATTTGCCAATTTACGGCTATCCCTAGTGTGTCCAGTGTCATAATGATGTTGACACATTGAGCCTGTAGGTAGGGTTGATTTGGGATCGCTGCTTTCTCTACACGCTGTTGATGACACGGTCTCGAATCTGTCTCAGTCCCCGAACGGGGCGACCGTCGTGAGCCGGGGGTGTGGCCGCGCGCCCTGTCTGTCGAAAGCGTAGCGAAGACAAATTGCGGGGCAGAACCCCAGGGCTGGACAGACAATCGTGCCCCTCTTGACCCGGAGAAGAATTCTTGGTCCATACAGACGATAGTAGACCGGATACTCAGTCGGGCTACACCTACCCCAAAAGGGGGGCCTGTGATTTCTGTGACGGCTCCAACGTCCGGATACGTGTTGAAGGCGAGACCCGGGTGCCGGATGGCAAAGGAGGCAGCCGGTCAGCAAATATCTGCGTGGCCTGCGATGGGTGAGACGACAGACAGGATATCGGATCGGGCAGGTCTCTTGACCTGCCCGTTTTCTTTGCGCAGGAGGAAGACCTTGTGAGCATACAGGAGCCTGGGCGTTTTCTGGCGGGGATCGCCGGGCTGATCCAGAATCGAAAGGGAGCCTACCTGCTGATGAAGCGAGCCAGCAGTCGAGACTTTGGCTCGGGTGTCTGGGAGTGTGTGACAGGACGGGTGAACCAGGGCGAGGGGTTCGAAGAGGCATTGCACCGTGAGGTGGCCGAAGAAACCGGACTACGCGTCCACATTGAGACGATTGTCGGTCTCTCGCACTTCTACAGGGGTAATGCGGATCCAGAGAATGAACTGCAGGGAGTTGCTTTTGCGTGCACGATTGTCGGTGATGAGCGTGTGATCAGAAGTAGCGAACATTCCGAGCAGAGGTGGATGACCGCAGACGAGGCACTCAGATTCCTGACGTCAACGGACCCGGGGACGATCTGGCTGAGGAAAACGATCGAACGAGCCGAAGCCCTGCGTGCGATTCAGCCAGAGGGGTGGGGAGACATTTACGGGCAGGGCGTGACACTGGATTGAAGGGGTGGGTAATGATCAGCGATAAGCGTGGGATCGTCCTGGGAGCGGCAGGTCGTGATTTGCTCGCACTTGCGAGCGTGTTTCGTTCCAGGAGCTGTGAAGAATCGTTTGTAGACCTGCACGTTGAGCCCCGCGGATATTGTCTTCGCGGTCGTCGATGAACAAGGTTTCGGCAGGACTGCACTCGAGCAGCCGGGTAACGTGTGCATAGATCGGAGCGTAGGGTTTGTTGGCTTTGATCTCTGCAGAGAAGAAGAGAGGAGCGAAGCCCTCGATCCACTCCGACATACGGGTGTCGGCCACAAGCTCGGTCGGCATGTTTGAAAGCACGCCGGTCTGTATTCCCGAATCCCTGAGTACCTGAGCCCAGTCCAGTATCCAGGTGTCCGTTGGTTTCCAACTCTCGATGTCGGCCTGAATCAGACGATCCGTCAGGCCGTCACCGACGGCGATACGGCTGTGGGCGAGAATACGGGACCAATATGTCTGACCATCGACGATGCCCTGATCATAGCTCGCCCGATACTGTCCCCAGAGCTTCCGGAAGCTCGCGAGTGAAAGCCCGGTGAGGTCTGCCTGTTTCTGCCTGGCCTCGATCGTCTGTGGAAGGCTGATCACGTTTCCATAGTCGAAGAGAACACATTTGGTCGATCCGGGCACGGTCACTCCTTGAAGAAGTCTGTGTGTCCAGTGTCATTGTGGTGTTGACACATTGAACCAGTATGTGGGGTTGATTTGAGATCGCTGCTTTCTCTACACGCTGTTGATGACATGGTGTCAAATCTGTCTCAGCCCCGGAACGGGGCGACCGCCGTAAGCCTGGGGTGCGGCCGCGCAGCCTGTCCGTCGAGAGCGCAGCGAAGACGGACTGCGGGATCGAACCTCAGGGATGGACGGACAATTGTGAGCCGCGTTGCGATGACCTCTCGGAACTCGAAAAGGAATACCCTCGGCGCGAATCGTACGAACACGTGTGTCCGACTCCAACGAATCTGAACGGTAAACACCATTCTGAATCCGTACCGTCTGGCGGTCAGCGCAAATCAACGTCAGACTATCTATGGTAGTCGACGCGACAAGACTTAAGGAGACAGATCCTGTCTTAAATGAAAGCGATGTCTCATCCGAGTCAATCTCCATAAAACCTGAGCGAACGGGTCAGGAACCAAGTGGGATCCCAGGCTCGCGGCTGGGGAGCGGAAGTGCTCTGATGAAAGCGCTGAGGAACGGCGACATCGCGACGCCGCAGGCAGTATTCTGAGAACGAGTCAACGGAATGAGGCTGCCTCAGTTCTCGTATGGCGAATGCGATTTGGCAGTGAGGTCCCGCGAGTACATCGCACCGGACCCTATTCAGGAACACGGTGCGTTCTTCCGAACGTTGCGCGCGAACACCTGGGACGACACTGGACACACTGGGAGGCTCGATGGAAATCGAGATCGTAAAACTCCATTCCGAACACATCCCGACACTCCACTGACTCTACAATGACGGAATCGATAGAGTGCCACACTGTTACCCCGTCAGCGAGACGCGATTTCGATCGACCCTCATTCCGGAGTCGGGCGAGAATCGAGGCCCGGAAAGGTTACAGAATGAACAGGTTCTCGTGGCGATACAATCCGGTGAACCTGTCGCGTTTATTCACACGGCAGAAGACCATCTGAAGAACGTGGCGATCGGGGGCGCCATTCGATTCATGATGTATCCTCCGGGTGACCGTGCCTCGGGACAGGCGCTTCTGGACCGAACGGTGGATAGGTATGGCGGTCTCGAGCAGATCAGAGCCTACAGCCAGCACTGCCGATACGGGTTCTACCACAGAAGCTGTGTCTACCTGAGTGACCATTTGGGTCACGTCCAACCCCTTCTACAGATGAACGGGTTCGAACGTACCGATGGTGAGATCTTCTTCGACTGGGACGACTATGCGGTCGATCCGGGTGAATCACCTGTAGATGTCGACGTTCGTCTGTCAGAGGTTGAAGGGGACGGGACCCTCCCAGGTCTGAAACTCGGGGGATTCGTTGATGACGAGGAAATCGCAGCCTGCCACATCTGCGCCTGCGGTCAGTGGTCTGATGAGCTGACGTTTCAGGACCGGCTGTTCGTCTAGTGGCTGGGTGTAGAAGAAGCTTACCAGGGAAGAGGATTGGGTCGATATGCCCTGCTGTATACGATGCGGTCGGCACGCGAGATGGGCTACCGACACGCGGCGATCAGTACGGCGATCGAGAATCATCGCGCGTTCGTGTTCTATTCGAACGTCGGATTTCACGTGACGGATATGACGTATGGATGGGTTAGAGGCAATACACCCATGACAGATGACAAGTGACCAGAGAGGGCAGACTGTGAATCGGCAGGATGTTTTGACCACAGAAAGGTTGCTGCCGCGACCCTTCAGGATAGACGATGCAGGAGATGTTCAGCGACTGGTTGGGGATGCCGATGTGGCGAGTACGACGTTGAGTGTACCGCATCCCTACGAGGACGGGATGGCCGAGGAGTGGATCGTGTCGCTAGCGGATCAGGTGAAGCAGGGAACGAATGTCGTCTATGCGGTGGTGAGTAGAGACACGGAAGAGTTGGTCGGGGCGATCAGCGTGGCGATCTCGCAGAAGCACAGGATCGGGGAGTTCGGGTACTGGGTGGGGAAGCCGTATTGGGAGAAGGGGTACTGTACGGAGGCGGCCGGGGCGCTGCTGACCTTCTGTTTTTCATCACTATGACTCTGTCGCATACACGCGCATTACATGAAGGGCAATTCAGCGTCAGGACGTGTGATGGAGAATATCGGGATGCAGTACGAGGGGTGTCTGCGGCAGCACGTTGAGAAGGACGGCCGGCGTCTGGATGTGGAGTTGTATGG
>CAYYGZ010000034.1:0-26278 GCA_964471275.1 uncultured bacterium | reverse complement strand
TACGATCGCGCGCGGATTTGTCGAATCGATGGATCTGACGTTCAACCCGCTGACCACGCAGATCGAGTCTCACGACTACATTGCTGAGACCTTCCACGCGCTCGTCAGGTTCAACAACATCACGCTGGATTTCGACCGTGACGCCTGGACCTACATCTCCATGGGCTACTTCAAGCAGAAGGTTGTCAAGACCGAAGTGGGTTCCTCGATCATGCCTCACAAGGTGAACCCGATCGACTTCGAAAACTCGGAAGCAAATCTGGGGCTCAGCAACAGCGTACTCGATCACCTGTCATCCAAACTTGCGGTCTCCCGCCTGCAGCGAGATCTGTCCGATTCGTCTGCCCTCCGCAACATCGGTGTCGGCATCGGTTACGCAACGCTCGCTCTCAAATCTGCCATCCGTGGTGTCTCCCGGATCACCGTCGACAAGTCGGCCCTATCAACCATCCTCGACAACAGCTGGGAAGTCCTCGCTGAAGCCGTCCAGACTATAATGCGCAAGAATAGGGTCGACAACCCGTATGAAACGCTTAAACAGCTTACCCGTGGCGAGTCCATCACCGAATCTGATATCAAGGAACTCGTCGAATCTCTTGATATTGACCCCGGTGACAAGGCACGTCTTCTCTCGCTCACACCCGGTGCTTACATCGGCCGCGCCAGAGAACTGATCGACCTGATCACCTGACAGAATCTCGTTCTCTCGGGCATTGCCGGTTCGATCGATCCCCTCGCCAAACGAGTATCTATTGCCCGGATGGACGCAGTCACATCATCAGATACAACTCCCGGCATCTTGACATAGAACCCTCATCGCAATCTCAGGCACTGGTCCTTCTGTCAGCGCCATACGCCTGGCGTTCGTTCGGTCATGATCTGGATTCGCATAACCATACCCCATCCCGGAATCTGCCTTCACCCACTCTATGCCCCGGTTCGTTTGCCTATTTGCCTATTTGCCCGCTTACTATATGCTTCTGCTCCTCAATACGCATATGCAACAGAGGATACGCAATGCTTTCACAGCTGCACTCGGAGTCACAGTACAAATCACTGCTTCTCTCAAGAGATAACTTTCATCCCTGCCCGCGCCTGCAGGATCGTGAGTCTTGGGGCGGTCTGCCCGAGGATGTCAGATCCAGCCTGGTCAAGAGAGGCGAGGAGGGTCTCGGATTTGATTGGCCTTCCCTTCCGGCTACTACATTCCTCCAGTTCGCAAGAGACGGCAATCGATCCAACTTCGAGGCGATCAGCTTCGAACGGAGACGTAAGCTGCTGAAGCTGGTTGTGGCTGAGTGTGCCGAAGGAAAAAGTCGATTTCTCGATGACATCGTCAACGGTGTATGGGCAATCTGTGAGGAGTCTTTCTGGGGCGTACCGGCACACATGTTTCTCCAGGCGGCGGGACCGGGGCTGCCGGACACCGATGAGCGTACCGTCGACCTCTTTGTCGCGGAAACGTTCAATCTTCTGGCGTGGACTTACTACCTCATCGGTGAGGCCTTCGACGAGATCTCGCCCCTCATTCGCCCTCGTCTTGTACTCGAAATCGACGAACGTGGCTTAACGCCGCTGGAACAGCGGGATGACTTCGGCTGGATGGGATATACGATTAATCGCCCCACATCCTCGGGAAAGACCTCGGCGAGACGCGTCAACAACTGGAACCCCTGGATCGTCTCCAACTGGTTGTCGGCTCTTCTGCTGACCGAAGCCGACGACGACCGACGGAGCCGCTGCTTCTACAAAGCACTGCAGACGGTGGACAACTTCATTGATCCCTATCCTGCCGATGGCGGATGTGACGAAGGTCCCGGTTACTGGGGACGTGCCGGAGCCTCCTTGTTCGACTGTCTCGAACTGATCCTTTCGGCCACAGACGGTAAAGTGAATGTCTATGAGGATGCCAAGATCAGGAACATCGGTCAGTATGTGTATCGAGCACAGATCGCGGGGGATTACTTCTTGAATTTCGCGGACGCCAGTGCCATTGTATCGCATTCCCCCTCACTGATTCACCGCTACGGCCAGCGCATCGACGACCCGAAAATGATGTCGCTTGGCGCGTGGTTCGCCAGCCGGTCCGATCGGCCGGCGAATCATCTGCAAGATACCGTGGGCCGCCTGCTGCCGGCGTTGTTCACGTTCCAGGAACTCGAGAACGTGGAGGTACGGGAACCGTTGCCTCGAGACGTCTGGATGGATGAGATCGAGGTTATGACTGCCCGGGATATCGAAGGGTCGTCTGAGGGCCTCTACCTTGCGGTCAAAGGTGGGAACAACGAGGAAAGTCACAATCACAACGACATCGGCAACTTCGTCGTCTACACCGATGGCAAGCCGGTCATCGTCGACGCTGGCGTGGAGACATACACGCGCAAGACATTCGGTCCGGATCGATACACGATCTGGACGATGATCTCGTCGTATCATTCGCTGCTGCCCACAATCGATGGCGCCGAGCAGTTGGCTGGGCCAGAGCATAGAGCAACAGACGCGACCTACACCACCACCGATACGACAGCAAAGGTGGCCCTGGATATCGCCTCAGCATACGGCGAGGCCGGGATCGAGAGCTGGATTCGAGGTGTGACGCTCGAGCGAGGCAGCCACATACAGGTCACGGACACCTACAGATTATCGAAAGCCCCCGGCGAGATCACGGTCAGCTTTCTGACGCCGTGTAACGTCGATATCTCGGACCCGGGTACGATTCGGCTGTCAAAGCGCAACTTTGGTGACGGACGAGAGTCAGGCCAGGCAACAATGCAGTACCCGGCAGGGCGCAGCGTATCGGTTGAAAAGGTTCCGATAACGGACACATGTTTGAGCTCCGTCTGGGGACCGGAGTTGATCCGAGTCGTTCTGATCGCTGAGAAGCCGGCGACCGAAGATGCCTGGACCTATCGGATCAGTCGTTAGGACCTCGGCAGAACGCGTGACAGGTTGCCTTTCTCCCTGCACACGGTGCGGCCGCTGACATCGAACTTGCTCGTTGCAGTGTTCTCCTGACGAGGCGATACCAGTCCTGTCGTCTCCATAACTCCCGAGATGAAGCATGGATCTCATCACCGACTGGCAGCTCTTCGAAGAACTCGACCTCTCCGTAGACGGACTGGAGCGTGTCGCTCAGGCTGTCAATGCCGATGACCTTGCGCTCGCGCGCACAGAGTTCATCGCGCACTTGAAGACACGCTCGCACCCGGTCTCGCCTTCCCTGGACGAACAGCAGGACCAGAGAGGGCACGGATGGTCCGCGGACAGTGTCGTCGCAGAAGCCGATCGGATCTGCAAGCATCTCTTCGAGTTTGTCGGGCATCCTCCGCAGCAGCTAGGCAGAGAGATTGCCTGGAACGAGGACCCGGTCGACTACGAGCAATGGGCGATCAGCTTCAATCGCCATTTCCACTGGATCACGTTGGGCAAAGCCTACCTGGCAACAGGAAGCGAGAAGTATGCCGAAGAGTTCGTCGCCCAGCTGAGGAGCTGGATCGAAGCGATGCCTGTCGAAATCGGTCCCCGGTGGGTGCAGGCCGGGTGGGCTCCGGAGGGCAAGATGTCGCTGTCACTCGATGCCGGCATCCGGATGGGCCAGACGTGGGTTCCTGCCTTCTATACCTTCCTGAACGCAGCCGCCTTCACCGACAGCGACTGTATCGCCATGATCAAAGCCTTCCGGCATCACGCAGAGTACCTGATGGATCCTGTCCATTTTCGGTCGCTCTCCAACTGGGGCGTGATGGAAGCCAACGGGCTCTACCATATTGGCGCCTACTTCCCCGAGTTCTCAGACTCAGGCAACTGGCGAGAGACAGCGATGGCGCGTCTCCGTCAGGAAATCGACCTTCAGATGTATCCCGACGGCGCCCAGATCGAACTCGCGAGCGGCTACCATCACGTCAGTCTGCGGAACTTCGTCCTGGCCTACAGAACGGCACTTCTGAACGATCTCGATGTTCCGGCCGACTACCTTGCATCGCTCGAAAAGGCTTACAACTACAGTCTCTACGTTTCCCTTCCCGACCTGCGTATGCCTGCCGTCAACGACAGCAGTGCATACGATGTTCGCTCGGCGATGCGAGAGGCGCACGAGTTCTTTCCGACGCGCAAGGACTTCGAGTGGGCTGCCACAGAAGGTGCATCCGGAGAACCGCTCGACGCATCCTCGACTGTGTTTCCCTACGCGGGTCACTTCGTGATGCGGTCCGGGTGGGAACCGGGTGATTCAGGCATGTTCTTTGACGGCGGCCCCTACGGCTACGGTCACCAGCACGAGGACAAACTCAACATCATCCTGCACGCACACGGCCAAACGCTGATCGCCGATCCCGGGAACTTCCAGTATGACACATCTGAGTGGCGACGTTACATGCTCTCCTCCTGGTCCCACAACACCGTCATCGTCGACGGGATGGGACAGCGGCAGCAGGGCAAACCACGCGAGGAATACATCGTGTCCGAGCCGCTACCACACACGTGGCTCACTGAACCCGGATTCGACTATGTGTCAGCCGTGTACGATGAGGGTTACGGGCCCGATATCGACAAGTCGGTAACGCACCGACGATCGATCCTCTACGTCAAACCCGATCTCTGGATCGTCAGCGACATTCTGACACCATCCGACGGGGGAACGCACGCGTATGAGTCTGCGTTCAACTTTACCGCCGACAAGGCCTCGGCAAACGGACTGACGGCAGATATGCCGAGTGAGAGCGGTCCGGGATGCACCATCCACGGTCTTGGACGGGCAGACACAACACTTCGGATTGCCAGAGGTGAGCGTGAACCAAACTTGCGAGGCTGGATGCCCAAAGGAGGTGACATCTTCTGCTGTCATCCGTCGCCGACCGCGGTATTCACGTTCTCGGGATCAGGTGTCACGATCCAGTCCTATGTGATCTCGCCCGCCGCACAGGGCGAGTCGTGTCCGGTCGAATCGGTCAGTGCACTCCCGATCTCACCCGCGACCGTGCCTGCAGTAGGCGGCCTGATCCGCCTGAACGACGGACGGCAGATCAATTTCCTCCAGCGTGTGCCGGGCAGACACACCGTCGGAATCCGCGAAGGCGAGACAGACGCCGAAGCCGGCGCGATGATCGTGGATCCATCAGGTGTCATCGAAGCGCTTCATCTCGCAAACGGGTCTCACCTCTGGGGAGGCGGTATGCCCGTGTCTGTCGGCGATTCAATCTATTGACTGACGAGATCCGTCCCGCGCCGCGCGACGGCTCACAGGCGACAAGGCTATGCTCTCAGATCGATACCACGACATCGTCGAGAAAGTCCTTATCTCTCGGTCGGACTTCTACCCGTATCCAGCTGGCTCCGAACGGGCCCGTTGGGATGCGATCGATTCAGACACGCGATCTGCTCACATCAGGCGAGGCGAGGACAGACTGGATTTCGAATGGCCTGCCATCCCCGCCCGTATGATTCTGGGGTTCCTCCGCCACGGCGACCGGAAAACACCCGAAAGCACACGATCCATCCGTCGATCCGCACTCGCAGACCTGGTCCTCGCCGAGTGTTTCGAGAGCAACGGGCGTTTCCTCGATGACATTGTCAACGGAATCTGGTGCACGTGCGAGGAATCCTACTGGGGGAACCTTGGGGCATTGGGTCTACAGAAGGCGGGGCCCGATTTCCCGGATCCGAATGAACGCGTCGTCGACCTCTTTACGGCGGAGACGGGTGCCTTCCTCGCCTGGGTCAACTACCTTCTGGAACCCCAGCTGGCTTCCATCTCGTCACTCGTGCCGGATCGTATTCGTTACGAGATCGAGACACGCGTGCTCGAGCCGAATCGGACGCGGAATGACTTCTGGTGGATGGGATTCAGCTCACGACGCGTCAACAACTGGAACCCGTGGATCAACTCGAACTGGCTGACGTGCGTGTTGTTGCAGGAAGAAGGGGAGCGGAGGACACTTGCTGTACAGAAGATTCTTCGCAGTCTCGACGTCTTCATCGAGACCTACCCATCGGATGGGGGCTGTGATGAAGGACCGGGATACTGGGGCCGTGCCGCCGCATCTCTGTTCGACTGCCTCGAACTGCTGTCACTGGGAACGAACGATTCGCTAAACGTCTACGGCGAACCCCTGGTCGGCGAGATGGCGAGTTTCATCTATCGAATGCACATCGACGGGGAGTGGTATGTCAACTTTGCCGATGCATCCGCACGCGTGAAACCCTCGCCCTTCCTGGTCCACCGATTCGGAGATCGCGTCGGCGACGCGAAAATGTCATCCTTTGGTGCCTCTCTTCTCGCCAGATCCCACACGTCTCGTGTCGAGTCTCTGCAACGCTATCTGCCGGTGCTTTTCAGTGGCGACGATGATGCCGTTCACGGTGCTGCCTACCCTTACGAGTCTCAAGTCTGGCTGGACAAGATCGAAGTCATGTGTGCACGCGAATCGGCAGGCACGCCCAGGGGATTTTATCTCGGTGCAAAGGGCGGACACAACGCAGAGAGTCACAACCACAACGACGTTGGCACATTCATCGTCTACAACGACGGCCGACCTCTAATCGTCGATGCCGGAGTGGGAACCTACACTCGCCAGACATTCAGCAACACGCGCTACGATCTCTTCACAATGAGATCCGCATACCACAACGTGCCCACCATCAACGGGTATGAGCAGAAAGAAGGCGAGGAATACCGATCATCCCGGGCGAACTGCAGCCACGGAAACCGGAACAGCTCGCTGACACTCGACATCGCCAATGCTTACCCCGGCGAAGCGGGTATTGTCTCCTGGAACCGCAACATCCGGCTCGAACGGCCCGATACCATCTTCCTCACGGACGTCTACGAAGTTGACAGAATAAGAGACCGATTCTACCAGCACCTGATGACCCCTTCGCTCGTCGACGACAAGACCCCGGGAACACTGATCCTGACCGGGCGCGACCTGCCCGATAACCTGATGACGGGTTCAGGTACGATTCTATATGACGCCGAACACTTCCGACCTCACGTCGAACCGATCGAGATCGACGATCCTCGGCTGGCCGGCATATGGGGCAGTGTTCTGTACCGAGTCAACCTGCGTGCCCTGGCCCCGAAACCAAAGGACTCCTGGCGCCTGCGGATCATAAAGTGAACCCCTCTCCCGTATCACGGAAAAGGACGGCATCAGCCGGGTGAGAGCCTGAACGTGGGCCCGCCCCTTTACATCCCTCGACAATCAAAGGTCTCCCATGCTATCCGACAGATTCCCGACTGAAATCCTCCGAGACATTCTCATCCCACGCGACGAATTTCGACCGCACCCAACCGTGATGGACCGAGCGCTCTGGGCCGCGATTCCTGAATCCGTTCGCAGGGCTCATCTGGCCCGGGGTGAATCTGTTCTCGGATTCGAGTATCCACCCCTACCCGCCACCCTCTTCCTCGAATTTGCCCGAAACGGCAATCGCACACGCTACCAGGACCCACGCAACGCACGCCGCAACGCGCTGGCCAGCCTGGTCATCGCCGAGTGCATCGAGAACGACGACCGGTTTGTCGACGACATCATCAACGGTATCTGGTGCACGTGCGAGGAAACCTACTGGGGTGTCCCGGCTCATCTCTACATACAGAAGGACGGGCCGGGCCTGCCCGACATCGAGGAACCGACCGTCGATCTCTTTGCGGCCGAAACGGTCGCCCTGCTGGCCTGGACGCTCTACCTGGTCGGGCACAAACTCGATGAGGTATCTCCCCTGATCCGACCCAGGATCATCCAGGAGGCCCACCGGCGTATCCTTGAGCCGTGCGGAACCCGCGACGACTTCTGGTGGATGGGATATGGGATCCATCCGGTGCTGGGTGAATTGCGAGTCAACAACTGGAACCCCTGGATCAACTCCAACTGGCTGACCGCGGCACTGCTTTTGGAAGAGAATGAAGAGAAAAGACTGCAGCACGTTGGACGGATACTTCGCAGCCTGGATGTGTTCATCGATCACTACAGCGAGGACGGGGGCTGTGACGAGGGGCCCGGCTACTGGGGCCGGGCCGGAGCATCTGTCTTCGACAATCTCGAGATCCTTGACTGGGCGACGGATGGGAAGATCGATCTGTGGGCCGATCCCAAGATCCAGAACATGGCCCGATTCATCTACCGAGCTCAGATCGACGACCACTACTTCGTAAACTTCGCAGATGCGTCAGGATGGGTCACACCGTCAGCATCGCTTGCCTATCGATTCGGCAAGCGGATCGACGATTCGGCTATGTCGGCCATGGGCGCTTGGTCCGCTCGAGAAACGAACATCGCCGAGAAAGGCTTTACAGATTCGATCTCTCGACAGCTGCCCGCGCTCTTTACCGCCGCGGAGCTCCTGGATTCGGAGCCGGGCCACGCACTACTCCGTGATGTCTACCTGCCGGGCATCCAGTTCGCTGCCTCTCGTGACACAGAAGGTTCAGCCAGGGGTCTTTACTTCGCCGCCAAGGGCGGACATAACGCGGAGAGTCACAATCACAACGATATCGGCACCTTCATTCTGTATGTCGACGGGAAGCCTACGCTCGTCGACATCGGTGTCGAAACCTACACCGCCAAGACCTTCAGCGATCGGCGCTATGAAATCTGGACTATGCAGTCCGGTTTCCACAACCTCCCGACAATCAACGGTTGCGATCAGGTCGACGGCGCGGATCACGCTGCCGCCGGCATCGACTACGCCACAGACGACAACCGCGCGATGTTCAGTATGGACATCGCCTCGGCCTACCCACCAAACGCACTTGTCAGCAAATGGCATCGCACGATCACGCACGAACGAGATGTGTCCGTCGTCATCGAGGACGCGTATCAGGTGGATCGGGTGATGGGCGAGTTCATACTCAACTTCATCACGCCTTGTTCCGTTTCGATACAGACCGGATCGATCACCTTGGGGGCGCGCGAATTCCGCGCAGGCAGGGAATCGGGCACCGCAACCCTCCACTTCGACAGTGACCGGTTCGAGGCCGTCACCGAAACACATCCCGTCGAGGACGGCAATCTCGAGCGAGTCTGGGGAAGCGAGCTATCCCGTCTCCGGCTAAAGCTCAAGAACCCCGAACAGGCTGATTCGGTATCGATCAGAGTCACGCGGTAGCGACCGTCACGAACTACCCTCGTAGCATCTCACGGAGTCGATGACAAGTCTTCCATCTTATACTGAGAATCCTCAATCCTATGCTCTCATCAATCTGGACATCCGACAAAATCACCGATGCCTTGATCCCTCGTGCAAGCTGGCACCCATTCCCAACCGCTTCCGAGCGCGATCTATGGCCGACCATCCCTGAACCGATTCGGGATGCGTATCTGAAACGCGCCACAGAGGCGATCGGGCACGAATGGCCTGCTCTGCCGGCCACGTTATTCCTCGAATTTGCCCGCACGGGCAATCGTATAAACTACGAGAAGCCCAGTTTCGGACGGCGCACCATACTGGGTGACCTCGTCATCGCGGAATGCATCGAAGGCGAGGGCAGGTTCCTCGACGACATCGTAAACGGTATCTGGGCGATCTGTGAAGAGAGCTTCTGGGGAATACCGGCTTGCATGCAAATGCAGAAACATGGACCAGGCCTCCCGGACGTCGAAGAACCGGTCGTCCCGCTCTTCGTCGCCGAAACGATCATGCTTCTTTCGTGGACCACCTATCTGCTCGAGCCGCAGCTGAACACCATTTCGCCTTTGATCGTCCCACGTATTAGAATTGAATCGGAGAGACGTGTGCTCTCACCCCTTCTGGAGCGAGATGACTTTTGGTGGATGGGACTGGAGGGTCAGCGCCACCCGACTACGGGGAGGGAGCGACGCGTCAACAACTGGAACCCCTGGATCATTTCCAACTGGCTGACCGCCGCCCTGATCCTCGAGGAGTCCGACAACCGCCGTGTCGAGCACGTCGAGAAAGCGATCCGGTCGCTTGATCGTTTCATCGATCCCTATCCGGATGACGGGGGGTGTGATGAGGGACCCAGCTACTGGGGACGTGCGGGTGCCTCTCTCTTCGATTGTCTCGAGTTGCTCTGGAGCGCCACGAATGGGGCGATCGATGTGTATAGTGATCAAAAGATCCGCGAGATTGGGCGATTCGTTTTCAAAGCCCAGATAGCAGATCAGTACTTCGTCAACTTCGCAGACGCCTCCGCGCTCGTCCTCCCGTCAGCTTCGATCACTTATCTGTATGGCAAGCGGATCGGCGACGACGATCTCATGGACCTCGGAGCCTGGTCAGCCGAACAGCGTCGACAGGGCGAGAACTGGTCGCTCGACAGCGTTGGGCGCACCCTTCCCGCCCTGTTCGCTTATGAGGAAATCCTTGACCGACCTGCGCGTCAGCCACTTTCGCGGGATGTCTGGCTGCCGAACATCGAGGTATTCGCATCTCGGGATACGGACGGATCGGCCGACGGACTCTTTGTCACTGCGAAGGGTGGACACAACGAGGAAAGCCACAACCACAACGATATCGGCACATTCAGCATCTACACCGACGGTCGCCCCCTGCTCGTGGACGCTGGCGTAGAGACCTACACCGCCAAGACGTTCAGCTCCGAACGATATGACATCTGGACGATGCAGGCAGCCTACCACAATCTGCCGACCTTCAACGGCGTCCAGCAGCTTCCCGGGGATGAGTTCCAGGCAGATGATGTTGTATACGCTTCCGATGACAACGAAGCCTCCCTCACGCTCAACATCGAGAAGGCCTACCCTGCGGATTGCGGCCTTACGAACTGGCGCCGGGCGGTCACTCATCACCGAGCATCTGCTGTCACCATCGATGATGTATATTCGTTCTCTTCACGACCAACGGATCTGGAATGGCATCTGATGACACCGGCGAGCGTCCTGCTCGACGAAAGCGGCTGGATTCAGCTGACGCCAGCCTCAACAGTTGATGATCTGGTTTCCGGCGCAGGCTGGGTTGCCTTTGACCCGGACGTCGTGGATGTATCGCAGGAAGAAATCGAGATCAGCGACGAACGGATGTCCGCCTTCTGGGGAGACCGGCTGATCAGGGTCACGCTGAAAGCGCGCTCGCCGGAGGCCGATGGCGCATTCACCATACGCGTCACAACAGATAGATAGGAGCATCGCATGTCGAATCGTATCGAGGTCGGTGGGCTGAAGATCGACGAGGAGCTCTACAGCCTCGTGAAGAACGAGATTGCGCCGGGCACAGGAGTCGACCCGGATGGTTTCTGGACCAGCTTTGGGAGAATCGTCCGCGATCTGGAACCCCACAACCGAGAACTGCTCCAGAAGCGTGATGATCTTCAGGAACAGATCGACCGCTGGTATGGCGAACGCAAGGGTCAGCCAATCGATCCCGAAGCGTATCGCAGCTTCCTCACGGAGATCGGATACCTCCAGGCTGAGGGAGATCATTTCGAAGTCACCACGACAAACGTGGACCCCGAGATCGGTGTGCTTGCCGGGCCCCAGTTGGTCGTTCCCGTCGACAATGCCCGCTACGCGCTCAACGCTGCCAATGCGCGCTGGGGCAGCCTCTACGATGCCTTCTACGGGACGGACGTCATCCCCGACGATGGCGAAGCCGAAAAGACCAGCGGCTACAACCCGGTTCGAGGCCAGAAAGTTGTGAAGGGCGTTGAGACCTTCCTGGACGATGCCGTCCCCTTGAAGGATGCAACCTACGGGGAGGCAACGGGCTACAGTGTAAGGGGCGACCAGTTGTGTGTGAGCACAGCCTCCGGTGATGCGAATCTCGTTGATCCCGACGCATTCGTCGGTTTCACCGGACCAGCTGAAGCACCGACTGGAATCTTGCTCAGAAACAACGGTCTACACATCGAACTCCAGATCGATGCGAACCATCCCGTTGGCAGGACGCATCCCGCAGGCGTAAAGGATGTTGTGCTCGAATCGGCAGTCACGACGATACAGGACTGTGAAGACTCCGTATCGGCCGTCGATGCAGCCGACAAAGTTCGCGTCTACCGCAACTGGGCAGGCATCATGAAGGGGACTCTGGAAACGACGTTCGACAAGGCAGGGACTCTGGTGACTCGGACACTGAATCCGGACCGCTCCTACACGGCCGCAGACGGCACCGAACTGACACTCCCCGGACGAAGCACGCTCCTCGTACGCAACGTCGGCATTCACATGTATACCGATGCCGTCACCACCTCGAATGATGAGGAGGTGCCCGAGGGATTCCTCGATGCGATGGTCACGGTTCTGGCCGCCATCCACGACATTAAGGGCGACGGGCCCATCTCAAACAGCCGTTCGGGAAGCGTCTACATCGTAAAACCAAAAATGCACGGACCTGCCGAAGTGGCGTCGACTGTCGCTCTGTTCGGCCGGGTCGAAGAAGCACTGGGGCTGGAACGGAACACGATCAAGATCGGCATCATGGATGAGGAACGTCGCACCACGATCAACCTCAAGACTGCCATAAACGAGGCTCGTGACCGCATCATCTTCATCAACACCGGCTTCCTTGACCGAACCGGCGACGAAATACATACCAGCATCGAGGCTGGACCGTTCCTGCCAAAGCCGGAGATCAAGGGACACAAATTCATGTCGGCCTACGAAGACTGGAACGTCGACATCGGACTGGAGGTCGCACTTCCGGGACGAGGCCAGATCGGTAAAGGGATGTGGGCCATGCCAGACCGGATGAAGGAGATGGTCGACTCCAAAGCGGGCCATCCAATGTCAGGAGCAGCCTGTGCCTGGGTACCGTCACCGACGGCGGCAACCCTTCACGCCATCCACTACCACCAGATCAGCGTAACCGACCGCCAGGGCGAACTCGTGGCACGCAGTCGGGCAAGTCTGGACGATATCCTATCGCCCCCGCTGCTTGATCGTGAGCTGTCGGAGGACGACATCCAGAAGGAGCTGGATAACAATGCGCAGGGCATCCTTGGCTATGTCGTCCGCTGGATCGACTCGGGTATCGGTTGTTCGAAAGTCCCTGATATCAACGACGTCGGTTTGATGGAAGACCGCGCGACACTCCGAATCTCGAGTCAGCACGTCGCCAACTGGCTGCACCACGGACTGCTGACCCGCGACCAGGTCGTCGAGACCTTCAGACGCATGGCCGCGGTCGTCGATGGTCAGAACGCAGGCGACCCGACATACACGAACATGGCCCCGAATTTCGACGAAAGTATCGCCTTCCAGGCGGCACTGGACCTGGTCTTCGAGGGACGCCGGATCGCCAACGGCTACACGGAGCCCGTTCTCCACAGCCGTCGCCGAGAGGCTACATCTCGATCGTAGCACCGGACACCCCACATCCAGAAGGAACCCAGTGAAGACCCTCGCATCGCTACTACTTCTGTTACTCGGAACGGCGGCCCACGCGCTCACCGCGACCCAGTCCACGCTTATCCGCAAGGCTGGTAACACTTCGATCGAAACCGAGCGCTATCAGCACCTGGTCACGCTCTCCAGCCGGGTCGATCTCGATCCGCAACTGCGCGCTGATCTGGATCTCCTCCTACCCGCGATCGACCTCTGGGCGAACGAACGCAAGCACTGGACTCCCGAAGTCGCCAGGGGGGCGGCTGGAAACAGCTTCCTCTGCAAATACATTAAATCGGATTGGCCCGCGGAACTCAGCAGCCAATCGTCCCCCCTCTACCCGATATGGGCGATGTACCGAGGACGCGCGCTCATACAGAGACCGATCCAGAGCGGCAAGCTTCTGTGGAATCCGGAACAACGGTCAGAATACTACGGCGAAGGAAGACGTCTCCTGCGCACCTCGAAGACCGCGTTCCCCGAAAACAGGCTTGTGAGACTGTATCTCGATGAAACCTTCCCGTGGCCGGCGCTCAACGCTCCCGATCCCCACGCGCCGGAGTGGGCAAACCTGCAGAGAGAGACGCTTGAGAAACTCACACACATCATCACCTGGTGGATCGAAACGCGGCAGGCCCCAGATGGTCAGCTCGGTGGTGGCTGGGGAGACGATGTGGAAATCTGGCGCACCTGGACACCGGTGCTAATCGGATTCGAAGACCCCCTAATCATTCAGGGGCAGACGAACATTGCGGAGGGACTGTTTGCTCTTGATCGCATGAAGGGCGGCTACACCTCTCGCATGACCGATGTGGAGCATACTGGGGAGGATTCGGGCGATACCTGCACGTCTATGATGCACCTTCGTCCGGACGACCCCGTGTGGCAGGACCGGGCGATCCGCATATTCGAACTCTTCCGCGATCTCTGGACCGGCAGGAACGATCAGGGGCAGTTACAGTTCAAGAGCACCTACTTCACCTCCGACCGAGTCAGCCCATCATCCAAGCTGGCGTGCGATACCGTTTACCATCCGAGAGCTGTACAACCCGCGTTGCTCTACTGGCAGCGAACGGCCGACGCCGAAATGACCACACTGTTCTCGGAGTGGATGAGCACGTGGACCATCGCGGCGGCCGGGATCGATCGTGGAAAGCCTGCGGGGATCATACCGTCGGCCATACACTGGCCCGATGGAAGTGTCGGGGGCGAGGGAGAGAACTGGTGGGACCCGCAGAACCACAGTGAGCCGACGCTCTATCTGTGGCCGAGCGCGATGTCGATGATGACAAATACGCTGCTCTTGACGAGTCATATGACGAGGGATCGTGCGTATCTGGAGCCGGTTCGATCGATGGCGGCCGCTCGCGAACGCTACTTGAATGACCCGGTTGATGACCCGGCCCCCGGCTCAGAAGCCTGGTGTGCTTCCCGAATGTCTGTTGCCTCGACACTCGCGAAATACAGGCAGCTTACAGGAGATCCGACATTTGACGCACTCCTGCTGAAAGACGCGAATGGATACGTCCGGTATCGTCTGACGGGAGACAGAGAGCACCTGCTCAACGGTCTGGATCGATCGGCGACCGCATTCAGAATCAACCGCGCCTCCTACATGGAGGAGGTCCGATGGACTGATCGACAGCTCGCCTTCAACAGCAACTATGCCAACTACTTCGCCGATCCGCCGCTTCCGCGGCCAAACCTGTCGGCACTGTACGGATCTGTGACCGGTGACTACGGCGGCGCCCGTTACTTCCCGATGAACGCCGTTCGGTGGAAGACCTCTGCCCGTAGCATCGCAACGCTGGTGACGGACTCCGGATCGACTACTTTCGACGCGGAATTGTATCATTTCGGAAGCCAGCCACGCAAGATGGGGGCAGAATTCTACCTGCTTGAGAAGGGCACCTACACACTCGTATTGACGAACACGGTCACTGGGGAATCGGAGAGATCAGAGTTGGCTGTGACGGGTCCCCGAACCACAATGTTCTTTGACATCGCACCCGGCAATCTCTACACGCTCCAGATCCGTAGGAAGGCGTAGGCAATGCTATCACAACGATTCAACGACAGCCTCACGAAAACACTGCTTCCTCGAGACGAGTGGCGCCCCCATCCCAAGGCAGGCGAACGCGAGGCCTGGTTACGCTACGAGACGATCGCGCTTCCCCACATCGCCCGCGGGGAGAGTGCTGCGGAATTCGGCTGGCCTGTCGCCACGGCGACATTCTTCCTGGACTTTCAGCGAACGGGAAATCGAAGCCGATGGCAGTCGGAGGTTCGGGACAAGCGTCGTCAGACGCTCGCTGATCTCGTTATGGCCGAATGTCTTGAGGGAAAGGGACGATTCCTCGATCCTATCATAGACGGCATTTGGGCGATCTGTGAGGAGACGTTCTGGGGGGTGCCGGCGCATACGAGCAGGCAAAAGGCAGGTGTCGGCCTCCCCGACGTCGAGGAACCCATCGTCGATCTCTTTGCCGCTGAGGCTGCCGCTCTACTTGCCTGGACGTGGTATCTGCTCGACGAGCAGTTAGCCGCGGTCTCGACGCTGATCGGTGACCGGATACGTCTCGAAATCGACCGACGCATCCTGACCCCTTGTCTGGACCGGGAGTTCAACTGGATGGGGTTCAATAACACCGGTCGACGCGTGAACAACTGGAACCCGTGGATCGTGTCGAACTGGCTGACCTGTGCGCTCGTGATCGAAGGCTCCGACGAGCGGCGCGTGCGGCTCGTCTCGCGGGCGCTTGAAGCACTCGACAACTTCATCGACCCTTACCCGAAGGACGGCGGATGTGATGAAGGTCCGGGCTACTGGAACCACGCCGGCGGCGCCCTGTATGATTGCCTCGAGATCCTACGAAGCGCTTCAGGCGACACAATCGACGTCTTCAGCGATCCACTTATTCAGGAGATTGGCCGATTCCCGTACCGGACGCAGATAGCCGACAGATACTTCGTCAACTTCGCCGATGCCGCAGCCAGGATCGATCTCCCTCCGGGTATAACCTTCGGGTATGGCAAGCGCATTGACGATGAGAGCTTAAAGCGGATCGGGGCCTGGTGTGCAGAGGAAGCGAACCTGCTTGTCAGCGGTCTGACCGATAGTTTGGGAAGACAGCTTCGAACACTCGACCTTCTCGATGAGATGCTGGAGCAGGAACCCGGCACGCCGCTGCCGTCGGAAACGTGGCTGTCGGAAATCGAGGTCTTCTGTGCACGGGACACCGAAGGTTCTCCCGAAGGCTTCTTTGTGGCCGGAAAGGGCGGACATAACGAGGAGAGCCACAATCACAACGACATCGGTAGCTGCGTCGTCTACATCGACGGCAAACCGTTAGTCGTGGACATCGGGGTCGAGGACTACACCGCCGAGACATTCGGGCCGAATCGCTACGACATCTGGACCATGAACTCGAGCCATCACACGCTGCCCACCATAAATGGGATCGAGCAGAAGCCCGGACCGGAATACAGGGCATCCGACGCGGCCTTTTCTGCGAGCGAGACAGAGACGCGTTTCTGTTGCAACCTGGCAGACGCTTACCCGGATGAGGCGGGTGTGAACTCGTGGATGCGAGAGGTTGTCTTCCACAGAGGCCAGCAGGTTGTCGTAACCGATACCTTCGACCTATCTCGAACCGAATCCGTCGAGATGAACTTCATGACACCGTGTGACGTCAGAAAGGAACAGGGCGTTGTATACCTGGATGAAACCAAACTCGAGGAAGGCGGGACATCCGCGGCCGGCAAGATCGAGTACGACGCCGATATCTTCGACATCGAGCTCGATGAGTATCCACTCGCAGAGGTCAGCTTCAAACGCGGCAACCCGTGGGGAGCGTCACTGACACGCATACGGTTTCTGACAGGGAACTTGCCGACCACGGGATCCTGTACGTGGATCATCAGACGCTGAGAGGGGAAGATTCAGAAGACTCGATCCCGATATACGCGGCCAGGGCATCGCGTTCTGTAGCCTCCAAGAGATTGAACGATGAAGAGACCAGACCGGGCCGAGCATTTCGCCAACAGAATCTGTCACCTGCACCGTGACGAGCCCTAACCGGATCGAGAGAACAACACAATGAAGGCAATCTGCGCTGCAATCCTGACACTTCTGCTTCTCTGTTCAGTTTCCGCCCAAGCCGAGGAAAGACGCAACATCCTCACGGGCGGCACGACGCTCGAACAACTCCGTGGGATCATCACCCCTCTCAACAGTTTCAACCCTTTCCCGAAGGCGTCGGACCGTGAAGGCTGGGAATCCCTTCCCGATCAGCTCCGTGCCCGATACATACGGAACGGCGAGAAGGCACTCGACTTCGACTGGCCGAACCTGCCAGCGACCGTCTACCTGGAATTCGCCCGGACCGGGAACCGCAGCAACTACCAGAATCTCGTAAATCGTCGGAGACGGGCTCTCGTCGACCTTGCGCTGGCTGAATGTGCCGAGGGCAAGGGACGATTCATCGAGCCATTGGCCAACGGCATCTGGGCCACTTGTGAAGAAACCTCCTGGGTGATCCCCGCACACTTGAGCCTGCAGAAGGCGCGTCACGGTCTCGCCGATGTAGACGAACAGATTGTGGATCTGTTCGCGGCGGAGACCGGAGCAGGACTGGCGTGGATACACTATCTGCTCGCGGATCAGCTTGCGGAGATCTCACCCCTCCTGCCTGCCCGGATCCTGACCGAAATCGATCGTAGGATCCTGACCCCGAACCTGGAACGGGACGACTTCTGGTGGATGGGCTTCCCCGACAGACGGGTCAACAACTGGAACCCGTGGATCAACACCAACTGGCTGACGTGTGTCCTGCTGGCAGAACAGAATGAGGAGCGCAGAGCTGCGGGCATCCACAAAACGATGCGCAGCATGGAAAACTTCCTCAACCATTACCCGGCCGACGGCGGCTGTGACGAGGGACCCGGCTACTGGAACGTTGCGGGCGGACGTCTCTTTGACTACCTGGAATTCCTCCGCGTTGCCACTGACGGGAAGCTTTCACACTACGACAATCCGCTGATTCGCGAGATTGGGCGTTTCATCTACAAGGCCCACATCCACGAGCGGTATGTCGTCAATTTTGCGGATGCGCGAGCCAAGTCGAGCATCGCGGGTGAGATGGTCTACCGATACGGCAAGCAGATCGGTGACGCGACGATGATGGCGTTCGGCGCGTGGGCCGTACAGAGACGCAACCCGGTCCGGCGGGGCGTTGGCGGCAACCTGTCTCGGCAGCTGTTCTCGATCTGGAATCTGGATGAAATGATGGAGGCGCGGGCTTCACAGCCCTATTTGCGTGATGCGTGGCTTCCCGACATTCAGGTGATGTTCGCACGATCCAATGCCGGGTCTCCGGATGGCTGGTATGTTGCCGCAAAGGGCGGTCACAACGCGGAGAGTCACAATCACAACGACGTCGGAAGCTTCGTCGTCTACCTCGATGGATATCCAGCCCTGATCGACGTCGGTGTCGAAACGTACTCGAGGAAGACGTTCAGCAGGGATCGCTACGACATCTGGACGATGCAGTCTGCGTTCCACAATCTGCCGACGATCAACGGTGTAATGGAGAAGGAGGGTAAGCGTTTCCGTGCAGAGGACGTCGCATACGAATCGACTGATGCATATGCACAACTGACTCAGAGCATTGCGGGTGCGTTTCCCGAATCGGCCGGAATCGACCGGTGGGATCGATCGGTTCGGATGGATCGCGTGAAAGGTGTGACACTCACCGACAGCTTCAGGCTTGAGTCGAAGGCAAGAAGTCTAACCTTCACGTTTATGACGCCCTACCCGGCGACTATCGGCGATAGTAGTGTCCGTATCTCCGGAACACCCCTGGACGAAGAGAAGCAGGTCGAGTTCTCGATCGCGTATGATCCCTCAAAACTCGAACCGGCGATCGAAGAGATCGAATTGGAGGACCGTAACCTGAAGCGTGTCTGGGGTGAAAGGGTGTATCGCATCCTGTTTACCCACCGAGCCAATCCCCAAACCGACACGGTGGTCTTCACGATCACTGAGTGAGTGCCGTTTGCCCGAACAGAACCGATCTTGTCGACACACAATGCCCTCCAATCTTCTCTCTCCACATCTTCTTTCTACACATCCCCTACATCAACCCCTCCCTCACCGCATCGTGGAACTCGGGCCGCAGCCGCTTGATACCCCAGTTTTCCCGCGTCGGATGAACACGGTTTGTCAGCAGAACGACAGCGATTTCTGCCCCTGGATCGATCCAGATCGAGGTGCCGGTGAACCCGAGTGCTCCATACGATTCCGCTGAGAAATACTGACCGGATGTGCTCGCCCCGGGTGTGACGGTATCCCACCCCAGCGCCCACGAGCTGCCCGCTGCACGGTTATCTCGCTTCCGGAACATCCGGATCGTTTCGGACGCCAGATGCCGTTTTCCGTCCAGCACGCCCTCGTTCAGCCAGAGTCTCGCGAATCTCGCACAATCCCTGACGCTCGAAAACAAGCCCGCGTGCGGTGCGATCCCGCGCATGACCGAGGCATTCTCGTCGTGGACTTCGCCGTGCACCAATCGACCTCGCCAGCGAGTGTCGCTCTCCGTCGGCACGATTCGAGGACGTGCGGACTCGCCAGGACAGAACACGGTCTCGTGCAAGCCCAGGGGTTCCCGCACGCAATCGCGAAACAGCTCATTGAGGGGAGCTCCTGTAAGCCGTTCCAGAACAGTACCCAACAGGATGTATCCCATATCACTATAGACAGACCGGGTCAGTGGTTCGTACTCGAGCTCCATCCGACAAACGGCGTTGACAACCTCCTCGCGATCAACCATCCGGTTGAAGAGATGCACGTGAGCCGGGAGACCGGCCGCGTGCGACAGTAGCGCGCGCGGCGTGACAAGATCGTCCACTCCGGTTACCCACGATGAAACAGGCGCATCCAGATCGAGCTTTCCCCTGTCCACAAGCAGGGCACACAGCGTTGCCGTCGCCACGACCTTGGTCACGGACGCGAGATCGTAAAGATCATCGTGCCGAGTAGCGGGTGATGACTCTGCATAGGTGTGTCGACCCACTGACCAGACAGCGAGATCCCTGGAGCGATCGGTCACACTGGCGCACACGGCCGGTGTCGTTCCTTCACGAACGTGTTTCTCGAGCACACGCCCGACGGCCGTAAACCGGGCGGGTGTATCTGTGAGGACAGTCAGAGGTACGCTCATTCACCGATCTCATCGTGTATAGTGGATCGTGCGATTCGAGACTCAGTTGGATCTCACCCGAGGATAGACTGCCCGAACTCACGTGCGTTCAAATACGGCCTTGCCATGACAGATGGGAGCACGTACTTGTGGAACCTTGTAGTGCTGACAAGGCAGCACCGCAACATCTCAACCAGTGAGGATCAGACGGACATGGAACTTCTCGCAGACTGTATGCTCGGGAAGCTGGCTCGGTGGTTGCGCATCCTCGGGTATGACACAGTGTACGACAATTTCGCAGTCGATGATGACCTTCTGGCAGAGGCAGGGGGTCACGGCAGGATACTTCTGACACGTGACAGACCGCTTGCCGATCGAGCAGACAACCTGGCTAATGTTACCTGTGTGTATCTCAACGCGGACGCGCTCGAAGATCAGTTGGCTCAGCTTGTAGTAGAGATCGGTCTCGACCTTGAACGCCAAACCTTCACACGCTGTCTGGAATGCAACGTCGCCATCGTCGAGGTCGGAATTGACAGCATTCGGTCGTCCGTACCCCCTCACGTGCTGAAGTCTCAGCTCCAGTTCTTCCGTTGTCCATCGTGCGAAAGAGTCTACTGGGCCGGATCTCATACGGAGCGAATGAATGCCCGGCTTACGGCAATTCGTCTGGCAGAAGCGAGGAGGAATGTGAATGTCTGATGCGCTGGTACGGATGGTCTACACCACCGCCTCGTCCGAGAACGAAGCTGCCCAGATCGCGCGAACGGTCGTCGAGGAGCAACTTGCCGCCTGTGCCAACATCGTACCGGGTATTCGATCGATATACCGGTGGCAGGGCACGGTGGAGGACGAAATGGAATCCCTTGTCTTCCTCAAGACGGCCGTGACTACTGTCGACAGACTCATCGTGCGTATACGGGAACTCCACAGCTACGACGTCCCGGACATCGTCGTCGTCCCGATCGTTAATGGCCACGCTCCTTACTTGGACTGGATCCTCGAGAACACGACAATCGGGTAGTGTGTCGATCCGTGCAGTTTCTTACACCGGGCGGTGCATCGAAGGAGCGGCTATGACTCATCAGCCAGACAGGCACTTCTTCTTGGAATCAATACCGACCCTCTTCTTGAAGGTCTACCGACTTGCCTATTGCCTACTTGCCGATCCACCCCTGCCGATTCTCCAACTTCCCGGCCGCCTCTAGGAGCTCCTGATGCCCTTCACCGTCTACGACTACCGCAACCCGGACCATATCAAGAACCTTCTGATCACGCCCGAGATGCGATCCCGAATCCTGAGGATGGAACCTGGCCAGGGCTTCAACACGCGCCACAGCCACGACCTGGGTCATGAGGTCTTCCTGATCCTACAAGGCGTTGCCGAATTCGAAATTGAGGGAGATCTACAGACTGTCAAAGCGGGCCAGCTCTGTTTCGCCCTTACGGATGAGGCTCACTCGGTCCGAGTCGTTGGGGATGAGCCGGTCATCATGTACCTTTCCGTCACCCCGCACATTCTGCCGACACACACAGGACGCACAACGAGCGGGTCGGCCAAACCCGTCAGCTTCTCGTCGGCCAGTTCCTATGATGTACAGATTGATGAATCCGTGAAGCGCGAAGCCCGGGTCGCCAGGCATCGTTCTGCCGCTCGGTCTTTGGCTGCCGCAACGTCTGCCTTGGTCAAGAACCACGAACCTGCACTCGACCAGTTCGAAGCTGCTGCCGCTGACTCGATTCGCGAGAAGATGTGGAAGGATGTCTACGAGGTCTTCAAGGCCGTCTCTGAATTCGGCGACAGCTGGAACGATCTCTCCTATGACATAAGCTCATCGGACTAGCCAGAGGGTTTACCCGCCACGTCTGGAACCTGCCCTGAACACAATCGAAGAGTGTCGTCCGTGGGTCCATCGCCATTCAAGGTCGGAGTCTGTATGGAAAGAGTAAGGATCGCCATCATCGGCTGCGGTGCGATCGCACAGGTCCAGCACATGCCCAACCTCCACGAGCTTCAGCATCTCTTTGAGGTCACGTGGACCTGCGACGTTTCCGCCGGACTCGCCAGGTACTTGGCGAATAGATTCAACGTCGCAAGTCATACAACAGACTACCGGGAAGTGATCAATGCTCCAGACGTCGACGCCGTTCTTCTCTGTCACCGTGATCCCAAGACGGAAATCGCGGTTGCCGCCCTCGAGGCGGGGAAACACCTGTTCATCGAGAAACCGTTGTGCTTTTCGAACGAAGAGGCGGCCGCGATTCACGAAGCGGGTGAGCAGGCAGGATCGGTTTTGCAGGTTGGTTACATGAAGGTGTATGACCCCGCTTTCGAGCTGGCATACACGGAGACACGGGGTTGGGATCCCGCATTCGTCCAGATTAACCATCTCCACCCCAATAATGATCTGCATACCAGCCAGTTCCACATCGAGCGATGTGAAGACATACCTGCGGATGCTGTTCAGCAATCAGGCGAGGCCCGTAGTGCCGCACTCAAGCAGGCCTTCGGGGAAGGTATCCCCACAGAGGCCTCCCGCGCGTTCTTCACACTGTCGGGCAGCATGATTCACGACCTCTATGGTCTGAGAAAGGTTATGGGCAATCCTGCCCGGGTGGTCAGCACGGAAGTCTGGCAGGAGGGTCGTGCCGTCTCGACCGTGCTCGAGTATTCCTCGGGCGCACGCACTGTCGCGACCTGGATTGACCTGCCCCATCTATGGGACTTCAAGGAAACGCTCGAGATCTACGGGGATGACAAGCGCGTCATTCTAAGCTACCCGACCGGCTTCTCACGCGGACAGCTCTCCGATGTCCTTGTTCAGGAAGTAGACGCTGAGGGAAGAACCAACACCCGTCACCCGGCGGTCGAGTGGGAGAGTCCTTTCATCGCCGAGCTCCGGCACTTCCACGACTGCGTCGCCAACGGGGCGGAATGCCGGACACCGGTCAAAGACGCGCTTGATGACATCGCGCTCATCATCAACATTACCCAGGCCTATCTGACAAATTCGCCTGTGGACTTCTCACGATGATCCCTCGTTCCGGACAACCTGCAATACAGTGTATACACAGCAACGGATGGATGTGGGATACTCGGCTTATTCATCCTATTTACAACTCGCCGGCAGAAGGAGGACGTGGTGGCGGCAATAGGTATTGATCTTGGCGGCACGGACATCAAGGGCGCGATCGTATCCGGGGACGGACAGATCCTGTTGCAGAAGAAGACGGCAACACATCCGGAGGAAGGTGCCGAGGGTGTGGTTGATCGAATCGTAGAACTGGCAGAGTCTCTCTGTATCACTCACGGCACTCAGATGGGTGATACATTGGGTGTGGGTGTCGGGGTACCTGGCGTAACGCGCCAGGACGGCACTGTCGTCATTGCGCCCAATCTTGATTGGCATTACGTCCCGCTCAAGCAGATGCTGGCAGATCGGCTCGAGCAAACAGCGGTGGAATTGGACAATGACGCGAATGTCGCTGCGCTCGCCGAAGCTAGGGCGGGTGCTGGTGAAGGATGCCAATCGCTGGCTCTGCTGACCTTGGGAACGGGTATCGGTGGAGGCATCATCATCGACGGACGCGTGCACCACGGATCGTCCTACTCCGCGGGTGAGATTGGCCATATGGTTGTGCTGCCCGATGGACCTATCTGTGGATGCGGGAAGGCCGGGTGTTTGGAGGCGATTAGCGCGACAAGAGGCATGGTTGACTTCGCGCAGGCGGGACTGGACAACGGGAGGGAGTCAACGCTGTCGGGGACAGACCTCACGCCAAAGGCCATCTGCGACGCGGCCTCGGAAGGTGATATACTGGGTCGTGCTACCGTCGATCACGTTGCCAAATACATAGGAATCGCTGTTGCCAACCTGATCAATATCCTGAGTCCCAATGTTGTCGCGATTGGCGGCGGTATCTCAGCGGCAGGCAATCTCATGTTAGATCCCATCGTCGCCTCTGCCGAAGCAAACACACTCGAAGGAATGTTTGAGCATACGCGAATTGAACTCGCTTGCCTCGGAAATGATGCGGGATCGATTGGTGCAGCCTACCTCGTGATCTAGACAACCCTGTGTCGACTGTTCGGTAACATCCGGCACACAACACAAGAGTTGAGATGACAATCGACCCGGCACAGCTCTACCGCGACCTCGGCACAACGCCCGTAATTAATGCCTGTGGGAACATGACCGTCCTCGGCGGCTCGCGCGTTTCTTCAGGGGTTCAGGAGGCGATGGTCGCCGCCAACCGCCACTTCGTTTCTATGGACGATCTGCAGCGTGCGACAGGAGAACAGATTGCCGAATGGCTCGGCGCGGAAGCCGCGATAGTAACCCCCGGATGTGGAGCGGCGCTGGCACTTTCCTCTGCCGCTTGCATGTCCGTGGGCAATCCGGAGCGGATGGAGCAGTTGCCCAACGTCGACGGAATCCCGAATCGCTTCCTGTTCCAGCGCCGACAGCACTACCATTACGAACGGTGTCTGACCGTCTTTGGCGGTCAGGTCCTGATGGTCGGTACGGAGAAAGGCACATCTGAAGAGCAGCTGGAAGACGCGATCACCGAGCAGACGGCCGCGATCCACTACTACGCTTCCGGAGACCCAGATGACACCATCCAGCATCTACCGGAAATCCATCGCATCGCCAAACGTCACAACCTGCCGATCACTGTCGACGCGGCGTATCAGGTGTATCCTCTGGACACCATGCGTGGGTACGCGCAGTCTCGCGATTGCCTGATCGGCTTTGGTGCCAAATATATCGGCGCGTGCAACTCCACGGGTATCCTTGCGGGTCGAAAGGACCTGGTCGAAGTTGCCTACACACACAGTTTCATCGGTTTCGAAACCAGTGACTACGAAACAGTGGGCCGTCCTCTGAAACTGGATCGCCAGGAAATCGTGGCGGTCGTCGTCGCACTGAGGGAATGGCTCTCGATGGATCACGAGGCCCGGATCGCTGAACACTGGCGACGTGCCGATTACATTGAGACGCAGCTCGCACCGGTTCCACACATCAGCACAGCGCGGCACATCGAAGACAACAGCCTCAGCAACGGAGTCATGATCACCGTGGAAGACGGGGCCGGCAAGACCGCCGCGCAGGTGATCGAAGAGCTGAAGCAGGGCGATCCGTCGATCTGGACACGCGGATCAGGCAGCCGCATCCGGATCGCCGTCGCCCACCTGGTCGAAGACGAAATCGACATCATTATATCCCGCTTGCGCCAAATCTTCCTGTGATCCCTGTCAGACATGACATATCCTGATTGACGTTCCAGATCGCTCACACAGCAACTTCTCAACCCAAGACCTTATCTCACAGATTCTCGAGCGCCCATGGTTGCTTGGCTCTACCTCGTCATCGCAATCGTGCTGGAAGTCGCGGGAACGACGTGCATGAAACTCTTTGACGGTTTCGCTTGCATCCTTCCCTCCATTGGGGTCGGTGTATTCTATCTCGCATCCAAGGCCGCTATGGTCATGGCCGTAAAGGCTCTGGAAATCAGGATGGTCTGTGCGATCTGGTCCGGGCTCGGTACTGTAATTATCACGGCAATCGGTATCCTCTACTTTGGCGAGTCCTTTACCCTTATGAAGGCGGGCTCGATCACACTCATCATCGTGGGCGTAATCGGCCTGCAGATCTCGAGCTTGGTCTAGGTTGTCCAGTGTCGTAACGGTGTTGACACTTCAAGTCCTCCTTTGAGCTTCCCAGAAGATCTCTGAGGGTGTTCGTCCTTTGGTTCGGTATTCGAAGTGTGGCCGTTCGTCGT
>CAYYGZ010000033.1:16983-26702 GCA_964471275.1 uncultured bacterium | reverse complement strand
ACAGAAATCCCAGAATGAGTAGTGCCGTCCTCCCACTCCCCACCCCCCACCCCCAACGCCCTGCTCTGCCAACTCTCCCCGGCAACCGCATCTTCACCTCGATGCTAGTAATCAGCAAACGACCCGTCATCACTATGATAGAACATCCCTCGCGACCGATACGACTCATCTCTGACCGCCTCGATTGCAGCATCCTCCATGTCCACACCCAACCCGGGGCCGGTTGGTAATTCGATATAGCCATCCTTGAACGTCAGCGGTTCATTGAAGAGTCCCTGACCACGCCTCGCACCGCCCTCACAGATCGCAAAATTCGGAATCGTTGCAACCGCGTGGATAGATGCCGCAACACCGATGGGACCAGCAGCATTGTGCGGTGCCATTGCGATATTGTGGATCTCGGCTGCACCAGCGATCTTCTTCAGCTCCATGATCCCGCCGCAGTGCCGAATATCCGGCTGCAGAATCGCGCACATCTCACGCTCGATCAGATGGCGGAAACCCCACCGTGTCATGTGTCGTTCACCGGTCGCGATCGGCACTGAGGTTGAACGCGCAATCGTGAGTACGGGTTCATCGTTTTCCGGATGGCAAGGCTCTTCTGCGAATAGCAGACCGAAGGGCTCCAGCGCCTTGACCATCACGACGGCCATCGTAGGGCTGAACCGTCTGTGCAGATCCACCGCCAGATCGACCTCATCGCCGATCGCCTCGCGAACAGCTGCGACTCTGGCAACGAGCTTCTTAACGGTTCCCGGGTTCTCGACAAACCGAACGGGGTGAGGCGATCCACCCATCTTGAGCGCGGTATAGCCTTGTTCGACAGCCTTCAGTGCGCTCTCGGCAACCCGCTGTGGTTCAATCCCGCCACCGATTCCCGTATACACACGAACCTTGCTCCTGACGGATCCGCCCAACAACTTCCAAACCGGCAGCCCGAGCGACTTACCCATAACGTCCCACATGGCCATCTCGATGCCGCTCCACGCACCGACGATCAAAGGCATTGCCCGGCTGTAGCTGGACCGATATACGGCCTGCCAGTGCCGTTCGATTTCGCACGGATCCTGTCCAATCAGGTATTCACCGATATCCTCCACGGCCTGTGCGACAATTCGCCAGTGCTCATAGTTCATCGGTTCGCCGAACCCGACGATCCCCTCATCCGTCCCCATCTTGAGGATCATCGCACGTCCTTCGATCGGTATCGTCGTCAACTTCGTGATCTTCATGCCATGTCCTTTTCCATCCTTCATCCTGAGAGCAGCGAAGGATCCCTCTGCGTTCATTGAAGGCTAGTTTGACTTCTCTCTCGTCAAATTCCCCTCACGTCCCCTCTCACACCCGGAGAAGCGGGCCTTGCCCGCATGTGAACACCAGATCTGTTATCTCACCCGCCCTCACCATCAATCTTCCTCTTTGCCGCCTGCATAATCACGCCGACCGGGTCGGCGAACTTCACGGCGCTGTTATCCTCGGGCGCATACCCGATCTTCTTTGTCGCATCTGAAATTCCCCAGAATCGATGAGAGTTGGCACTGATCCCATAGAATACCTGGAACGGGATTCCGAATCTATCCGTGATATCCTCTGCTTCGATGCTCTTGATCACTAACTGTGTCTGATCCCGGGCACTTAGATACGCACCGAGCCCGCGATGCAGCCGCTTCAGATCCTCCGGGTTCGCGTCATCCACGACCGACTCTCTCGGTGCCCCGATCCGAAGCTGCACATTCCCGAGTTGCTTCCCGTCGTTCATCGATCCAGTCGCGAACACGAACCCCAGGGCCTCATACGAAATCTTCCCCCATCCGTAGAAGTTGTCGGTCAGCGGGTAGTCGCCCTTTGTCACAAAGTCGATCTCTTCCTCCCAGATCAGAGGCTCATAGAAGTCCGCTGCGTGATTCGAGCTCATCATCACCACACGCCGCACATCTTCCTCGACACACGTCTGGTATACGTTGTAGGTCATCATCACGTTATCATACTCTTTCCAGAAATCCGTATGACGGTGGTTCACCGTTCCCTTGAATCCGCTATGCACGACCGTATCGATGCCCTTGAAATACTCCCGATACGCATCTCGATCTCTGTTCAACAAATCGACTACCTGGACATCCTCCACCTTTACACCATCTCCGTCCGTCGTCTTCACATCGAGCAACGTGAGATCGTATTTCTCCCGCATAGCATCCAACATCCGGCCGGAGACGTATCCACACGCCCCCGTCAACATCACCTTCCGCTTCGCCATAGTCACCCCGATCTGCCTACCTGCCGATTGCCGCTTCCGAGCCGAGCCCACACCCGACACCCTAGGCCCTGTCCCTCAAAACGGCGCCTCCGTCGTCTCGAAATTCCCGCACGTATCCGCCCCCCTGACGACGATGGGAAACCATTTCGCCTTGACTGAGTTCAGCTCCGCCTGACGCACACGAGGAGGTATGAAGCGTACCGTCAGCCCACATCGTCGTCGATCCGACCGATTCGGCATGCTCGCGTGCAGCAGTTGCCCTTCGTGAACAGACATCTGACCCGCATCGAGAATGATATCGACTGCATTCGAATCGTCCACGTGTTCATCCGGAATCTCCTGATTGATGCTCAGCAGATTTCCGGACTTCTCTGATTTCGCGTGAGGCGCAATGCCCCTCGTGTGTGATCCGGGGATCACCCGCATGCATCCATTCTCCACATCACTGTCGTCGATCGCGATCCAGGCCGTGTGTGCCTCGGATGGCTCGAGCCCCCAGTAGGTGATATCTTGGTGCCACGCAACAAAGGAGGTCGGATCCTGCTCGGGATACTTACAGAAAAAGTGGGTCGACAGTAACATCACGTCATCACCCATCACGGCCTGCATCACGTCCAGCACTCGCTTGTCGGTCGACAGCTCCCAAATGAATCTCTCATCCATATGCCGCGCCTGCAGTCCAACCGCACAGTTCTCCTTCCCCTCCCTCGTCTCCAACGCATTGAACTGTGCCCGGAAACCCTCAATCTCCGATTTGCTGTACACGTCCACCCGCGGCAACACCCCATCCCGCGCATATATATCTTGGTATCCATCCGTATTCAATATCTCACTCCTCGCTATCTCCGTGCCTTCCCATCCTCCACCCCCGATGTCCCACACCCGGTATCTTGACGACTCCTGTCCCTCCGAAACCTGGGCGAAGGAGGATGCCGATCCCCCAATTTGCCTCGAATCTATGCCCCGTATCTACCCCGAGCAACCGCTTTCTCCCGCTGAGGCACCCTACCTTGACACACCTTTCCTACTCCTCTATCATTGCGCTTCAATCACGGGAGCGAGCCATGAAGATCACCTCAGTAGAAGCAATCGTCCTTCGGTTGCCCGACGTGAATGCCGCGTGTGATGGCACCCAGGACACCTGCCTTATCCGAGTCGACACCGACGAGGGGATTACGGGTTGGGGAGAAGTCGATTCCTGCCCAACGGTAGTCAAAGCCGTCGTCGATGCCCCGCTGTCTCACCAGATCTGCAACGGACTGGCAAATGCCTTGATCGGCCAGGATGCGCTCGCACTCGAAGCCTGTATGGGTCGCATGGATGAAGCGGTCAACTACTACGGTCGAATCGGCGTCGGGTCACACGCGATGGCGGGTGTCAACCTGGCACTGTGGGACATCTCTGGAAAGTCCGCAGATCGCCCGATCTACGAGCTTCTCGGGGGACCGGTCAACACTCGATTCAGAGCCTATTGCTCGATACTGTTCGGGGACACGCCGGAACAGACATACGAATTGGGGCGTACATTTTCAGGTCAGGGCTTCACGGCAGTCAAATTCGGATGGGGCCCGATGGGGCAGGGGGAGAAGACCGATATCGCGCTGGTCCGCGAGGCACGTCGTGGTGTCGGAGACGAAGTTGATGTGCTGATCGACGCCGGTCAAGTATGGGATTGGTCGATGGCGCTCAAGAGAGCGCGCCAGTTTGAGGAATTCAGGCCCTTCTGGATTGAGGAACCGCTGCACCCACAGGACATTGAAGGTTTCGCGCGGCTGACGGCGGAGAGCCCGGTCCCGATCGCCACCGGAGAAGCCGAGTCCCGTCTGCCCGAGTTCGAACGTCTCGTCGTCGAAGGAGGGCTCGACTGGATCCAGCCGGATCCCGGCAGGTGTGGCATCTCAAACATGGTCGACGCCGGCCGCTTCGCTCATCAGCACGGTTCGAAGGTCGTCAATCACAGCTTCAAGAGCGGCATCACCATCGCCGCGAGCCTTCACGGTCTGGCCGCCGTACCTCACGGAGAGATTTTCGAATTCTGCATGACGGACTCGCCACTCCGCCACGATGTCATCCACGAGAAATTTGAAGTCATCGATGGTTACGTCTCCTTACCGGAAGGACCCGGTCTCGGCGTCACCATCAACCAGGCCACCATCGACAAATATCGCGTCGCCTAGATCCCTTTCTCCATTGTCGCCCAGAAGGAGTTAGAATCTGCACTTTGCACTTTTCATTCTGCACCCCGCCTACCCCCAAGCAGTCTTCCCCTCGCCCTCCCCGTCTCCGCCACAGGCTTCCGAATCGACACCCGCTTCCCCTCCGCAAAGCCGTCCGCATAGGTCTCGGTCCTTGTGACGCCGCCACCGTATCTCGTCACCACACGTGGATTGTGATATCGGAAGAAGCCCGTCAATTGAGCATCGCCCTTCCACACCAGCGCTTCCGTCTGGATCATGCTCCGTTCCTGATCGGTCAGCTTCGTGTAAAACCCCTCCAGGACTCCCGCAAAGAATCTTTGTCGTTCCCGGTTATTCCGCATCCTGCATGACTCCCGGTAGTCCTTCCAGAGGAGCGGAAGAAGGCCTGTCAGGTAGTCATACACGTAGGTCGCCAGTTCAAGATTCTCAGGTGTGCCATACACCTGCAATACGGTTCCTCTCTGATCCCTTCCGGGATCGTAACTCTGCGACCAGAGGGATTCAACAAAGAAGAAGCGATTCAGGATAGAGCCGATCCAAAGTTCGGCCGAGGTATGTCTCCCCTTTACGTTGCCAAGTACGCGTATCCCAAAATTGCGCTGGCGATCAAGTTGAACCACGTCCGTGTTGTACTTCACGAGCAGACGCCTGGCTTTCTGAACGGCCGCCTGTGCTTCGTTTTCATTCGGGCTCTCAGCCAGCGACAGGAGCTTTTGAATGATCCGGAGTGACTTATCCGGACCGTCTCCTCTCAAATCGTCGGCACGCGCTCCGGACTCCGGAGAGCACCGCAATTTATCACACGCCTTCGCGAACGCCGAACCGTGCGGTCCTTCATTCGCAACCTCGAGGATCTCCTGAACATACTGATGCGCCATCTCATGCCGGAGCGTGTCCAGAACCGATGTCCAATCATCCCGTAAAATATGACGCGCCGAAAGAGTGATCTCTCGGCGCGTCCCATCCCATTGGCCCAGGTGCACATCGTTCGAGCTGATCCTGAAGCTCGGCTGCTGCATCCGGCCATTGATGTATTCATCGTTATACTGCGACCACCTGCTTGCGAGCCGTCGTCCCCACGCACGGTGAAGATCTGATTCGACTTCCGGCAGGTTCAGTTCGCCTTGCACTAACGCCCCTTCAGCTCACGGACAAACGAACGGCTCAGACTTCCACGTCCCACCTCGGCAACGGCACCTTCCATCGTCAGATCGTACCCCGAATCGATGTCGATCCGCAAAGTTCCACCTGGGGCGTTGACCTTGACGGGCGCATCGACCAGCCCCAGTCTGACGGCGGCACTCGCCGCCGCACACGATGATGAGCCGGATGCCTGGGTCTCACCTGCACCGCGTTCCCAAATCAGAATGAAGATCTCGTGCTTGCCCGTCGGCACAGCCAACTGCACGTTCGTGCGTCTTGGGAAGGCTTTGTGGTTTTCGAGCGCGGGTCCCAACGTCAACAGGTCCTCACGCGTCCACATCTCACCCTTTGGCTTGAACACGACACAGTGTGGGTTTCCCACGCTGACTCCCGTAAACGAGAGTTTCCTGCCGGAAGCCGTGATCGGTCGATTGATGAGCTCTTTGACCTTCAGCGAGCAGGGCAGCGCCTTGGGGTCGAAGGTCGCTTGTCCCATCTCCACCGTTGCCGCACTCGCATCGCCGTGCTTGTCGACGTGCAGATCGATCGTAACCAGCCCACCCTTGGTATCTACCGTGAAATGTGTCTTCTTCGTCTTCCGTGTCGCGTGCAGATACCGCGCGAAGATTCGCAAACCGTTCCCCGACTTCTCCGCCTCACTCCCGTCTGGATTCAGGATCCGAAGCCCGAAGTCTGCCTTCCTCGATTTCTCCAGCGTGAGAATCCCGTCACTCCCGATCCCCCAATTCCGGTCGCAGATCTTCACAACATTCCTGGGCGTCAGCCTGAAATCCAGTTCCGCCGGGTCCATAACGATATAATCATTACCCAGCCCGTGCCCCTTGAAGAATCCGTTCCGCATCGCATTCCCTTCTCTTCGATTCCGGTTCTCGCTTCCGACTCAGACCCGTTCTGTACACTGAACTGCCTTCCCCCGCCCCCTGCTCCCTGCCATCTGCGCCGTTGTCATTGCCTCCCCTACTGCCACTCCAACACAACGCCCATACATTCGTGGAGACGGTTATAGAGCATATCGTAAGCTTCCGCCGCCTGTCGGAAACCGAACCGATGTGTAATCATCGCCTCGAAATCGATCTTGCCTTCGGCCAGCAGCTGGATAGATTCGTCTGAGGCCCGGGGTCGTGTCGTCATATCGACAAAACCGCCCAGGATCCGCTTTCCCTGGATCTTCTGCGAGTCGAGCTGCAACGGCTCATCCTCATACAGACCGATCACCTGGATCAGCCCACCGCGCCGAACCATATCCAGAGCCTGCTCGAAGGCACGTCCTCCCGACCTACCGCCCACCGTGTAGATCACGAAGTCTGCACCTTCGCCATCGGTGGCCTCGCGAACGGTGGTTACCGGATCCTCCTTGCTCACATCGACAGTCACGTCTGCCCCAAGCTTTCCGGCAAGATCACAACGCGCTGGAATGGCATCGACGGCGATCACCTTCGCGTCTGATCTGGCTCTCAGCGCCTGAAGACACCCACTCCCGACGAGGCCCTGTCCAAGAATGACCACCGTGTCATCGCCGCAGACATCGAGCTCATCCATCCACATGATCGAACTCGTCCCCAGCGGCCAAAATGTACCCGCCTCTGATGAGACATCGCCCGGCAACTGTACAACGGACGGCTTGACCCTTGAGTGGGTTACTTCCACCACCACCCACTCAGCATGCGGTGCGATAGCGGCAACCCGGTCTCCCATCGACAGATCCTGGACCTCGGAGCCAACTTGCGCAATAGATCCGACAAGCGAGTAGCCCATGATGGCCGGATCGATCGCCTCCTCGCGTACATACCGCCGCCAGATCTCCGACCCACGGCTGATCAGCGTACACTCCGTCCGGATCAGTACCTCCGTGCTCGAGATCTCGGGGACAGAAACATCCTCGAGCTCGATCCGGTAGGCACCCTCTGGCTTGATGACTCTGAGCACGGATACGCTCCTATTCTCTGACAATCAATTCGCGGGTAATCGCCAGGTACGACCAGCAGGCAACGACGTCGATCGATCATCGACCGAAAGTACCACCACGACATCCGAGAGGTTCGTAATCCTGAGACCGGACTCGTCGGAAGCGACCTCAACCGACCCCGCCGGCTCAACCTGCACCTCGTGGCCAAAACAGGTGACGGTTTCACCGTCACACAGAATCACACGGTTTGCCTTCCCTCGGTCGATCAGGGCGGCTGCGCCGCGGAAGCTGACATCGCCGCACGCGAGTGTTCCCGTTAGAAAACCGACCACCAGGGTCAGATCCGTCTTCCCACACCTGTATCGGTATGCACGTCCACGATCCGCTTGCTTGAGCGAAACCTGATCAAAGGCATCTTTCACCGGACGTGACCCGAACATCTGAAGGGCGGAAGCAAAGGTCGTCCGCCTTCGACTCAATCTCCGGGCGATCACCAGAGGAACATCCTCCGCCCCAAACCCGACCCCGGAGCTGTCCACGTTGGCCGGCCCCACGCCCGTATAGACCTCGGTTTGACGCTTACTTCCCCAGAAGGTCAAGCGGACCCCTGACCCGGCCTGTTTCCACGTCACCTGCCACTCACCCTCCGGCTTCGCCCGACGCAGGTCTTTGATCACATCGTAGCCTTCGCTGTCCCCGAGCGGTTTCTTAGGCTTTCGACAACTGAAGGCCGGTCGCATTGTCCCCCTGTTGTGATAGACCCAGTCGTAGGTGTGGACACGCTCCGACCGCAGTCGATCCACCATCACCACCGCATCCTGAGTGACCACCATCGTGCGAATCATTCGAACGCCGTCCTGGATATCCCCCGAATCGGCCTGGACAATATCCACCCCGCTCGCCTGTGTCAGAAAGTGTAACGCGCCCGTAGTAGGCTGTTGGGACTTGCCGTCCACAACCACCGTATTGTGGCTGACAGTCTGCTTGTACCAAGCCTGCTGAATCGGGGTGCCGTAGGCAACCGACCCCGGGTCTGGCGCCTGCAGCGCCCCCCGGGCAACCAGGGTGAAACCGAGCTTGTCGGGATGACCGTGCCCCCCACCATGGGGGCCGTAGTCGAATGCAGCGTAGGTCTGCCGTGCGCTGCTGCCTTGTCGCATGAAGACAAAACCGCTGTCAGGCAGCTGTGCCGTTTGCGTGGGCAGACGGCTAGGGTCTGGAAGCGTGGACATCCCGTAGAGCAAAGCATTCAGATTGTCACGTTCGTCGTCTGCAATCGGGAACGCGAACTTTGGGTCTTCGAACGTGGAGAGAGCGATCTCATAGTGGCTGGCCGTATCGGACAACTGGGGGCCACCGCTGTCGTGGAAGGCGGGTAGACCTCCATCTGGACGAACCGCCTTCAGCGGGGCCTCGAACATGCTTCGGAGGCGGGAGTTGAAAAGATCAAGCCCGCAATTCCGGAGGGCGATCGCCCAACTGAGCAGCGGCTTCATCCCATAAAAATGGTAGCCCCAGCTGCCTTCGTGCCAGAGACCATCTGCGTTGACGCCCTGCTCGATTTGTTCCCGGACGCCTACCTCGCCCTCGATCGTGAAACTCAGGAGATCAGGATCACGAAGCATCAGGGCAGCCATACCGATTGCACAGTTGTGCCAGCACTGGATGTTGTGGATTCCGATGTTGTGTTTCAGGATCAGCTTCGCGGCCGGTCTCAGAAGCTGCTCGCGGATCGTCTGGTGTTCGGCTGGACTGAGCACATCGGCGTGTCGGACAAGATCATAGCCCGAGCAGACTGGAATCAGCCAGACCGCTTCGCCGAGCGTTCCCCACGAGACCTTCGAGGCCCACGCGGTATCCGTCTGCATGCGATGGTCGCGGATTTCATAGCGAGGATAGGCGTCTGCGTAGGCCAGAAGGATCTCCGCAGCCTTCTCAGCAAACGGACGTTCCTCCGTCAGCGCATAGCAGACGGCCAGATTGCGAATATCCTCACTCAGCGCCTGGTGAACCTTCGAAAGGGGGACGGAATCCCAGGGCTCACCCGAATTTACGAGATCGCAGGCCGGACAGCGATGGACGGTTGGGGACTCGGTAACGAGTTTCGCGCCGCAGGACTGGCATGCATACCAATGGGGCCATTGCCCGCCCCGATCCGGAATCACGAAGGGAGTCGCAACGCGCGTTCGTGCGGAAT
>CAYYGZ010000033.1:0-16973 GCA_964471275.1 uncultured bacterium | reverse complement strand
GTTTCCGGAACGCACGAGCCGCCCACGGGTGGGCATCTATCTTGGCACATACGTACGAAACGTCCTCTTCCCTCAACAGAAGGCAGGGAGCCGATGCCGCTCTGATTAGATCATTCGGAGACACGGGAATCACTCCGGGAGGACATCCTTGAGAAAGTGTATCCAGTTGCCGTGCATGATAGATCTGATGTCTTCGTCTGTATACCCACGATCCGTCAGCAAATTTGCGACCTTCTGCAGATCGACGATCGTGTCGAGATCATTCGGGCACTGCTCAGTACCGTATCCGCCATCCAGATCACTCCCGATCGCTGCGTGACGCGCGTTTCCGGCCAGCTGGCAGACAAAGTCAATCTGGTCTGCAACAGCCATCAGACTGACGACAGCGTTGGACGTCTCGCCCTTGATCCAGCCCGGGTAGAGCATCCAGGCATCGAGTGCGGTCCCGATAACCCCGTCACGTTCGATCACACGCTTCAGCTGATCGTCCGTAAACTGGCGCACACCCGGGATAAGCGTCCGGCTGTTCTGGTGGCTCGCCATAATCCGTCCGCCAAACACATCGGTCGCCTCGAAGAAGGCCTGATCAGCCAGGTGTGTCGTATCCAGAACGGCTCCGAGTCGCTCCATCTCGGCGAGCAGGGCCTTCCCCTGACCACGAAGCCCACCCTCGGTATCGGTCCCGTGCGCGTAGGCGCTGAACCCGTAGTGCGCCAGACTCACGATCCGGAGTCCGTCGTCCCACCACGAGGCCATCTGCTCGGGCCAGACGATCGGGTCCGCCCCCTCCATGCTGAGAATCATACCCAGCGGCGTCTTGTCTGAATTTGCCTGCCAGCAGTCAAGATGCTCCTCAATCTCACTCTTCGTCCCGATCATCCGTACTGTGCCCTGCGACTCGAGACAGCGATAGTAGGCCAGCTGCCCTTGCGCCTTGGCATACGCGATCTCCTGACACGCCACACCCGTCGCGGGGCTGCCCGGATAGGCCGTTCGCGCAATCACAGTCACGACCGAGAGTCCGACCTCTCCGCTTCGCATCTCCGGGAACGCCACGGTCCCGCACGCCCTGCCCTTCTCCGGGATCATACCCGCTTCCATCTCGCGAATCTGCTCCACCGTCAGATCCAGGTTCCGATCCCACTTGAGCGCATTCATCGCCAGATCCAGATGTGCATCTACCAGCAGCATCCCGTCGTCTCTCTCCCAGATTACCTACTCACTGAGCAACCCGACACATGGTTTACACGTTTTGTGTCCATAGATGTCGACGATCCTGAGTGATCCCAGATAGACGTTCCATACGCCGATGTCGATTTCTTCAAGTCCGATGTATTGGCCCGCGCAGGGGTCCGAGACGTTGATTGCTTTCTTGTGCCATCTCATAGAGCCCTATCCACTTATACCCGGTGCGTCGGCTGATACCATATATCCGACATAAATCTGTGTGACTATATCGCTGAGCCAGATAACCCGCTATGAACCGCGTCTTTTCGTCCACGGCTGACACTCCCGCGAAAGGCATCGGCACCTCCTGTGTGGCCAATACCTTCAAAAACTGTATACCATGTACTTAGGCGAATCTGTATACCATGTACCCAGTTCATACCCACACCCCAGATCCACCGCTCAAACTCCCACCGTCTCCTGAATATCCACCCGATACACCCAGGTACCCACCTTCGCATAGTGTGTCGCAAACGCCAAACGGGGCCTTGTCCCTGATCTGTTCGCGAAGGATCCGTGTATCGTCATACCTGTAAAGAACACACCCGATCCTCGCGGCACCGTCAAATACACAATCTCGTCCGGGTCCAGACCCTCGATCTGATGGGAGTGCATCTCCTCGACCCACGTCTTGCCATCAGGGTCACGCATTTCATAGTCCTTCACCCACGCAGCGTGCTCGGTTTCGTCGCTCGGCAGGGCTGTATCGTGAAGCGATTGCTTGTGGCTTCCGGGCACCACGACCAGACCACCGTTGTCACCATCTGTTTCACTGAGAGCGACCCAGCAGGCCGTCAAGGTATTCGGCTCATTCCGGATGTAGTGCGTGTCCTGATGCAATGCGACACCCGTGCCTCCCTCCGGTGACTTCGCCAGATACATCGTCTGGACAATCATGGGATCGCCGTCCATCAGTTCGCTGACGATACCCGCGATCCTGGGATGACGCGCGATCCCGGACCAGGACGCATCTCCTTCGTGCCGTCTCAGACCCAGCGCTCGGACCTCCTCGGATACCTCCCCATCCTGTGCGTCCAGAAACGCATCAATCTCATCGGGCGTCAACAAATCCGGCACAACCAAGTAACCGTCGATTGCATAGGTCTGTTTCTGCTCTGCATTCAGCATCTCGCCTCCGTTACTGTATTGATGACGTGACAAAGGATGATGTGAAGACGTCTCTCCTGCATCCGATCACATCTGATTCGTCATGGGCTCACGTGTCGGACGTTTGCTTCTGCCCGATTGCCGACCTGCCGATTGCCCGTATTTGCCTTCCAATCTTCTCTCGCCACAGCAGCTATTTTCAATCGGCCGTCAGGTCGATTGGGTTGCTCCACGCCTTGCTGCCATCCGGGCCCACCACCTCAAACCGAACCCAATCCGCTCCCTTTCTCAATGCGAAGGTCGCTTCCTCGAAGGTACCTTTTGGATCGTAAAACTGCGCACCATAGGTGCTGCATACACCGTAGATTCGCTGCGCCTCGGAGCAGCGAATGGTCGCGACAGCCACACCTTGAGCATTCCGCTCGACGCTGATGCTGTGAATGTCTGGACCGCTGGACCCGTAGCTCGCCCCGCTTGCGAGGGCTTCGAGGATTGCCTCCGGCGTTCGCTCCTTGACGCGCACTTTCGTCCATCCTCGATAGTAATCAAACCGACCGGAATTCGGGTCCGCTGGGTCGGAATGGAGATCGTCGTTGGCCAGCATGGGGTAGATCTTGTGCTCCTGCTCCATCCAGTCATCCCAATGCACGCTGGACTCACCGCGCCCCATGCACTCGCACACGGAATTGAAGACCTCGATCCCCGACAGACCGTCCAGCCGGAGCGTGTCACGAAGGATGTTTACGGAACTCCAGTGGGGATGTGCCAGCCACGCCTGCCCGCCCTGCGCGCGGACCTGATCAATCACGTGCTGGGGCGCCATCCGTTCCGCGTCGATATCGTCGTCCAGGTTCAGACAGACAAAGTGATGTCCCTGCCCCCCGAAGGGATTGTCTGGGTGAAGTTCGGCTCCCTGGATAAGTACGAAATCATCGGGCGCCATTACCGTATCGACTCGTGTGATCCGATGATGATCCGACAGACAGAGATAATCGTATCCCTGGCCGACATACCCGTCCACCCGCACCTGCGGTTCAACCGCCCCGTCCGAGTTCGTCGTGTGTGAATGCAGATTTCCCTTAAGCCAGAAGTAGCCATCCTCGTCCTTCAGACCAAACGGATCGACAGCTTCTCTTCCTGCGAATTCAATCGCCATCTATGACTCCTTTCAGCTGGCCTTCCACCAGACTTTTCCCGCCTTTATCGTTGCATTGCAGGCAAATCGTTTCTCTGAAACGACCGTCACGTCATCCGCATCTGTCAGCTCGAACGAGCCCGCTTCCTCTTCGAAAACCGCTACATCTCCAGTAACTCCCGGACTCAGATGTCCCAGGTCATACCCGATTGCTTCCGCAGGCGCGCTCGTAACCCGGGCAATGATGTCATTCAGCGGCATGCCCAGGTGATGGAACTTGGTCATCGTCGTCGGTAGATCGAACGTGGGTCCGTTGATCCCGAGACTGTGAATGTCGCTGCTGATCGTGTCCGGGGGAAATCCGTCATCCATCGCCTTACGCCCGACATCGAAACTGAAACTCCCGACACCGTGACCGATATCGAAAATGACGCCCCTTTCACGCGCATCGCGCACCTGCGACGTTACCTTGCCGGATCTGTCCAGGATCGAGGCGATCTCGTCACCGTGGTAGCAGTGGGTGATCACGTCCCCCGGGCGCAAGGGCTCGAGCAAATCCGGAAGCGGCACATCGGATCCGCTGATATGGATCATCAGCGGCTTATCGCATCGGCGAGCAGCCTCAAGCGCGATCTCGAGCAGGTCACGGAGATCGGCATCTCCGCCTACGCCCCGATACAGCCGAACCTTCACGCCGATCGTACCGTCGGGAAATCGCGAAATGGCCTGGGCACACTCCCCTGCCTGAACATACCCTTCGTAGACCATTTCGCCACGTCGGTATGGCAATCCGACCCCCGACAGGTTCACATACGCGAGAACGCGCGTCTCCGCGGGCTCCATGATCACCTTCCTGAACCCTGCGTAGTTGATCCACCCAGCGGTCCCGGTGTCGACCGATGTTGTCACACCCGTTCTCGGGCTGAGCTCGTCGACATCGATTCCGAAAATCGAGAAATCCTTAAACAGATGTGTGTGCAGATCGATCAGACCGGGCGTAACCAGCTTCCCGGCCGCATCGATCACGTCCGATGCGTTGGCACCCGACAGATCCCCGACCACGGAGACCTTCCCGTCGCGCAGCCCGACATCGAGCACACCGTCAACCTTGTTCCGCGGATCGATTACCCGCCCACCGCGTATGATCACATCATACGATTCAGTCAACTCGCCTCTCCTCGTACCCGCCGGCTTCCAGTCGGCGGCCTTCCCTTCCCACCAAGCTCCCCAAACAACAAAACCGGTCCTGATGGACCGGTCTCTGCTCACAAAATCGGGACAAGGCTCGTCGGTGTCAAGATCGCTTAGTACGCTCGCGGATATAGGTCTCAGGATCGATTTCGCCAGCCGAAATCAGTGAGCGAAAGATCTTGACAGTCTCCACCACCGCTGCCTCTAACGGCTTGTGCTCCACAGGGCCGATGGCGGCTTCCAGACCAGATCCATCTACTTCCGTCGGAAACGGAAGCTGCCGATCCTCAAAGGTAATCCTGGCAGAGGTCGACGGACTCGCATCTTCGATAGCATCGACGACCTCCTGCATATGCTTCAGCAGACCACTGAGGTTGTGAGCGGCCGCCCCTTGAAAATCAGATCGTGCAGACTGGATGAACGAGCGTGCCGTATCATCCGCATACTGCAGGACCGTCTGTCCGCCGTAGGAAATGTGATACGGCATCCCGGCCGAAGCGGCCAGCATGGCCGTCGTCGGCGTCGACGTCAGGCCCTGGTCACGCCCTACGCCATACACGACATATGGCCGCAGCCCAATTGATGGAACACCTTCATCCGCCCAGTAGATCCGAGCGGTACCTTCGTTGGCCTGTTTGTAGACGCCGTAGTGGGTGTGCGGGATCAGCCTGTCATCGTCTTGAAGCGTTGCGCCTTCTTCGTAGTCTTCCGGTGTGCCGAAGACGGCCATGGAACTCGCGTAAGTCACGCGAGAGATACGTGTCTTCCTACGCTTGATGGCTTCGAACACATTCACGGTACCGACCACGTTGACTCGGGCGCCAAGCGAGGGGTTCGCCTTGCAGGTTGGCATCTGCAGACCTGCGAGATGAATGACATGGGTGATATCGTTCTTGTCCAGCGCGGCCTCGAGCACCGGAAGGTCGGTGATATCGCCGGTCACAAAGTGCACTTGAGCGAGTTCGTCGGCAGTCAGCACCAGCCGCAGACGCCTGGGATCGGTGTCCAGATCGAACACGGTGACGTCTGCACCGTCACGCAGCAGATTCCGGATAGCCCACGCACCGATGCATCCTAGTGCCCCGGTGATCAGAAACCGTTCATCTTTCTCGGACATGCTTTTCCTGGGCAACCCTTTCCATCTCGCTCCTTATAAGAAAAACGACCAGCACCTCTCCGGTCCCAGCCATCCTTCGTGTCCTCCGTGATCGTCCAGTGGACTACCCGAATTCTGATTCGATGTAGCTGCTGTCCTGCTTAAGGATGATCAGTTTCCGTCCGTCCACGCGGATATACCCTTCGTCCGCAAGTCGCTTCATAACACGCGTAACCGTCTCACGTGTGGTACCCACCATACTCGCCAGCACTTGATGGGTGGGCCGCTTCGCGATCACAATACCGTTTTCAGTTTCCTCGCCCTGCTCCTCCGCAAGCGTGAGAAGCACGCTGCTGATACGTTCAGAGATGCCGAGCAGGGCCAGTCCCGCGACCTGTCGGTCCGACTTTCGAAGACGGGTCGCCAACGTCACCATAAGACGTGTGGGGATCACGGGATAGTCCTCGATCACGCGGACAAAATCACTCCGGCGGATCACCAGGAGTTCCGTGCGTTCGGTCGTGGTCACATCCGCAGAACGAGGGTGACCATCGAGAAGCGAGAGCTCACCGAAGAACTCTCCGGGACCCAGGATCGAGAGGATGATCTCACGACCATCCGGCCCGGTCACACTGACTTTGACCTTGCCTGTCCGGATAATGAAGAAGGAATCGCCTTGATCCTCTGCCAGGATGACCAGCGCATTCCGAGCGAACTTCTGAAGGCTCAGAACACTGGCGAGCCCCGTCAACTCGTCCACTTCAAAACTCTCGAACAACGGCACGCGCTCTAGAACGGCTATGGATGCCCGGTCCACCATAGTTGGGACTCTGTTGTCAGGTTGCGTTATACCACGCGGGTTGGGACAGGCTGAGTAGAATACAGCCGCCTCAGCGAGAGCTAGAAAAGCAGAACAGACACGGATTTCTGGATCATAGCTATCGAAACGGACGCCATCCCGACAAGCGCCATACCGACGGAGAAACCCACAACCAGAACGGCCGCATATCGACGCCACTCTTGTCTGCCGTATTTCTTCCAGAAGTAGAAGCGGGCAAGCAGCGCTCCGATGATCTGGGTTACCAGAACGTGCGGAATCGACGTCATACTCTGAATGTAACCGAACACCATCAGGATGGGCAGTCCGAACACCGACATAAAGATAAACATACCGATGCCAACGACGAAACCGATCCCCATGAGCTTCGGCTTCAGAGCGTCGAATAGTATGGGCCTGTCATCCGAAGATTGCAAGAAGGAACCATCGAAAGACGGCACCTTGTCGACCTCGAACTGGTAGACCAGTTTACGCCCCCTCTGATCGAAGGCTTCACCGATCGCCATCCTGGGATTCGGTGTGTCGACGTGATCACCTCGCGCGGGCTGCAGGATCTCCGGTGCGGACGGCAGACCGCGTTCAAGTGCCTCCGACAGATCGATAACCCGGTCGGGCAGGGCCGTTACCGGGTGCAGCGGCGTGTTCGCATTATCGAACCCGGTATAGAAGAACTCGGTATTCGACCACGGACCGTAGGTACGCTCTTTCGGCTCGAGATCCACATCAGCCGAGGCCCGAACGCGCCAGTACCACCACGATCCGTCCGGGAGGTTCGAAGGAATCCACACCACCTGCTGCTTCTCCGCGTCCACCTCGATTTCGCTCCGCATCGTACCGGTGACCCAGACGGATCGCTGCAGCGCGCGAAGCGGCCACATAAGCTGTACATACGGGTAGGCATCTGACGGGATCGGTGCCAGCTTCCAGATATAGGACCAGTACATAAAGCTGGTGGCGAGTACGAGCGGTACCATGAAAACCTCGGCCTTCAGAATGCTCGAGAACTTCGTGCCCGTCAGCTCGATCTGGCGGAATCGTTCAGCCGATGCGCCGTAGTTGTCGATCCCGAAGTCGATAAACCAGATCTCAATTCCCTTGAAGCCGCTGAGGAAAATCGTGGCTTCTTTGATATACGGAACGTTCACATTCTGCCCGACCAGTCCGTCCAGGCGTGCGTTGACGAACGAGATGAGCGGCGTGTAGACGAAAGCGAAGATGAAGAAGAAAACAAGGAGGGTATTGGAAACCAGATGCGGGAACAGAACCCGCGCAATCACGATACCGTAGAGGCTGGATACGCAGAAGAACGCGATACAGACCCAGATCCGGAAATCACCGCGACCCAGAGGGGGAGTGAAGCTGCGCTTGGCTGCCCGTTCGACCGTCGCCATCCGTACGCCCATCCAGACTTGGTAGAACCCGATCACCGTAACAGCGAACGTGATCCCGATGCCAAAACTCATCCAGAAGTCGATACCGGTCACAAAATGGGTCTGGATCGTATCCATCCCCATCATCCAGTTCGGCATGTAGCCGTGGCGATAGAGGATCGGGCTGGCGATCGTGTGGGCCACCACCCCCAGGAATGACCCGACAACCGCCCAGAAGGGCGCGAGCAAACCGGCGAAGATCGGTCCGAGATGCATCGTGAACCCGATCGGGGTTGCTTCCAGGAAATAGCCTGTGTACTGGGTAAAATCGACCCACGGGATGGGAATCAACTGTACCGGCCGCTCCATGAATGCACCTGAAATCGCGGGCACAGCAACGTAGACCAGCCCCCACACCACACCGATCACGGCGCCCGTGCTGAACACCCGCCATTTCCACGTATACTCACCCGTGCTCTCTTCCGCGAGGGCCATCGCCCCCTGCGCATTGATCGGCGCGAACGGAAACGGCAGTCTCTCGTAATCCGAAGTCAGCCGGAACAGAACGTAGCTCGCCGAGAACCAGGCAATCCGTCCCATGATCAGGCCCAGGACGAGTAATGTGATCGGCCAGAACCAGTCAGCGTGGAAGAACGTCCGTTCCACGAGTGCCTCTGAATCAGGCGGTGGTGCATACCACCACGGGATCAGCTTCGATATCCCGAACTGCTTGGCTGCGGGAGACTGGACGAAATACTGGTGCCAGAGAAGTCCCTCGAAGGCGCCCGACTCGCGGTTCACCAGCGACGTTGTCACATAATAGAGAAGGTAAATCTCCTGACGTCGCAGCTTCGTGAACGACCGCTTTGCCAGCTCGAGAAACAGGATGATCGTCACCCACTGTGCCGCTGCTCCGATCGACCCACCGATCATCAGTTCCAGGTAGATATTCCCGGGCACCATGACAATCGACACAAACAGCGCGCCGATGACAGTTTTCGTGTTAAAGCCGTCCTCGAACGTCTCCGGCGCCTCCAGGAGATCCCGATACTCTTCGATCTCCTGAAACTGCTTCGACTTGTCTCTCTTGAACAGGTTCGCTAACGTCACGCGTCCCAACCTGCATTCTGCCCGTTCTGGTTCACCTTGTCTCCTCGCTCACTACGATTCTCAATGGCCATTAGCTAATCCCCAATCGCTCCCGCCTCTTCCTCCTTCCTACCCAGCAGCTTCATCCCCTTCCCCTTAAACGTCTCCCGATCCTCCGTCGAAACGGTCCGCCAGATCAGGAACTGTTTCCGAAGCGCATTCACAAAACCTTGATTCACACGCATCCACGAAGCCGCATCGCCGGAAATACGATCGATCTTGACGGTCAGCGCATAAAACTCGTGCTCGCCGGTCGGCTGCGCTTCGAAACGCACGCGCTGACTCACACCCAGATCGTAGGGCGCGAGCCATATCGTCGACTCGATCGAATAAGCTTCTCCCTCCGGCGATTCGAAACTCCCGAAGGTCGCGCCGTCTGTGTAGAAGGTCCCCATCGACTCGCCTTCGTGAGAGGCAAAATACTCGGAGAGAAACACGGACAGACCAAAAACGTCCGAGCCGCCGACCGTGAACGGGAACTCGAAGTGCCAGACATCCCCGTCTGGATCGGGAAGACGCCACCTCCGGGCCACATCGGGGACGGCCATTTGCGCCGCTTTACGTGCGGGATACAGCGTCGAGAGTACGACGACCAGCATCACCAGTCCGGAGGACGCGACCGTCGACAGTGCGGAATAATTGAGCGTTACGCCTTCCAACCAGCCCTGCCAGAGCAACAGCTTCGCCACACCTTGACCGACGAGATACCCGCTCACCGCCCCCAGAACTGCGTAGACGCAAGCCTCGGCGATAAACAGAAACGAGATATGTACCGGTGCGAGACCGACAGCGGAATAGATCCCAATTTCCTTGAACCGTTCGTAGACCGATCCCATCATCGTATTTAGCACGATTAACGCCGCGACCAGTATTGGGATGAGCAGCCCAGACAGACCGCTCATCGACGTATTGCCCAGGGAACTGAAGACCGACACTTGGATCCGACCCGTAGCGTCGGGAATCCCTGCGAAGAGAACTACCGACAACCGTGACAGGAGCGATTTCACGTGCGACTCGACATCCTCACCGTCGTGAAAACGGATGGCGACAGATTGGAGTGGGCTGCCGATATCCCGCAGCAGCCGATACGGTATGATCGCGATGTTTGCCGCCGAGAGGTGCTCGAAAGGCATGATCTCGACCTCTGGACGTTCGAGACCTTGCTTCTCGCGCTCCTCGACCTGTGTCATACGTGAGATCTCTTCGTCGTCTGTCAGCTTAAAATCGGCCGGCGTGATCCGCTCCTCATCCAGATCGAAGAATTCGTTCAGTGATTCAGAGCTAATGATCCCGACCAGCGGCAGTCGTTTGCCGAACAGACGTACACGTGCGACACCGACAGAGTCCGTTGTCAGACTCAACTTTTCGGCGACCGTGTTTGGCAGGATGACCGCATCCTCCCCCGCCTCAAACCACCGCCCCGCAACAAGGAAGGAATCCACCCCGGTCACAAGCGGCTCATCCGCGCTCAGACCCAGTACGCCTTCCGTTTTGTGCGATTTGGAAGTCGTCTCTACGGGGGTCTTCTTCTTGTCGCGCGTGATATACCAGCTTCGCGGCGTGATCCTGGCAACCTTGCTGAAATTCACTTTCGCGTAGTCGTAGGCCGCGTCCTCGAGCGCTCCCCAGAACTTACTCCGCACGAGGATACCTGCATACGATCCCTCCGAGTCGCGCAGGATCTGATGGAACTGCAGGGAGGATTTGATCGATGTGAACGAAAGTACCGTGAAGGTCAGCAGCAGGAGCGTCGTGAAGGTCAGCGCTGTACGCATCCTCCGGCGCTTCATGTTTGCGATGCCCAGCTGGAAGGCCGCGACAGACGCGCTCACTCTTCCCACGTCTGTGTCGTGTAGTAGAGACTCCTCCTGCTTGAGGCGTTTCATATTGTCACTGAACCGGGAGAAGACAATCGAGATCACGAAGATGGCGAGCGCGAGAATCACAAAAGCCAGCAAGATTACGAACGGATTCGACAGTTCGAACGCAGGATGGACTTGCCAGAGGAACATCCAGATCAGAACGAAGATTCCAGCAAAGCCCAGGATCTGCCAGCGGATATCTGCAGCGGTGATCAGCAGACGTTCCGTGAAGAAAGCGCACGGAATAACGAGCAACATGAAGAAGATGATCCCGCGAATCACATCATTCTGCGTCGACTTTACGTCCGGGTAGGCGCGCGCCTCGACGCCCAGTCCCGCGCGTGTATGGCGGATGTAGTCTCCCCACCGCAGATCTTGCTCCGCCGCCTTCGCCTTTTCAATGTGGAAGCGTGCCTGATCATGCAGCACATTCAGTCGATGGTTCTCGATCGAGTAGGTTTTGAGCTCGTTCATCCGGGCTTCGTTCAGCGTCCACATGTCCGACAACGCCTGGAACGACGTCCGAGCCAACGACCCGTGCGTGAGCGTTTGAAAACCCTCGCCTCGAGCCAGCATTTCAGTTGCCGAACTCGTCGAGTTCAGCAGCAGATAGCGGATTCCGATGTAGCCGGTCTGCATGGCGACCTTCACCCGCTCACCCGGTGGAGTGAATACCGTACCGACCGGTTCGTCCGGCCCGAATCCGACGGCATACCCGTATTCCTGCGGCCGCGTGTTCGCCTCATTAAATATGCTGACACGCTCAAGCTTCGTCAGATACCGCGGGTCGACCGTATCGTAGAAGTCGGTCGAAATACACGGGAACAGGATCATCGTCCGCTTCGAAATCCACCAGTCCATGTCGAACTCGCCGCGGTAGATGCGCGCTTGCTGGCCAAAGTTCGGTGCATACGTGATCTCACCCGATGCCGGATCCGTGTAATAGGCCGAGACGCGAACGCGGCGCTCCGCGATCCCGGGCATGTAGAACTCACCCTTTTCGTCTGCCAGGTCATAGTAAATCCGACGTACCCCTTTCACTGACTTTTCGATCCCCATGCGTAGAGACGCGATCGCTCCCGCCTTCGGACGATCCGGGACAAAACTCCGTCGCGGGAATGTCCGGACGAATCCCTTTAACCCCCGCATGCGATCATCCGGATCGAGACGATAGTCCGGAATCAGATTCGGACTGTCGAGCCCGAGATCCAGTACACCCGCGATCAGTCTGATCTGCCCGGTCAGGTTGTCAACGTTCACGCTCTCGGCACGATCGAGGGGCGTGTCGACGCGGAACCGCGCATCATTGACCGTGATCAGCGAAAGTGACGGCGTTCCCGTGTGCAGTACGACCTCTCCATCGGTCTTCAGTTGGTCACCCGGGACATACATATCCCAGGTCATGCCGCCCTTCGGGTTGACCCCATCGACCAGGGCATCCTTCGGGTCGAGACCAAATCCTGCGGCGATTGCCTTGGAGTACCGAACGAACGAGCGTCCGAAGGGCGTGAAGAAGCGCTTGTAATAGAACGTGCGCGTGCTGTTCCAAGCACCGACCTCGTTCGTTTGACTCGTCAGATCAAGACTGATGAACAACCGGATATCGAAAGGCTCGGTCATCAGCTTCGCGAAATGCTCTTCCTTCCGCGAGTGTCGACTCAAAAAATCGCAGATACCACGGAATCCGAGATGATGTCCAGAGGTGGCCAGAAACATGACCGTGTGTTTTGGAGAGTGCTTCGCGAAGTATTCGACCAGCTCGAGCAGCCCGACGATGCCCCCCGCCATCTCAGCGCCGGGGGCAAGCGCGGGGACGACCGACATCGCGTCGTAGTAAGCGTTGATTACTACGAGTCGATTCCTGAGGACAGGGTCGGTGCCCGGAATCGTACCGATAATGTTGCGCGAGGGAGCCTTCTTCCACGTCATCCGCGATGTTAGATGCACGCGAATCTCACCTGCTGAGGCCAGACGCGACTTCAGCTCCCTGCCATCTTCTCGGGATACCCAGAAACGTTCAACGCTGTTCGGCACCTGCAGAAACTTCTGCTCCGCCTCGGAGTAAGACGTCGTATCCGGTTCGATGAAGATGATCTGCTCTGCCCCGAGGGTGGCCGCGTTCAGCCAGTTGTTCCAGGAATTGAACTCCATCAGAACCGCCGCGCCGTCCATCCGCAGACCGTCGAAATCCGTGAACTCGCCCGCCCCACCATAGACCAACCGAGTGCTCACACCACCTTGAGGCAGCGTCGATGTCTTGATCAGATTGGGCCAGACCCCGTGGATCGGGATGCGCTCGCCCGTATCCAGACGCAGCTCACCGCCTTCGTCGACAGGAGCCGTGATGTGGTAGGGCTCTGTCCGAACGTCAGTCAGACCGTTCCGACGAAATTCCTTCTCGATATACCGGGCGGTTTCTTCGTGGCCCGCATAGCCGGGCACTCGGGATCCACGATCGGCCAGATACCGAACACGGGCTTCGACCTCATCGGGCCGGATCAAGGCGTTGGCACGGTCGATAACTTCATTCGCCCTTAACACCGGGATCGCCGGCACGGCTTTTGGTGGCCGGATACCGAGAACAGATTCGACCCACTGTCCGACCTCGTATGGGCCGATGAACATGGCCCCGAACCCGAACACGGCAATCGCAACCAGGAGGAACCCGCCGGCGGTCTTCACCGTGTTGATCGCTCGCACGGCGTCGACTTCAATCTCTGTCCTTGGGTTTCGGTTCATCTGCGATTAGTACCTGTGGACAGAGTGACCGCGCTCAGGGAACCAGATCACATCAATCATCGACGACAGGGCGACCCCCACGACATAACCGACAAGCAGGCCGACAAAAAGAGGCCTGGAACGTCGGTAGAAAGCGGGTCCCCCGACCTTCAGCATGACCAACTTGATCAACCACGCGACAAATACCGTAAAACTGGTTCTCCGGGCCAGATACGAGCCGGAGATCGCGAGACCCACCGGGTGCAGCGGCCACCACGTGAACTGGTGTCTCAGGTAGATGAGCAGGGCCATCAGGGCCATCCCACCACCGAAGAACCCCACTTCCTCGGGATACTTGACAAAGAAGGGATTCCCGGGACCCTTGATCGCCTTCACGGTGCTTGCCAGCTGACGCTCTGCTGCACGCGTGATCTCCCAACTGTTGAAGTTGTATGCTCCGTCCCGATAGCCAAGGTAGAGAATCAGTACCGTGCAGGTGATAAAGCTCACCACGAAAGCCACGCTCAATGCCGTCATAAGCTGACGTCGGTTCGTGCGTGCCCCCTCAGAAATCTTGCCCGCGTGGGTCAGAGCGGGAAGGAAGAGCGCCTTGAAATGGCTAGTTGCGATCGATGAGTACCGGTAGGCCACCATAGTCGACGGGCTCTGCCCCTTCGACCCCAGCCACATAGCGACGAGTCCCCACGGCCCAACAGGGTTGTTCGTGTAAGGGATTCCCGTGTCTGCCAGGATCTTTGCTGTCCCGACATAGCAGAAGAGGATTGCCGGGATAAAGAGGGCGCCCTGAATGGGGTCGAACCCGATCGCCACAATCCACACATACATGTAGAGCATTCCGCCGAGCGCCCCGAAAAGGGCAACCCGATACGAGATGAACTCCCCGCTGTCATCGATGGTTTGATCCCGGCCGAAGGCCTTCATAGCAACATCTTTGAAATGTCGTCGAGCGACCCAGAATACGGAAACGACCATGACGACGAAGGCTCCTCTCGTCTGCATTGAGTAGGCGCCCCGGTAGTAGTAAGGAGAGATCGCCCTGTAGCCGAGCTGGTTCAACCAACCACCCTCTATTATAAAGAGCAGGTCGAAGAGCCAGATGGAGAGCAGGACATCCAGACTGGCGAAATAAGAAAAGAAGATCGTGAAGATGCCGAGGAAACCCCGAATCGGTGGGAATTGTCGATCGATCCAGTACCACCGGCCTCTGTAGATCGGGAAGCGCGGGAACCCGGGAAGAAAGTAGTTGATACAGTTCCACGCGATCATGCCGAACGCGATCGCGAATCCAATCCAGAAAAGACGGTTTCTCGTAAAGGCCGGAAGCCAGCCAGCCTTGTCGCCCGGCTGCTCCGCCATATCGAGCAGGGGCTGCATCGCCGGGAACACAAGCCGCTCGTTGTCCACCCACTGCCGCCGGAGGATTGAGGCCGTACACGACATCGTCACGAAAGCCGCCACGACAAGCGTAAACCACCAGAACATTGGAAGGGCCCATACGCCCCACGGGATCTCTCCCCCCTGGGGCACCCCCTCGAAAAACCAGGCGACCGCGTTCGCCTCGTTCGACGGGATCAGCCAGTTCGGTGTATAGGGCAACAGCCAGCGATCCCAGGCATTCTCGGGCGTGGCGAAATACTGCGGGGCCGAGATAAAGCCGAGGAGATATCCCGTGAATCCGAAACACGGAAGCGTCGCACCGATCAACCCCATGGCCAGAATGACGTGCCACTCCTCGGAGCTGATCACAAGCCCCGTCGTGCGGGTAGCGATCGAGACGGTGGCCATCATCAGCACAAAGCTGATCAGCATAGCCATGGGGACGTGGCTGTACGTCATCAGAGAACCGTGGTAAACGTACCGCACGTAGATGGCGACAAAATCCAGAACGACGACGAGAATCAGCCCGAGCAGGATGGATCTGAGCGTTATCGACCCAAGATGTCGGTCGGCAAGAGAGGATATATCCGGGAGGTGTTCTTCTGAATCGTCCGGATGATGAGCGGAGGTCTGCCCGACTTCAGCAGACATGGCAAGTGATTTTGATCATGGGGCGAAATAATAACAAGGGACCGGTCAGTTTGTCAATCTACGAAGTCGACTCACCTCATCAGTAGCTCCCCGAGCCGGTAATTGCGTTCCCTGTGTTGACGACACAGCCCAGTCACGATGTCTCTACTCGGTCGGATCGTGATCGCTGATGCCGTATATGTGCCAGTGCGTATGCGCTTAGTCGCCACGATAAGTCGGAACTGCACGGCACGGATTCCACGTGCGGTATCTAGCCCGCATATATTGTGTATTTACAATTACATACAATCTATTTCATGCTGTCCGCCGAGATAGGTACACGAGTTGCAATAGGTGGGCTGGCGGCGTCCGTGTATTGACAGTCAGGGGTCATTTTATTAGCTTCTGCACCGCTTGACGATCTATCGATTGCGGGCGAGAGAAGTGGGGGCACCCTAGCTCAGTTGGTAGAGCAGTGGACTGAAAATCCATGTGTCGTTGGTTCGATTCCGACGGGTGCCACCATCTCTTTCGTCTGGATAGCGTCGAGCGCTTCTGTTTCTGGGGCACGCTCATCGCGAGTGGCGCCCCTTTTTTTTAAATGTTACCATACACAGTCGATAGTGACTAATATCACGGCTTTTGGGTGACAATAATCACTGTGCAACCAGCACTTCGATCGCTATCTTATCGAATCGTTAGCCAAACTGTCAGCAACCAGTAGTATGGGAGGGCCCATAGTATGATGAAGCTAAGATGTATCGCTAGCCTGTTTGTCGCCACGGCAATATCGTCGGCGGCGATGGGCCAGATGACGCTCGATCTGAACCCTACGCCCGGTGATCAAGGAGAACGCGAACGCCAGATCAAACCGGGTGAGACATTCTCCGTAGAGTTGATCGCCGTTGGTGGCGCTCAGGGACAGACAGGATTCAGCATCCAGCTCAAATTCGATACGAACCAGTTGAACTTCAAGGGTCTGAACACTGGGGGCCTGATGGCAGGCGCCATGTCGATGCCGCCAAAACCGATCACGGACGGTGTCGAGATCAGTGCCGCGATTCTGGGGAGAACAGGCGCACAGGCAGACAATGGATCGCTGGGCACCATGCTGTTCGAGACGACCTCAACGTTGTCCGCCACGTCCGTCGCCATCGGATCCGCTAGCTTTGGCTCAACCGCCGGCATCCAGGAGATCGGGACAGGTGACCCGATCAAGATAGTGAATCCCGATGCACCGACTGGGCCGCCG
>CAYYGZ010000032.1:18736-26762 GCA_964471275.1 uncultured bacterium | reverse complement strand
TCGGGGAGGCGGGTTATTTTGGCCACGAGATACTGCTTATGCGGGAGGGTCGGATCGTTCAGGCGGGATCTCTCGAGCATCTGGTGAAGCAACCTGCGGAGGCGTTTGTGACGGACTTTATCAATGCGCAGCGAAGTCCACTGGAGAGCGTGGGGATTGAGGAATGAGGATGGCAGATTGAGGATTGAAGAGCAGAATCGAGGCAGGTCATCTCTTGATGCCACAGGGCGGTTCAGGCTGGTCGATCGCGTGAATCACGCGTCAGCGGATTCAGACTTTCTGGACGCAGTGAAAATAGGGCTCACTTCGGATCGGAAGTCGCTTCCTTGTCGCTTCTTCTATGACGAAGTCGGGTCTCGTCTGTTCGAGGAGATTTGCTCGCTGCCGGAGTATTACCTGACACGAAGTGAGCGAGAGATCCTGACGACATATGCCTCGCGAATCGTCGAGGGGTTGCCCGAAGACACAACCGTTGTCGAACTGGGGAGCGGGAGCGCCACGAAGACGCGTTTGCTGATCGAGGCACTCCTTGCGGAACGAGCCACCTTACGGTTCACGCCGATCGATATTTCGGCGTCTGCACTCGAGAGCAGCTCCGTTAGCCTGCTGGAAGCGTTTCCGCAGCTGGCGATTCTGGCCGTCGCGGCCGAATATCAGGATGGTATCGCCGCTCTCAAGGAGGAGAACTCGGGTCCTGAACTGATCCTCTGGCTGGGTTCGAGTATCGGCAATCTGACGCGACCGGCAGCGACTCAGTTCCTGCACAGTCTACGAACCGAGATGTCATCGGAAGACAGATTCCTGATCGGGATCGATTTGAGGAAGTCGGCAGCCGTTCTGGAGCCAGCCTACGACGATGCCGCAGGGGTGACAGCCCGGTTCAATAAGAACGTCCTGATTCGCGTGAATGAAGAATTGGATGGGCATTTCGATCTGGCATCGTTCGAGCACCTCGCAAGGTATGATGAAGCGGAAGGTCGTGTTGAAATGCATCTTGTAAGTCAGATCGACCAGACCGTGGTCATCGATGATCTCAAGCTCGATGTTGCGTTTGCAGAAGGCGAGACGATTCACACAGAGAATTCCTACAAATATTCGCTCGACGAGATCGGTGATCTAGCGACAACGTCGGGTCTGATGATTGAGGGCCAATGGTTCGATGGCGAGCGACGCTTCAGTCTTAACCTCTTGGCCCCCAAACCCGCATAGGTGCCCGTTCTGAGCGATCGACACCAACACTCCGTGCTTGAATCGCCAATCACGAACGCCAGGAGCCGCGCAGTATTCTGGGGAATTTTCGTTTTGCTCCTGAGGGCCCTGATTCAGCCCATTGCCACAATGGCTCAAGAAGTCACTGTCGGGTCAAAGAAGTTTACAGAGTCGGTCATTCTGGGAGAATTGATCGGCCACCTGGCTAGAGATGCAGACGTGACCGTCGAGCATCGACGCGAGTTGGGCGGTACGCGTGTGCTCTGGGGAGCGTTGCTGAACGGGGATATCGATGCGTATGCCGAGTATACGGGTACGATCAGCCAGGAGATATTTGCCAATCAGGGCGTTGAGACAGAAGAGCAAATGCGTGCGGCTCTCGAAGCTAGGGGCATTCGAATGGCAAAGCCGCTCGGGTTCAATAACACATATGCACTTGGTATGACTGAAGCTGAGGCCGAGCGCAGGAGTATTCTCACGATTTCAGACATAAAGAAGCATCCTGATCTCGCCATCGGATTCGGCAACGAGTTCATGGATCGCGGTGACGGTTGGCCAAGTTTGCGAGACCGATATGGATTACCGCACCAGAATGTACAGGGCATGGACCACGATCTGGCCTATCGCGGGATGGAGAGCGGATCTATCGAGGTGATGGATATGTACTCGACTGATGCCGAGATCGCCTACTATGGTCTGCGCACGCTACGTGACAATCTCAGCCACTTCCCGATCTACAATGCGGCCATCATTTACCGAGCCGATCTGGAACAGCGCTATCCGGAAGTCGTTCGAGCGTTTCACCGGCTGTCGGGGAAGATTCCTGAGGCGAAGATGATCGCCATGAATGCTCGGGTGAAGCTGGACAAGATACCCGACACCGAAGTAGCTGCGGATTTTCTCGCGGAGGCCTTTTTACTCCAGACGGTCGTCAGATCAGAGACGAGGCTGGATCGTCTGGTCATCAATACGAAGATACATCTGGGCCTGGTTCTTGTCTCGCTTGCCAGTGCGATTCTCGTGGCAATTCCGCTCGGCGTCGCGGCCGCGAAGTTCACGCGGTTCGGCCAGGTCATCCTCAGCGTTGTCGGCATTGTCCAGACCATTCCCTCTCTGGCGCTTCTCGTGTTCATGATTCCGCTCCTGGGAATCGGGGGGCCACCCGCCATCGTCGCCCTTTTTCTTTACAGTCTGCTGCCGATCGTCAGGAGTACGCATTCCGGAATTAACGATATTTCCGGTGGACTCCAGGAGTCGGCGATTGCACTCGGTCTGCCCGCAACCGCTCGTCTGCGGCTGGTCGAACTGCCAATGGCCTCACGTGCGATCCTCTCAGGGATAAAAACTGCCGCGGTTATCAATGTGGGGACAGCCACGCTCGGCGCGCTGATCGGCGCAGGCGGGTATGGTCAACCGATCCTCACAGGAATCCGGCTCGATGATGTGGGTCTGATTCTTGAAGGTGCTGTCCCGGCCGCGGGGTTAGCGCTGATTGCACAGGGACTGTTTGACCTGGCGGACCGAGTGTTTGTGTCGCGTGGTTTGAGGCTGACGACAGAAGCCTAGCGTCGACTTGGCCCCGTATATCGCTTTCTGACCCGCATTATCAGCTGATCCCGGCTTCGAGGGTCTGGTGATCCACTCGAATACGGGAGTTTCATCGAAAGTGAAGTTCAGGGACAACGTGGATGTCGCCGTGAAGGCTCTGCGACTGGGTGGCAAGCTGTGCGCATACTGTGAGGACGGCTAGGCACGTTATGATCTTGTCGGTATGATCACGCAGGTCAAGTGAGGTCATATCGATCGAGATGCTTGGTTCGATGAGAAGGGCCGACTGAGGGGCCCTGTGTGCAGTGCCAGGCGAACACGACTGAAGCGACCTCGCGATTGATGGGTGCGAAGATTGCGCTGATGGATGACGGCGGGAATTTCGTGGACGTTGCGGATGGCGCCCAGCTTTCTCCGCTCTCCTCGCTTCTCTGGGAGCTTGATCTGCTGTATGACGCAGACGGATACTGCCGGTTGAGACCGGAGCTCGTGATCGAGGTGTCGTATCAGGGTCTGTATGTTGATCGCAAGCGACCCGTGCTTGCCTATACACCTGGTCACTACGAACAGATCGGCTCGACGACTTCGGTTGCGCTTCGACCGTATCTGGTGAGGCCAGGGGAGGACAAACGGGTCGATTCGTGGGATCTACGACTGGATCAGATGAGTCATCTGGTCAACCGGGTGCATCGGATTCGGGATCTGGTCGAAGGGCCGTGCCTGGCGGAACTGCCCTTACCTGAGCAAGCGCGGGGCTTAGAGGCGCAGAGGAGCAGTAGCTAGAACCATCTACCAAGAGACAAATACGAGGTAATGAATGGCGACATATAAACCGAATATTCTGTATGTGCTTGCGGACGATTTGGGGTGGGGAGACGTTGGCTACCACGGGTCGGACATCCGGACACCGAACATCGATCGACTGGTTCAGAAAGGTGTCGAGCTGGATCAACATTATGTCTGTCCGATGTGCACGCCGACCCGGGCTTCCCTTATGACCGGACGACATCCGGGTCGGTTCGGACGTCACGCAACCGTTCCGTCGAATGCACCCGTCTTGCCCGATGGATATGAGACGCTGGCAGCGTCACTTCGGAATGCGGGGTATACAACGGGGTTGTTCGGAAAATGGCATCTGGGTTCCGATCCGGCGTTCTGTCCGAATCAGTTCGGGTTCGACTACTCCTACGGAAGCCTGGCGGGTGGTGTCGATCCCTACAGCCACCGGTATAAAGAGGGCGAGTGGTCGTATACGTGGCATCGAAACGGTAAGCGGGTCGATGTGCGGGGACACGTTACCGATCTGATCGCCAACGAGGCGATCGAGTGGATGGAGCAGCAGAAGGAGCCGTGGTTCTGTTACGTGCCCTTTACTGCTGTTCACACGCCGATCAAGGCGCCCGAGGAGTGGATCGACTCGTACTGCGATCAAACGTATGACGTGGATCCGGCGCGTGACCGTTCATTCAAGATCTATGCGGCATATCTGAGCCACATGGATTGGGCGATCGGACAGATGATCGAGTCGCTTCACCGGACATTACAGCTCGACAACACGATCGTCGTGTTTGCGTCCGACAATGGGGCGATTCCGGACAATCCGCTGCACGACACGGACAAATATCCCGGACGCCAGGAGGAGATGCCTCGTTTGGGGAGCAACCTGCCGCTGAGAGGCCAGAAGTCGACGATGTATGAAGGTGCGGTCCGTACGCCGGCCGTGATCAGCTGGCCGGGGACGCTTAAACCGGGGAAGATGACTGTCCCTATTCAAGTTGTGGACTGGATGCCCACGTTTACGAACCTTGTCGGGGCAACAACGCAAGAGGACCCTCAGTATGACGGTAAGAATATCTGGTCACTCATCATCGGAGAAACTGAGAAGGTCGATAGCACGTTCTTCTGGAATTTCCGTGGCGGTCAGAATCTGGGAGCGCGAATCGGGGATGTGAAGCTGTTTACGGATGGCGACCTGCGGCCGGAGAAGACGGAGATGTATGATCTTGCGGCGGATCCGTATGAGCGGCGGAATGTCCTCGAAGCGGATCCGACCCAGGCGAAGGATCTGCTGGATCTGATTCGGCAGGAGCGAGAGTTGGATGACACATCCAGAAGGGCAGACGCGGCAGATCGGTCGGGGCCCTAGGGTGTCCAGTGTCATAGTGGTGTTGACACATTGAGCCAGTAGGTAGGGCTGATTTGGGATCGCTGCTTTCGTTAAACGCTGTTGACAACCTCAGTCAGTGAGGCACACAGCCAGCGAATCAGTCTCCGTATCAAGCGCAGGGAATGGGCACAAGCGATAGAAGAGCTCAACATTGCGATCGATGCGGACACGAATCGAGTGAATCTCTGACACACGCTGGCACGCATTCACCGTGTACACGGTTCTCTGGATTCTGCCCGCGTCACGGTGGAAGCAGGTCTCAAGCCGGATCCTGCTGACAAAGAGATCCGGACAGAGGTCGTTGAAGTTGCCCGAAAGCTTCACGACCAGGAACGATACAAGGATTGTCTGGCACTTTGTTAGGTCGGTCTCAAGGCAAATATTTTGACGTTGCCAATGTGATCGGTTGCGGGCAAGTCCCTGCTCGACCTCAGGCGATATGGGCCAGCTCTGACGTTCTATCAAGAGGCAACCAGGCGGTTTGGCGATGATACTGACCTGCAACTCGGCCTTGCGAAGAGTTTACTCAGACAGGACAGACACCAAGAGACCAGATGAACATTGGGGAGAATTCTGGTCCGTGATACGGATCATGCGGAAGCAAGACAACTCTACGAGCAGAGCAACCCGCAGTCGCAAATTGAGGGGCGGGAAACTGAGAGGGTCGTGTCACGCGGTCAGAGGCAGGAGGGGGAACGATGAAGGCAGCCATCTATGCAGACGTAGAGAAGATCGTGCTGAAGGAGGTCGAATCTGTTTCACCCCCCGCAGGCTATGTGGTGGTCGACACCAAGTGTTCGGGAATCTGCGGCAGCGATCTGCATAATTATTACGGCGAGTGGAGCCAGTCACACACGCATGCCCAGGGTCACGAGGTGGCAGGTCTGATCACTGACGTCGGTGATGGCGTAGAGCATTATCAGCTGGGCGATAAAGTGACGATGGAGTGTTTCTCACACGACGGGACGTGCGTGTTCTGTGAGCGAGGACATTACAACCACTGCACAGGACGCGGATGGTTCTCCGGTGAAGGCCATGGGGGTTTTGCCGAGTATACGCTGATGCACGAGTCGTCGTTGTTCAAGCTTCCGGATGGATTCACTTTCGAGCAGGGCGCGCTTGTCGAACCTCTTGCCGTCTCACATCGTGCCGTGATGCAGGCGGGTGCCACACATCGAGACCGGGTCCTGGTCAACGGGGGTGGCACAATCGGATTGCTCGCGCTGGCCGCGGCTGTAGCCGCGGGCGTTCGAGAGACCGCCATCACCGCCAAGTATCCGCAGCAGATCGAGACTGCAAAGGCGCTAGGCGCTGATCACGTGATCGATGTCTCCAGCGGGTCCGTTGTCGACTATGTGAAGGATTGGTCCGGTGGGGGCGTCGACTGTGTGATCGAGACAGTCGGCGGCGGACAGAATTTCGACGATTCGCTGTCGTGTGTCCGTAAACGCGGAACGGTTGTTCTAGTTGCCGGTTACTTCGAGCCGCTGGAAGTCGATCTTCGAAAAGTGGTGTGGTCGGAGGCGGTTGTTACGGGGTCGAACTGTTACGCCTACAGTGGGCGGGAGAAGGATTTCGATGCCGCGATTCAACTGATATTGTCTGGAAAAGTGGATCCGACGAAGATTGTTTCGCACAGGTTGCCACTAGAGGAGATCGTGGAGGCGTTTCGGATTGCGGCAGACAAGACGAGCGGATCTGTCAAGGTGCACGTGGTGCAAGAGTGAGGGGGCCGGGTGTGGGGAACACAGCTCGTGACAGACAAGGTGATGACGTGAAGATCTATTTGTTATGGGACATGGAAGGGGTCAGCGAGCTCTTTTCTCGGGAGCGAGCAGCTATCAGGCGTGGTGAATACCATCTGTGGATGGAGGAGCTGGAGACGTGTGATGGATTGATGCTGATGGCTCAGGGAGATGACCATACAGCGTAGGAGGTGGCGCGGGCATACCCCCCTCCAAATGCTGATGACGGAAGTGAAGAAGGCGGAAGGTCACGATCTCTGTTCTGAAATGGCTGGCTCGGTAGGACGCGACCTGACGTGTACCAGAATGGCTGAGGCTATCACGCGGGGGCCAGATGCATTCTCAGCCTATCAGCCGGAATTGCCGATGACCGTATCCGTCGCGTGTCGGACAGAGGAGGACGCGGTGAAGGTGGCCGCAAGGCCGGGGGTGAGAAGGATGGATGCGGTGACCGTCGAGACGATGCTCGAGAGGTGGTGCGATGTGGTGAAGTGGATTCTGGATGTTGGGCGATAGGGCGAAAGGACGTGAGCGGGCAGATGTGAGGAGGCAGAGGCTAGCGGGCAGAAGTGAGAGGCCAGATGTGAGAAGCGAAGGGATAGAGGCAGGACGAGAGAATCCAGGCATCAGGAAAGGTGGAGACGAGGTAGATGGAGATCTATCAGGATGCTGGCACCGGTTATGAAGTACGGGTTCTGACGAGTGGCGTGACACACGTGAAGCCGTATTTTGACACCGAGACAACAACACCTGATGACAAGCGTGCTTTTGCGACTGAGTCTACGGAAGAGGGAAGGCGGCTCTGGCTTGTCGATGTGCGGACAGGTGATCGAGATCTGCTGGTTGAGCTGACGGGAGGGGATCGATTCTGTGCTCCGCTCGGCCGGGATAGCGGATATGTCTTCCGTGGAGATTCGAAGACGATCAGTCGGTGCGATCTGTCGACGGGAAAGATGGAAACGATCGGCGATGCGCCATTCTGCAGGAAGGCGACGAGCGGCCATACGGAATTCGCGAACGGGATGCTGGCGGCGTCCTACCAGCACGAGAGAGCCTACTATGTTCTGGCGGTAACGGATCCGGAAACCGGGAAGAGCGAAATCGTACACCGGACGGATCAACTGACCAACCATACACAGGCGTGTCCTGGTGACAGCAAAAGCTTGCTGCATATCAACGAGACGGGGGGCGATTCGCTCCAGCGAATGTGGATGTTCAATGTCCGGGAGGGAATCGACCGCCCCTACTTCATCGAGAAACTGGAAGATTGGGTGACACACGAGTGCTGGACACGATCGGGGAATCGTGTGATGTTCATCAAGTGCAAAGCTGCGACGGGTCGCACAAGCGATCCGGA
>CAYYGZ010000032.1:0-18636 GCA_964471275.1 uncultured bacterium | reverse complement strand
TCCGGACGTGACTGAGCGATGGATCGTTGCGGATGATACGCGGACCGGGACGATCACGCTTCTGGATACTGAAACGGGCGAAAATCATCTGCTGCTGACCGGGCTGAAACCAAGCGGCGGCTACGAACATTGCCATCCCTCATTCAACCGGGCAGGGGACTCCGTTTTGTTGACACTTCCCAGACCGGGGAAGGGCGTACAGGTCGGGGTAATTGATCTGCGTCAAGTGGGGCCTTGGTCGGTGAATATCTGAGTGTGCTTGACTGATTGATTGAAGGAGCACAAAGCGTGAATCGTATGAAAGGTGGAATCATTGGCTGACAACGAGCCCAGGGCGATCGGCCTGGTGGAACTGTCGAGTGTAGCGGCTGGCTACCTGGTCACAGACCAGATGCTGAAGACAGCCGAAGTAAAGCTACTGCTGAACCGGACAATCTGTTCAGGGAAATACATGGTTATGGTCGCGGGCGACGTGGCGAGCGTGCAGGCGAGTGTGGAAGCCGGGGTAGCCGTCGCCGGCACCTTCACGATCGACACGTGCGTGATCCCGAGCGTCGATCCGGGCGTGTTTCCTGCCCTCGGTGGGAACGTGATCTTGCGTGATCACGATGCCCTGGGGGTGATCGAGTCCTTTTCTGTCGCCTCGCTGATCGAGGCAGCAGACAGCGCGGCCAAGAGCGCAGACGTGCAGCTACTGGAGATCCGGCTGGCGATGGCCCTGGGGGGCAAGGCAGTCTGTCGTCTCTCAGGCAAGATCTCTGCGGTACAGACCGCCGTCGACACGGGGGCCGCAGTCGTCGAGGGGAAGGGGTTGCTCGTCAACAAGGTCGTGATTCCCGCGCCGTCGGAAGAGCTGTTTGGAGAATCGCTGTGACAGACAAGATTTCGATACTATCGTCCGTAGATATCATCGAAGCCGCACGCGCGGCAGGCGTCGTGGGGGCCGGTGGCGGCGGATTTCCGCTGCACGTGAAGCTGGCCGGTCGTGAGGGGTCACCGCAGGTCGATACGGTCGTTGCCAACGGGGCGGAATGCGAGCCCCTTCTGCACAAAGATGGTGAACTGATGGCGCACCACGCGGCAGATATTGTCACGGGTCTGCAGCTCGCGATGGCTGCCACCGGAGCATCCCGCGGAATTCTTGCTCTGAAGTCCAAGCACATCGTCGCCATCGCTGCCTTCAAAGAGGTGCTGCCGGGAACAGACATCGCCCTGCACGAGCTCGGTGATTTCTACCCTACCGGTGATGAGTACGTCCTCGTCTACGAAACGACCGGTCGCCTTATTCCATCTGCCGGTCTTCCTCTGGACGTGGGGTGTGTCGTCAGCAATGTGGAGAGTCTCTACAATCTGGCTGCCGCCGCACAGGGGACACCCGTGATCCGCAAGATGGTGACGGTCACCGGCGCCGTGGAACAGCCCTATACGGCCTGGGTTCCGATTGGGGTGGATATCGATTGGTTAGTGGCCCGGGCCGGTGGGGCGACGACACCCGATCCGGCCTACTTCGTCGGGGGTGTGATGATGGGTAAGCTCGGTCGTGACAGCACCCAACCCGTTACAAAGACGACCTCAGGCGTTATCGTGCTGCCAGCGGATCACAATCTCGTTGCTCGAGCCGAGAGACCATCGGAGAGCAAGCACCGTATTGGCAAATCGGCTTGCGATCAGTGCACATACTGCACGGAGATGTGCCCGCGTTACCTGCTCGGTCACGCGGTCGAACCTCACAAGGTGATGCGCGGTCTGCTGTTCTCACTGGACGGCGAGGAGTCGTGGAGTCACTGGGGCACGCTCTGCTGTGAGTGCGGTCTTTGTACGTTGCTGGCCTGCCCGGAGGATCTCTATCCCCGTGAGGCTTGCCAGCAGGCGCGAGCTTCACTTCTCCCGGATAGAGGGCGTTTCGGACCGTTCCAGGAGTCTGCCCCTGTGAACCCCCATCCCCTCTACCCCTCACGCCACACGCCTCTCAAACAGCTGGTACGGCGGCTCGATCTGTCGGACTACGACGGTCCGGCAGACCTGCGAGACTCGGGATCGGATCCGTCCCGTCTGGTTGTTCTCCTCAAGCAGCACGCGGGGGCACCCGCATCGTCGCGGGTCAGCGCAGGTCAGCGTGTTCAGCGGGGCGAGCCCCTTGCCGATGTCGGTGGCAATGACCTCGGCGCCGCTATCCACGCTCCGCTGGAGGGTACGGTCGAATCGGTCAGACAAGATGCCATCGTTCTGGTTACAAGCTGACGCGGATTTGGGTCAAGAAATGAAAAGATCGGACAGGAATGAGGCGACCGGCATCGAGGGAGACGCAGCAGAGGATGCCATCGTCAAGACTCAGGCTGGCGAGCGGGTTGCCGAGAAAATTCGGTTCAGCGCTCAGCATCTTCGGCTGACTCAGGTCATCCTTTCCGATGTTACCGATCGGCATAACGAGTTGGTCCAGGAGAGGGAATGGCTGCTGCATCCCTCCCAGAGAGAAGTGTCGTTGTCGGGCAATCTCTTCGTGATCGAGGATCTTTCCGCCCGGAGGGGCAAGGTTCTCGTCAAACAGGAGCCGCTTCCACACGCAAGGCCAACGCCGACAGTGAACGACCTCCGTGTGACGCCGACGAAGGGAGGAGGGTTCGAGATCCATCTGCTCGAACCCGATGGTGCCAATCAGAACTCCTGGACAGTCCTGGATTACGAGGGCGGGATACTCGAGCGAACACGGGCTCTCCACCGATGGCAGAGCAGTCATCGCCCCGACTCCCGGTGTCATCGACTACCGAGGTTCATCAGCAATACCTGGGGTGATCGATCACGAGACAGCCGGATTCAGCAGACGTTTCTCGAGTCTGAAATCGATGCAGCCTCCCAGTTGGGTGTCGATGTGGTCCAGATCGATGATGGCTGGGAGAGAGGGGTGACGGCGAACTCGTCGGTTGCGCAGGAGAAGGGAGGCGTCTGGGAGGGCTTCTACAACTCCGATCCACGTTTCTGGGAGACTCATCCTGATCGGCTGCCGAACGGTCTGGAGCCTATTGTCGAGCGGGCAAGCTCGCAGGGCCTGGGTTTGGGGCTGTGGTTCGCACCCGATTCCTGGAATGACTTCGAGAACTGGCAGAAGGACGTCGACACGATTGTCGGGTTCCACCGCAGATACGGGATTGAGCACATCAAGATTGATGGGGTGAAGGCCCGAACAGAAGCATCTCTGTTGAACCTGAGACGGTTCTTCCAGGGCGTTCTGGATCAGACAGAAGGAAATGTTATCTTCGATCTGGACGTGACGGCAGAGGTCAGACCGGGGTATTTCGGTGCGATGAATGTAGGTCCCCTGTTTGTGGAGAATCGGTATACTGACTTCCACAACTACTGGCCGCACCAGACCCTTCGGAATCTCTGGCAACTGTCCCGCTGGATCGATCCTCGCCGACTCCGGATGGAGTTTCTCAACAACGCTCGTAACCAGGACCTGTACGCGGACGATCCTCTCGGACCGGAACGCTACGATGCAGATACGCTGTTCGCGACGGTGATGTTCGCGAATCCACTGGGCTGGTTCGAAGTGTCGAATCTGCCGGAGAGTTACCTCTCCACTGCAACACGATTGGTGAATGTCTGGCGCGAGCATCGGGCTGACTTGTTTGATGGGACGATTCTACCCATCGGCAAGCCGCCCGATGGTATTTCGTATACAGGCTTTATATCCCTATCCGATGAGCTTGACGCCGCGTATGTGCTCGTGTTCCGTGAGAACAGTGATCTGGTGACCACTACGATGGACCTTCCCGAAGTGTCGCTCCCGGGGGGGCGGTGGGAGGTATTGGCCGGCAGTGACGGCGGTATTGTCGAATCCGGGGAAAGCGGATTTCGGATCACCCTACCTCAGCGGCTCGGGTATGTGTTTGCTCGGTCAACCCGCTGAGCCCATATCCCGGTCTACATCAAGCAGGACGTCCTAGAATCCCACGCTTCGACAGTACTCGTACATTGTTGCGCTTCGTTTGGCCTCGCTCACGGCATCATCACTGGGCGGCGGGGCGCCCGGGCACGAAGTGACCCACCGGTCGAACCCTGTTTCCTCCAGCACTCTGGCACAACCTTCGAAGTCGAGACAGACGGCTTTGCCGACCGCGACCCAGCTGGGGTTGTAGTTGCCGGGTTCACGCACGGTGCAATCGGCATAGTCCTGAAGGTGGACGTAGTTGAGCTGCGATCGGAAGTCGCGGAGCGATTCGACGGCGTCGTAACCCCAGAGATCCGCGTGGGAGACATCGATACAGAGCTTGGCCTTCTTCAGGTTGGCCATGTACGTCTTCCATTCCTCGACGGAGTCCACGAGCAGGTTTGTATGGATGTGGTAGGTGAGCTCCAGCCCAACCTGTGACGCGTAGTCCTGCCAGGCATCTGCTGCTTCAGCGGATCTGACAATGTCGTCCTCGGTTACGGCACGGTCTTCCGGTTTCCGGTCACTCATATACAGGAAACAGTCCGCGCCGACCTCTGCTGCGAAATCCATGCGTCGTCTGTTACGTTCCTGATGTGAGTGATCCGGGTTTTCAGGGGCCCCCTGTGCGGAGAAGCACGCGAGGGGCATGCCCGTGTCGTCGCAGATCTTCCGCACACGAGCCGGCGTACCCAGCCAGTCCAGAGGGAGCCTGCATTCCCAACCGTCCCATCCGGCTTGCTTCAGTGCCTCGAGTGCCTTCCCGAGTTCTGGTTCTCTCCACCGCAGCGCACAGTAACCCAGTTTGAAGGGCATTGTCTGAATCCTTTCTCGATGACCCCCGACCTCGGAGCCTTCTGAGGATGAGTGGGTAACGTGAGAAATGTGTGTACGTTTGAAGCGTTGTCCGAGGGGGACACGCGGTCGCTGTCAGGTCTTGATCTCGGCGCCGAACAGAAGTTCGAGATCACAGCGATCGTGCCGGAGCTGGTCGAGCATGATATCCGCGTCCGGCAGAGTGCGAGTCATGACGAATGCTCCCTCGAAAATGGTCGCGTGAAGATCGGCCACACTTCGGGGATCGAAAGCTATGCGAGGCGGATGCAGCGCAATCGCATCCTTAAGCTTGGCCTCGATTCTCGTCGTGCGTGTTCGGATCGCGCCCCCGATGATCGCACGAATCTTGTCGGATATCAAGTCGCTCTCATATATCCTGCGCACAACATTCTGCTAGCCTCAGGTTGACCGGGTTACCCGATACATTCATGATGTTCGGTCAACTCACCTGAACTCACTATAGCCAGGGGACATCTTGTGTTGAAGACCTACTCCGTCCGCTCACCGAATGAGCGCGTCGAAGCATCGTTGTGGCTCGATGATGACGGCCCACAACGTGCCAGCCTGTTCTGGCGTGTAAGGATCGATGGACGTGAACTCATCGAGCCATCTCGTATGGGGCTCGCGCCGGACGGGTTGCCGCCCTGGGGTGCGAATCTCGAGATCACGGCCGTGGTGGACAAACGAGTCGCGGTCGAGACGTGGGAGCCCGTGTATGGTGAGCACGCATCGGTTGCACATCGGTTCGAGGAGTTTGCCGTTGATGTTACGGAGACGATTCCTCCTCGGCGAACTGTACGTATCTGGCTGCGCGCTTTCGATGGCGGCGCCGCACTACGGTATGAGCGTGTCGATTCCAGCGGAGAGATCTGGAATCTGATTGACGAGCAGACCGCTTTTCAGTTTCCGACCGGCAGTATTGCGTATCGCCAGGCGTGGCCGGAGGATACGTATCACCCAACGCCCGTAAATGCGCTTCCTGACCCAACCGTGTGTCCGCTGCTTATCCAGCTGCCGAGCGGGGGTTACGCAGTCGTACAAGAGGCCGGGAATCGAAACAGCGGGAGGATGATGCTCGATGCGGAGTCTCATCGAGGTATTCTCACGGCCAGGATCCAAGGCGTATCGCCGTTCGAACCGGGAGCGGTTCTCCCCTGGCGTGTCGTACTGCACGCCGATGAGATCAACGATCTGGTGGGGGTGGGCTCACAGATCGCGAGTCTATGCCCACAGAACGCGATCCGGAATACGGACTGGATCGTACCGGGGAAGGCCATTCGAGAGGTGACCCTGTCGACAGCAGGGGGGATCGCGTGCGTGGACTTCGCAGCCGCTCACGGGATGTCGCACATCCTGTATGACGCCGGTTGGTACGGGCACGAATACGACGATCATTCGGATCCGCGCAGCGTCGATCCGGATCCAGATCGGACGGACAAGATTCCCGGTTGGGCAGGACTGAATCTGAGAGAGGTGATCGACTACAGTCGCGAGCGTGGCATTGGTGTGTTCGTCTACGTGAATCGTCGCCATCTCGAACGATATCTGGACGATATCCTGCCACTCTACCAAGGGTGGGGTATCGCGGGGATCAAATTTGGGTTTGTGAATGTGGGTCCCGCCGGGTGGACTTCCTGGCTGTACGACGCGGTAGAGAGATGTGCAGACCACCATCTAATGGTGGACATCCACGACAATCACCGCCCTACCGGTCTGAGTCGCACGTATCCAAACCTGCTCACACAAGAGGGTGTGCGCGGGAACGAACATTTCCCGGATTCATCCCACAACTGCCTGCTCCCGTATACCCGATTCGTCGCCGGTGCGGCGGATTACACGATCTGTTACAGAGAATCCCGTCTGCAGACGACGTGCGCCCATCAGCTGGCGATCGCGGCCGCATTCTACAGTCCCTTGCAGCTTGTCTACTGGTATGCGCAGCCGAGTCGTTTCGATTCCAGGACAATGCCCGAACTGACGTGGTTCGATCGCGTGCCCACGGTCTGGGATGACAGTGTTGGCATCGGCGGAGAACTGGGAAAGTGGGCGGCAATCGCGCGGAGATCGGGTGACACGTGGTATGTGGGTGTTCTCAACGGAGCTACGGCGCGGAGCGTAACGCTTTCTTTGGAGAAGCTCAACGGGAGCTCATGGAAAGTCGAGCGTTTTGATGACGCGACGGGCCACGCTGTTGTTGCCGTGACAGAGTCGGCAGGCAGCGAAATCACCTGTGACCTGCAAGCCTCCGGAGGAAGTGCCTTGATATTTGATGGAATGAGTGGTACCGATGAAGTTCCCCTGCGGAATGCACAGGCTGGATGGGAGATCCTATGAAGTGGGTTGTTGGCGGTTTTGCACACGAAACGAACACGTTCTCGACGGTTCTGACTGACGTAGATGCCTTTCGCGCTCAGCAATACCTGTCGAATCCTGAAGCAATCCGGAAGGCCCACTCGGGGAACGCGACCGTCCTTGGGGGATTCCTCGAGGTGATCGATAGGCGTGGCGATGAGGCGATACTGACGGTAGCCGCACACGCCACGCCCTCAGGTCTGGTAACGCGTGAAGCGTTCGACGTGATGACTGGTCATATCGTCGATGGACTTGTCGCCAACCCGGACGCAGACGGGATTCTGCTTGGCCTCCACGGAGCGATGGTTGCGGATGGGTATGACGATGGTGAAGGAGAGACGATCCGGCGCGTTCGTGAAGTCGCAGGGAACAAGCCGATCGTCGTCGTCCTGGATCTGCACTCGCACATTACGGAGCTGATGGTCGCGAAGGCGACAGCGATCATCGGTTACCAGAAGTATCCACACACGGATATGGGTGAGAGGGGTGTCGAGGCGGGTGAATTGATCGTGCGAATTTCGAGGGACGAAGTCCACCCCGTTGCTTCTCTGAACAAGCCAGCGATGATGCCACCCGTAGGCACGTGTCACACGGAGTCGGGTCTGTATGCCGACCTCTGGAAGGACGCGCTGCGGGTCGATCGACCCCCGGAGATCCTGACGACTTCGCTTTTTGCGGGGTTTCCTTTCGCAGATGTGCCATCGCTGGGTTACGCGGTACTTACCTATGCGGACAGCGATCAGACCATTGCCGACGCGGAGACAGAGCGATTGGCGTCCGCTGCGTGGGAAGGCCGCGAAGCGTTCACCTATCGCGCAACTCCCATCGCGGAAGCCGTAACCAGGGCAATGCAAGCACCTGAGGGACCAGTCGTTATCGCCGAGATGGCGGACAATCCGGGTGGCGGGAGCGCGAACGACGCGGTAGAAGTTCTGAGAGAATTGCTGAAACAGGGCGTGAAGCGAGCGGCGATCGGTACGATTTACGATCCGGAGGTGGTGCGGCAGGCGATTCAAGCAGGTGTCGGGGAGATGATCAAGATATCGCTGGGGGCGAAGACAGACGACATGCACGGTGAGCCGATCGACATCGAAGGTCGAGTCAGACTGATCTACAATGGAAAGTTCCAGTATAAGGGACCCATGTCGCGCGGCGCCTGGGGGGATATCGGAACATCTGCGGTTATCCGTGTAAGCGGCGTCGATGTCATTGTATGTAGCAAACGAGTACAAACGCGAGACCCTGAGCAGTTTAGATCCGCGGGGATCGACCCGTTCGACAACGACATCCTGGTTGTCAAATCGGCTGTACATTTTCGAGCAGGTTTCGCGGGTATCGCGAAGGAGATCGTGATTGCTGACGGTTCGGGGCTCACCTCGCTCGACCTTTCCCTATTCCCGTATACGAAGATCAGACGGCCGACGTGGCCAATCGATCTTTGAGCCATCTCTCGTCACGCACGGCTCGGTCCAGAGGCCCGGATGAGCCTACCAAGGAATCAGACTTCATGACTATCTGGCCACTTCCGAGAATTGACATCCTCCCGTTTGAGGAGATCGAAGAGAACCGGGATGTTGCCCTTGTGGTGAGCCAGGAAGCCTACCAGGCTGTTAAAGGGCGTTTGAGATTCACGAACTCGGCAAAGGTGGTGACGGGACAGGCGACTGAGACGCATTGGCAATCGCTGGCCGAAGATGTCGTCGGTGATGTGATCTATTCAGTCGGTGGAGGCGTGGCAGTCGATGCCGCTAAATATATCGGGAAGGTGAAGGGTCTTCCGGTCGTTTCGATGCCTACGGCGATGACGGTCGATGCGTTCTTTACGTGGGCGGCGGGGGTCCGAGAAGATGGGTGCGTGAAGTATGTAGAGACCGGGCCACCCGAAAAGGTTATCATCGATCTGGACGTGCTGGCTGAGGCCCCGCGGTCGCTCCGGGCAGCCGGAATCTGTGATCTGCTTTCGATCGCGACAGGGAGTTGGGACTGGCGGTTCGCCCGCGACGAGGGCCAGCTCGATGAAGCGACGCACTACGAAGCCTGGGCAGACGGGACAGCTGCGTCGATTCTGGGTGCGGCGATCGACTGTGCGGAGGCAGCGGGGAGAGGAGACCGAGCGGGGTTGAAACAGTTGGTGGATTGCCTCGCGCTAGAGGTGCAGCTCTGTAACCAGCTTGGACATTCTCGTCCCGAAGAGGGCAGTGAACACTACTTTGCCTACTCCGCAGAGCATCACGTCGACGAACACCTTCCTCACGGCGATCTCGTGGGCCCCGGCATCCTGATTGCGGCGCAATTGCAGCAGCAGGATATACGGCCTCTCAAGCGTGCGCTGGTCGACTGCTGCGTTCCCTTCGATCGCATCCCGCCAGATCGGGTGCGCTATACACTTGAGCATCTGGGCAGTTACGTGCGCTTGCACGGATTGCCGTTCGGTGTCGCGCACGCAATCGAATCCGTACCCTCAGACATCTGTTCTGTTTTGACATAAGCATTGTATGATCAACATGTTGAGTGGATCGTGCCTAAACAGAGTCTTGACTTGGTCGCACACGGCTCGTATCATAGACGTATCTTAATTGGTTTCAATTAAACTGCTGTTCTTTAGACAGTACCCCCTCACTTGCAGGTATGCTTCTTCATCAGCCTTCTCAGGACGGTTGGCAATGCTCGTGCAGTCTTCTGCCTATCAGCTTCAGTCGGAATCCGGCATCCTCAGCGGACGCGCTCTCGGAGAACGGCTTCTCGATCAAATGACAGCACACCTCAGGCAGACCCCTCCCGATTCGGCCACCCCTCTCGATTTTTCCATAATCCAGTTCGTGGATATTTCAGCGGCGGACGAGTTTCTGTGCAAGCTGTTGATGCGGATCGCGAGTGGGGAGCTCGGGACGCGCTATGTGTTCATCCAGGGCGCAAATGAATCGATCCGGGAGACTCTTGAAGCTGTACTGAAGCTTCGTGATCTTGCCGCGCTATGTTTGGAAGACGAGAAGCGACTTATTCTGGGTGTCCTCAAGACACCGATGCGGGAGGCGCTCGAAGTCATGCTGAAGGCACGGCACGGAACGTCTGCGGAGTTGGCCCAGCGGCTTGGAAAGAACATAAACATCGCGTGCAACAGGCTGAACGCGCTGCAGAAGATGGGTTTGGTCTGCCGGACGCGAGATGGGAGTGTTCAAGGTGGCGGGAGGCAGTACTACTACGAAGCGATTGTCTAGGCAGACGGGGAGGCAGGCGGCACCTGAACAGTCTGCCGTCATCATTCGGGCAGGGAGGCAGAGTGTGGGGAGCAGGGGAGATTCCAACCCGTGATTCGAGCGGCCGCGGCTTCAGGCGTCTTGTGCGGCGCCATCTATCTACCACGAGCGTTACTACTAATTCCGGACACAATTGAGGCGATCTCGTGCTGAACCTGGGTGCTGTGAAGAGACAGATCGATGCGATGGTCGTGGATCGGAAATCAGGAAGTGACGACTATGCCGATCGTGTTGGGCGTGCGGTGAAGGAATGGGCGAGGTGGAGGGATGAATCTCAACTGCTGGCAGACAAGGTTGCGAAGGCGAAGATGTCCTGGCTGGTTGCGAGGCCGATCGACCCTGTAACAACGACCGAAGGTCTGCCGACGAGGCCGAAGGCGTTGACGGTGATCGCCACGGATGGGTCGCAGATCTTTCCCGATCGGAACGAGGTGGCGACCTGTTTTCTGGTCAATCTGGGATATGTCGTGATCACATACGGCACTGGAGAGCGGCCGATACTCGATTCGGAGCCGGCGCTTTTCTACGCGGATGCTGATCTCTATCAGGAGTGGTCCGGGCGGAAGTCTGTCATCACGCGCGAACAGGTTGGTCACAGGCGAATGGCAATGGAGTTTACCAAGTTGACCGAGCTCGCTGAAGCGGAGGAGAGAAGTCAGCCTACGGTGGCGATGTCGGATGGGACGCTTATTCTTTGGATGCTCGAGGGAAAGCCGCTCGCCTTCCGGCGTTCCACACTGCAGGCATTTCTTTCAGCGATGGACCGGCTGCGAGCCGTGCGCATTCCTGTCTGCGGCTACATCAGCGATCCGGGTGGCTCAGACGTGATCAAGACGTTGCGAGTAGGTATGTGTCCTGAGAACCCGACCCACTGCGATCGGTGCCCGTGGATGAGTGGTGAGGATCCGGAGATTCCGTGTGATCCGATTGAGGGGGTCACCGATGCCGTCCTGTTCAAACGCGTACTGCAATCCGGGGAGCGAAGTGCCGTTTTCGAGAGCGCATCGAAGATTCTCGATGACTATGGAATTCATCGGATCGTGTTCTTCTACGTCAACACGGGGAGTGAGGTCGGTCGTGTCGAGATCCCGATGTGGGTGGCACAGGACGCGGAGATGCTCGACCTCGTACACGCAACCGTCGTGGATCAGTGTCGGAAGGGTCAGGGATATCCTGTGGTCCTTTCTGAATCGCACGAGCAAGCGGTTGTGCGCGGCGCGGATCGGGATGTGTTCTTTCAGCTGTTGAGGGATGCGTATGTGCGAAGCCGTTTACCCGCAAGTATCTCAGCGAAGCAGTTGACGAAGCAGGTTGTGAATGTGTGAGGTAGAGGCAGGAGCGCGTTGGGACCTTCGACTTCGCTCAGGGCAGGCTTGGGGCAAGGGGCGTGGGGAGGCACTCGTACGTATCTGCGTTTTCTGAGGTGTTCCAGGCTCCTCGCCCCAAGCGCCAAGCCATTTCCAAAGGGCGTGCTTTTGAATATCAAATCCATACAGACCGTGCGGCTGGAGCTGCCTGAGGTGCCGCCGAAGACGAAGCCTCGTCGTGATACCTGGAACAGGACTTCACCGAGATCCCTCCCGATCAACTATTACCCGGAGTTCTCAAGACTACCTGGGAAGATGCCGGGAATGGGCGGGGGTGCGGTCTGGGTGAAGGTTACGGCCGAGGATGGAACGTGGGGACTCGGGTCGTGCAGCTTCGGGATGCCATCGGCATCGGTGATTGAGACGGTCTATGCTCCGCTACTTGTTGGACGTGACTGTCTTGCGACAGAGTATCTGAACGATCTGATGTGGCGGGCGATTCAGAGACTTGGAGATGCGGGTCACGCGACCGTCGCGAAGAGCGCGGTCGATCTCGCATTGTGGGATCTGAAGGGCAAGCTTCTCGAGCTGCCCGTCTACAGCCTGCTTGGGGGCCCGTGCAGAGAAGCGATCGATCTGTACGCCACAGGCGATGACCTGGATTGGGGGATGGAGCTCGGCTTCAAGGCTTTCAAAGTGACAAACCCTGTTCAGTATCGTGAAGGGACAGCGGGGTTGAACCGTCTGGAGGAGAAGCTGGCCGCTTCACGCGAGACGATCGGGCCAGATGCTGATCTGATGCTGAATGCGGTGATGTCCTACAACCTGGATTTCGCCGTTCAGGTCGCTGAGCGGCTTCGCCCGTTCAGAATGCGATGGCTGGAGGAGCCCCTGATCCCGGGAGATCTGGAAGGGCATATCGCGCTCAAGAAGGCCGTACCCTGGATGCCGATCGCGACGGGTGAGGACCATCACGGACGTATCGCATTCAGGCAACTCGTGGAGAACCGGTGTGTCGATGTTCTACAGCCGGATCTGAACTGGTGCGGCGGATTGAGTGAGGCTGTGAAGATCTACACAATCGGTGAGGCCGCCGGGCTTCAGACCATACCGCACGGTGGTGCGAATTCGGCATTCGGACAGCACTTTGCCATGGCGATGCCCGAGTCCCTGATGGCGGAGTTCTGGCTTGGATCGGACCCGGGCATTCCGCTTGAAGAGGTAAGACGCTTTCCGGGTGTTGCCGTTCCCAAGGACGGGAAGCTGGTGCCTTCTGACGCACCCGGGTTTGGTCTCGACGTTCAGGAAGAGTGGATCAAACCCTACTCAGGTGGCGGCGGCGTTGAGTACTATGCCTCGAACTGACTGGATCGGGGTTCAGCATATCACAAGAGAGGGAAGTTGATGCCAACCGTCTCGGTAGGTGAACATATTGGTGAGGTCATCGAAAGCAGCACGTCGTTGTTCACGGCGCAGGCGTGTGAGCTCAATGGCGCACCCGGGTTCGGGACATTCGTCAAGACCGGCACTCGACCGACCGCGTATGGACTGGTGTATGACATCCGGACGCAGTCTGCGGATACGAATCGGAAGCCGACCGCGTATGGGATGACCGAAGCAGAACTCCGCCGCGAGCAGCCGCAGATTTTCGAGCTGCTGAAGACGGAGTTCGATGCCCTGATCGTCGGACACGCGGGTGATCGGGGTCCGCTCCAGATTCTGCCGCCCCAACCGCCCGGAATCCATTCGTTCTGCTATACCTGCGACGAGCGCGAGGTGAAGACGCTTACCGAGAATGGTGACTATGTAAGGTCAATCCTGGGTGGATCGAATCTGCCGAGCGACGATCTGATCATCGCGTCGGTGCGGAATGCCTGGGAGGCGCGGGGTTTTGATATGGCATATCTCGTGAAGCTGGGAAAGGAACTCTCGCGGTTGATTCGGGATGACTACGAGCGCTTGAGTTCGTTGATTCGACGGATCTCTCAATGAAGCCAAGAGCGGGAATCACCCATCGACTCCGCTCGCGCAGGCTCCGAACACGGAAGGCTACGGTGGATCGTACAGGCCTGGTGACGTCAATGGCGAAGGAGGCCGAGATGACTCAGACGGGGGAAGGGAAGCTCCGAGATGAGTAAGCGGAACGGGAAGCAGCTGAGCCTTGCGTCGGATCGGGATCCGCTGGGGGTGATTACCCAGGGCTCGCTCGTCGAAGGTGTGGACATGAAGCTCGATCCGGAGCAGAGCGTCGAGGATATCAAGGCCGGGAAGTTCGTGGTGGTGGAAGGCTTCAAGAATGAGTTCTTCTCGATGATCACAGATCTGAAGCTCGATGCGACGAATCCGGACATTCTTCTCTATCCGCCGCACGACGGGGATCAGCTGCTGCACAGCGTCCTGAATGGCGCAAGCACCTACGTAACCGTGGCGCTGAGACCGATGTTGATGCTTGAGAAGGGGGAGATCGTCGAGGACGAGGCGAGGCCGGTAAAAACCATCCCCAGTCACTTTTCTAAGGTTGTGGATGCGGAGGAGGAAGATGTGTCGCGTGTTTTCGGGAGCGAAGCGCGTGACGATCGGTACTTCCACGTAGGAACGCCGCTCGATATGGAGACACCCGTCTGTCTGAACATGAATCGGTTTGTCGAACGGAGTAACGGGATCTTCGGCAAGACAGGCACGGGGAAGTCGTTCCTGACACGGCTTGTGTTGTGCGGGTTGATCAACAAGAAGAAGGCTGTCAACCTGATCTTCGATATGCACAACGAATACGGTTTCCAAGCAATGAAGGAATCGGGCAACGGGAAGGGTGGTTTTGTCAAGGGTCTGAAGCAGCTGTTCGGGAGTGAGGTCGCCCTCTTTTCACTGGATCCGGAATCGACCCGGAAAAGGGGTCAGGCGCCGGATCACGAGGTTTACATCACGTATGATCAGGTGGCTGTGGAAGATGTGATCGCGCTGCAGGACGAGCTGCAGCTGAATCCAACCGCATCAGAGTCCGCGTATCTGGTTTACGCGATGTACAAGAGCAAGTGGCTGAGAACACTGCTGTCGCTCGACGGGCCCGATGTCGAGACGTTTGCGGAAGAGATTGGCGCAAATAAGAGTTCGATGTCCGCGCTGCACCGGAAGCTCAAACGGTTGGAAGGTTTTCCGTTCATGGTCGATCGGCTGAACGGACAGGATGCGGTAGACACGATGATGGACTATATCGATCGTGGAATCCATGTCGTTCTGGAGTTTGGCCGACAGACGAGCATGCTGGCCTATCTGCTGGTGGCGAACATTATCTCTCGCCGGATTCACGAGAAATACGTGTCGAAGAGTGAGAACTTCTACGCGACACAGAATCCCGCCGATCAGCCGCGTCACCTGGTGATCACGATCGAGGAAGCACACAAGTTTCTGAATCCGTCTACCGCAAGACAGACGATCTTCGGGAATATTGCGCGTGAGATGCGAAAGTACTACGTTTCACTCCTCGTTGTCGATCAGCGGCCATCCGGCATCGATGAGGAGGTGCTCTCTCAGCTGGGCACGAAGATCACGGCGCTGTTGAATGACGAGAAGGACATCAACGCTGTTCTGACCGGAGTGTCGAACGGGCCGGGACTCCGGAGCGTTCTGGCAAGCCTGGACTCAAAGCAGCAAGCCTTGGTGTTCGGCCACGCCGTACCGATGCCGGTCGTGATCAAGACACGCACCTACGACGAGGCTTTCTACAAAGCGATGGGTGCGGTGAGTGATGAAGAGAAAGTGGAGCAGGCGGCAGAGGCATCCGCCGCCGTTTTTGGAGATTGATGTGAAGGTTATCGTACAGATTCCTTGTTTGAACGAAGAGGACACGCTTCCCGGCACCATTGCCGATATCCCGCGCGAGTTTGACGGGATCGATGAGGTCGAGATTCTGGTGGTCAACGATGGGTCGACTGACCGGACCGTGGAAGTTGCGCGAAAGGCGGGTGTCGAGCACATCGTGGAGTTCAAGCGGAACCGAGGGCTTGGCTATGCATTCCGAGCCGGGTTCGACGCGTGCCTCAAAGCGGGTGCTGACATCATCGTGAATACAGATGGTGACAATCAGTATGCAGGCTGGGATATCGCGAAGCTGGTGAAGCCGATCGTTGAGGGGAAAGCCGAGATCGTAATCGGGAATCGGCGCACAGATACGATCGAGCACTTCTCGTTGACGAAGCAGTCGTTGCAGAAGATGGGCAGCCGGATGATCAGCCGGCTTGGTCATCTGGATGTACCCGATGTGGCGAGTGGATTCCGCGCCTACACCCGTGACGCGGCGATTCAGCTGTCCACGTTTACCGACTTCGACCATACAGCCGAACACGTTGTCGAGGCCGGTCAGAAACGGTTCGCGGTGCTGAGCGTGCCGATCGAGACGAACCCGAAGCTCCGCGAGTCACGGTTGTTCAGCAATGTGTCGACGTTTGTCGTCCGATCAGGGTTGATTAGTCTGCGGACTTACACGCAATACAAGGCGCTCAAGATTTTCACAATCTTCGGTGGGCTTAGCTTCGCATCTGGAATCGCCCTCGGGGCTCGCTTTGTCTACTACTACCTGTTCACCGGGGAAGGCGATCTTCACGTCCAGTCCGTTGTCCTGGCGGCAATCCTACTTCTGGCCGGGTTCCAGATGTTCCTGACCGGTATCGTCGCGGATCTGATCGCTACAAATCGGTCGCTGCTCGACGATGCCCTGAAGCGAATCAAGTCTATCGAACTGGATCGTCTGGAGGAGAAAGATACTCGGTGAACCAGAGGTTTTACCAAGAGCTGTTGGCTGGATCCCGCAACAGGTAGCCAGACGTCTCTGGCTCCGTGCAGGTGGTTAGGAGGGGTGACCTTTTCTTCCCTGCTTTGAGCTTGGCGTTCTCGTCGGTGATCTTGCCCAGCTGCGTCTGGATGCCGACAATCTCCTTGTTCTGACTGGCCAGGGCTCTTTCCAGATCGAGCAGCAGCTTCACGATAGGGGCACGTTCAAACTGCAGGATTTCCAGCTGACCCTTGATCGGCTTGCTTCGTCTCGTCCAACTCGTCCAACTCGTCCTGCAGTTTGGCATTCTCTTCACACAGGTGGCTCAGGGCACCGCTGACTGTTTCCAGGGCTGCCTGGTATTTCTTGAAAGTGGCCAGCCTGCAGGCGATCGCCATCGACCATCGCATTCCAGATGCCCAGGACGCCACGTGGATCCTGACCGACGAGCAGGTTGTCTACCAGGGATTGAAGGAGACCGCCACCGCTTCAGGCCATAGAGATGCCGGATAGACCCTCATCCGTGTCGAGCCAGAGCGCGGTTGAAGTCATAGGCCTGCCGCCAATCGGGTTGTTCGCGTCGCCGAAGGGCCGGTTCATTTCTATCTGTTAGGGTTGGGTAGCGGATGCCGGTGATCTTCATGCGTGTGCTCCACGGGTGTGCCAGAGGGACACAGACTTGCCGTGCGTCAGGATGTGTACAGGATTTGGGGTCGACTTGTCGGTGGTGGTTAGGGGAGGGAGGCGGTCCACTCGCTTTCCTTGAAGCCGATGAGGCCGACATCAGGGGCGATGAGGAAGGGACGCTTTATGAGTTTGCCGTTCCTGCTGAGAAACTCAATGGCCTGAGACGGTGACATCGCAGGGAGTTTGTCTTTGATCCTGAGCTCGCGATACTGAGTACCCGAGGTGTTGAATAAACGGCGGAGATCGCCGTTGTAATGGGCGAGCATCATCTCGAGTTCGGTCTTTGTCGGGGGGGTCAGCGTGACGTCGACGGTCTGGTAGTCGGCACCCTTCGCGTCGAGCCACCTGAGCGCGTTCCGACAGGTGCTGCACTTCGGATACTGATAGACTCGGTATGTCACGGATCTACATCTCTCCGGTGTTTAAAGATGAGTCAAATGTCGGTGCGCAAGCGATGAGTTCCGGATTTCGGGACCGACCGGATCACCTCCAGGTCACTCACGGACCCAGTTCGAAATCCAATCCCCATATCGCATTCGGGCCCTTCTGCTGACCAAAGTAGAAGGCTATCAGCCACTTCCCATCTTCGCATTTGACCATCCAGGGATAACCGAAATCCGTGTTCGCGCTGCCCTTTTCGTGGGGGAATTCGATCACCGTGCCGTGTTCGGACCATTCCAACCCGAGTGAGCTTGATGTCCAGATGGAGATCCGGCTTGGCGTCTTGTTGGGAATCGAACGCTCAGTCACCGGAGCAATCACACGATCTGGATCATCCGGTTCCACCAGTGATTCATCCGAAATCTGTTCCGGCGCCCCCCAATGCAGGCCATCCTGGCTGAAGCTGATCCACAGCCCGCTATCGTTCGGGTAGGAGCCCGCCCGAAAGTGACCGCAGACGGCATATCCCCGCCCCGGTACGCTGAAGATATGCCCGTAGACAGATCCCGTTCTTCCGGCGGCGAGTGCTGCGACATTGATGTCCTGCCAGGTCTGGCCGGCATCGATCGAGACCCAGCAGAAGATGCTGTTTGCCTCATCTCCCCGATACGCCATCGCTATGAGTATGATCGCGTTGTCGGTCGTCGTACCAATGGCCAGGTTCCCACAGTGCGTGTAGTTTTCACCTTCACCGAATTCCGCCAGGATCTGGGGATCGCTGAAAGTGGTACCGTTGTCTGAGGAGACTGAGACGGCCGGGCATCCTTCTCTGTGGGCACCGTGAAACTCACCGGCACTGTAGACCAGAATGAGGACTCCATTCGAGGTCAATGCAAGCTTTGGCCAGGCGAGATGAGCGTGTCTGGGGTTCTCCGGTGCGGCGACGAGGACGCGTGGTGTTCCGAGGGGGCTGATTGGGTCAGGCATACTAGTGTGTACTGTTGTCAGAATAGTATTAACAGGTTAGGACCTTGTTCTATAGGTGGCGATCTCAGTACGCGGGTTACGGTGTCGATGGTCTTCATCCGAAGCGACGATCTGTCCGCCCGGGACGCCCTC
>CAYYGZ010000031.1:21411-27483 GCA_964471275.1 uncultured bacterium | reverse complement strand
GAACCAACAATCCGCCACCAAGTCCTGGCAAGCAACATCTGGCGGTCGTGTGGCTGATGGCCGAACGCTGACTCGAATCACTCATCAGCAAGACGGATCCGACAGCCATCGACTCCACGACAAGCATCGAGGCGTTCGAGATCAACGTCAAAGGTCAGAAATGGGACACGATGGGAAGCACGGACAAGGTGGTCATCCTGAACAGCACCTTCTCCTTCCTCCGAAAGAAATTCCCATACTTGACCCGAACGGTCCGCCTCATCTTTGACGACGGTCGTCCAGACCTTGATCTGAGGTTCGACTAACCCTGTGGAATCATTGCCTCTCGTTGTATACGACACACTCGAGAACCAGATCGAGGCTTTGTATCGCGATGGTTATGTCTATCTGCCGAGCGTACTGTCATCCGGGGAAACAGCAGATCTTCGAGCACAGATGGACGCCCTCACGGCGCTCCCTGAGAGCTTTGACAAGCATACCGACCCAGCCAGGCACGGCTATATGAACAAGGCGATCAACAATGTCTTCAATCGTCACGAACATTTCCTCCCGTTCTTGGACCGTCCCGGAGTGATCGAAATAGAGGAAGCCGTTCACGGTGAAGACTGCCACTGTGTCGGGATGACATCCTGGATGACCGGTGGTGGTCGCCCGGACCAGAATTTGCACACGGATTGGCTGGCACTCAGCCTACCTGAGGATGTCCTTGCTGATCCCCGGGTTCGTCTACCGATCTTCATCACAACCGCCCACTACTATCTCGATGATCTGACCGAAGAGCTGGGACCGACAACGTTCGTACCCGGCAGTCATCTCTCCGGTCGACGCCCGAACGGTGATACAGCCTGGAAGGGCGAAGGAGAGAAAGCGATCCTGTGCAATGCCGGAGATGTCGTCATCTTTCGCTGTGAAGTATGGCATCGAGGTACAGCCAATACGGGAGATCAGATGCGATACTTGCTCCAGGTGCACTATGCCAACCGTATGATCACCCAGAAGTTTCCACCTTACCTGAACCAGTTCCAGTTCGCCCCAACGATCCTCGAGGTGGCCACCGAACGCCAGCTTCGCCTGATGGGCAACCATCGACCCAGCAATTACGACTAGCAATGAGCTGCTGTGCCCGTCATCAGGGGCGTTCGTTCATCATCTGACACACGGATCGACGACCGCCATCACACTGACCGCTGTCAATCACCAGCCTCATTTCCTCGAAAATTGATCTAATGTCTTACTCCGAACTTCATCGGCCACAGGTTCACTTCTCATCTCGCAATAACTGGATGAACGATCCAAACGGGCTCGTGTATTACAGGGGTGAATATCATCTTTTCTTCCAGCACAACCCGGTAAGCGTCAAGTGGGGCAATATGACCTGGGGTCACGCAGTCAGCCCCGATCTTCTTCACTGGACGCAACTCGACCACGCTCTGCATCCCGACGATCTGGGCACGATCTTCTCCGGTTCGGCCATCGTCGACTGGCACAACACCGGTGGCTTCAAATCCGGCGAGGAAGAAGTCCTCGTAGCCATCTACACCTCCGCAGGCACGCACGCCTCCGCACCCGTCGCATTCACACAGAGCATCGCCTACAGCAATGATCGCGGACGATCGTGGATAAAACACGGTAGTAACCCCGTCATCGATCACGTCCGTTCACAGAATCGGGATCCGAAGGTCGTCTGGCACGAGCCTACACAGAAATGGATACTCGCTCTCTATCTGGACGGAAACGACTACTCCCTCTATTCCTCTGCAAACCTTGTCGATTGGTCGCATCTCCAGGATTTGAGCCTGCCAGGCGTCACCGAGTGCCCGGATTTCTTCCAGCTCTATGTGGATGGCAACAAAGACAATGCGAAGTGGGTATACTGGGGCGCTGACGGCGGCTACCTGATCGGATCGTTCGACGGCCGGCAGTTTCGGGCGGAGAGTAAGGTCCTGCAATCGGAGTATGGGAAGAACGGGTATGCCGCACAAACGTATAGCGATATCCCGGAAGACGATGGTCGACGCATTCAGATATCCTGGATGCGGGGTGGCAAGTATCCGGCCATGCCTTTCAACCAGCAGATGTCCATTCCTGTCGAGCTGCGCCTGAGAACGACGCAGAACGGCGTTCGGCTCCAGCGGAATCCAATCCGTGAAATCGAGATGCTGTATGCGAAGACAGAATCCTTCCACAACATTGATGTGCTGAAGAACCGCCCCTTCGTTCCAGAATCACGCCACGACTGCTTCGACGTGCGGATCGAGTTCGAGCCAGATGGGATGGACCGGTTCGGCATCGTGGTGCAAGGCCATACAGTCGAATACTGCCCGATCGAGCAGGAAATCAATTGCCTGGGCCGAGTTGCCCAGATTCGATCGGTCGACCACCGCATCGCACTTCGCCTGGTCATCGATCGCACCTCACTCGAGCTCTTCGCTGAAGACGGCACTGTCGTCTTCTCCTGCTGCTATCTTCCTGAGGCCTGCGACCATCCACTGGAGTTCTACACAAGAGGGGACACGACTCTGATCGCTTCACTCGTCATCTCGGAACTCCGGTCCATCTGGAGGTAAACACAGAAGCTTGACACAAAGGGCAAAGAGGGAGAATCGGGTTCAGCCCCGTAGGGCGACCGTGAAAAGCCTGGGGCGACAGCCCCAGGTCAGCGAGGCCCAACAACCCTTGAGCGCCGCAGTTCCCACACGGAACACAGGGCGAACGCCCTCGGCATCAACTCAGGAGGCAGAACGGGTTGTGTTGTCTGCCTCTTTCCCAAACCACAATAGAAGCACCGTCAATTTCCAGGACCTTTGACCTTAGCATTCTGTGAAAGAAGACAGAGGAACCCAATCTTCACCTTCCTCTGCGAGCTCCCCACTCTCTGCGTTGGAGGTTCTAGATATGTCCGACCGACCAAACATCATCTTCATCTTTGCCGACGATTGGGGTTGGGGTGACCTGGGCTGCTATGGTCACGATCGCTTGAAAACACCCAACCTCGATCGACTCGCGTCACAGGGAACACTCTACACACAGTTCTATGTCTGCTCGGGTGTCTGCTCGCCGAGCAGAACCGCCGTGATGACCGGACAGTTCCCGGCGCGTCACGGCGTTCACGGACACTTCGCTGGCCACGACCTCAATGCGCGTCGCGGTATGCCCAACTGGCTGGACACGAGCGCAACGACCTACACGCGACTGCTCCAACAAAGCGGCTATCGGATCGGGCACTACGGCAAGTGGCACCTCGGTAACGGGGAGGGAGCGCCGGAGCCGTTCGAATACGGGATCGACGAATGCCGGGTCAACACGGGAAACGGTCCGTATCTCGGCTTCCTGACCAATGATGTCGGTCCCCTCCGGGCGAGCTCCTCAGAACTCATCGTCGACGAGACAATCGGGTTCATCGATCGCAACAGAGAGAAGCCGTTTCTGCTGAATGTCTGGCTGAACGACACCCACGCGACGCTTGATCCGGACGAGAAGCAACTCGAGCCCTACCTCAGCCAGATTCCTGTCGGTCTGGAAGGCAAGCACGCTGGGGCTAACGCGATCTACTTCGCTGCTGTTACCAATGCCGATCGACACGTGGGTCGTTTGCTGGACCACCTCGATGAAACTGGACTGACCGAAGACACGATCGTCATTTTCTCAGCCGACAACGGTCCCGAAGACATCGCTATCCGAAATTCGGCGCACAGCGGCGTTGGCAGTCCCGGCCCCTTCAGAGGCAGAAAGCGAAGCCTGTATGAAGGTGGTATCCGTACGCCCTTCATCCTGCGCTGGCCCGGTGGAGGAACTCCTGCCGGCGTCGTCAACAACAGCAGTCCCGTCTCCGCCGTCGATCTGTTACCCACCTTCTGTGAGGCTGCCGGTTGTGATATTCCTGACGGATACGCACTGGACGGAGAATCGATGCTGGATGTCTTCAAGGGGTCCGTCCGAGGAAGGGACACATATCTGAAATGGGAGTGGCGATTCCGGATCACCGGTCACATCATCAACAGAAGCCCCATATTGGCTATACGCGATGGTGATTGGAAGCTGCTGGTGAACCCGGATCGAACACGTGTAGAACTGTTCGACGTCCCGAACGACCCCACGGAACTGTCCAACGTGGCGGAGGCACATCCGGAGATCGTTCAACGATTGGCTGATCACGTGACAGCCTGGCAGACGGAGCTCCCGGACGGCCCGTTCGATGACGCGGCCGGCTCCAATGCCTACCCCTGGCCCGAATAGTGATATGAACTTCTTCGCCTACGGCTCGCTCGTCTTTGGCGAGGTCATGACCGCAGTTACGGGGCGGCACTACGAGAGCGTATCGGCCACCCTCAAAGGGTATGCGAGATATCGCGTCCACAATGCGTCCTATCCGGGACTAGTTCAGTCTGCCGGAGACACCGTCGGTGGCGCTTTCTACCCGGATGTCGCCGCCGTATCTTTTCGTTTGCTGGACCGATTCGAGGGCGAATACTATGCTCGCCGATCGATTTCTGTGCAGATGAAGCACAATGACGCGGTTGCGGCGGAAACTTTCGTGTTCCGTCCCGAACATCGGCATCTGCTTTCACCAGAAGAATGGAATCGAGAAGATTTCCGGACGAGTCACCTGCAGGCGTTTCTCGACACATACAAGGGATTCAGCTGGATCCAGTCAGCGTGATGGAGATGTCGAATGACAAATGCACCGATCATCATCGACATAGAGGCTTCTGGGATCGGACCAGAAGGCTATCCGATCGAGATTGGCTTCACACTGGTGGACGACAGGATCTTTGATCGCCGATCTCTTTCCCGCCGAACTGGGGCTTGCTGGAACGAGAAGAAGGAGGAGATCCGGCGTGAGACGGCAACCAACCGACACAGGAAGAGCCCGGATACACTCGTCATCCAGATGACATACTACCGAACACAGGTCTTAACGTCTCTGCTTTCCGGATGCCAGAAACACTCACCCATCTGCCCGGCCGATTCACAGTCTGCCGTCTTCCTCCCGACTCCGCAATCCCGAATTGGGCGGTCGGTGATCTGGTTTCCCTGACGCGATCAAGCCAGGAGCTCTCGATTGTCTGTCCGGAAGCCACCGTGCCTGCAACCGTATCTGTCGAGTTAGGTTATGCTGTCTTCGGCGTTGAAGGATCGCTCGACTTTTCAGCTACCGGAATCCTGGCATCCATCCTGAACCCGCTGAAAGAAGCGGATATCCCCGGTTTCGTCATCTCAACCTTCGATACCGACTACATCCTCATCAAGGAATCAGATCTCGACTTGACCGCACGCTCGCTAGCCGCTGCCGGCCACACCGTCAAACGCTGAATCTCTCTCGTCATTCATCACCTCTCATTTGTCAATGAGGTCCCCATGATCGTCGACACCCACATCCACCTTTATGACCCCCACCGCCCTGAAGGCGCCCCCTGGCCCGATCCGGACGATTCGATTTACACCACCACGCTCCCGGACCGATGCATTGAACGCGCCAGGCCAGTCGGTGTGGACGGAGCGATCGTCGTTGAATGCAGTGAATGGGTTGAGGACAATCAGTGGGTCCTGGATCTCGCGGACGACGAACCCTTCATCCTCGGCCTTGTCGGCAACCTTGATATCCACGACGAGTGTTTCCCGGAACATATCGATCACTTCAGCAGACACCCGGTTTTCCGGGGAATCCGAGCACGATTGTGGAAACCTGATGACCTCGACGGACTCCACAGGCTCTCCGACCTTGACCTCAGCCTCGACCTTTCACTTAACGAACAGACGCTGACCATCGCGGCCGAAATCCCGAACCTGCGTATCATCATCAACCACTGCGCAGGGATCAAGATGAATGGCGATGATCCCGAGCCAGCGGCAGTCGATCTCGTTCGCAGATCCGCCGAACACGCGAATATCTTCTGCAAGCTGTCGGGCATGATGGACCTGCGCTGTACCATTCGGCCGGCACCAACAGACGTCTCTCACTACGCATCCTATCTCGACATCCTGTGGGATGCGTTCGGCGAGGATCGTATGATTTTCGGCAGTGATTGGCCGGTATCCGATCGGAGTGACCGTTCCTACGCAGACGTGCTC
>CAYYGZ010000031.1:1396-21401 GCA_964471275.1 uncultured bacterium | reverse complement strand
AAGTATGTCGCTACCAAACCCGCATCAGCGGAGCCTAAGGTATTCAGCGAAAACGCGAGACGCGCATACAAGTGGAAGGACCGAACGTGAGTGCACCCTATCGCGTTGCCCTCGTGGGCACGGGTGGCATATCTCGAGCGCACGCAACGGCCTGCTCTCTGACCGACCGGGCCGACCTCGTAGCCGTCACCGATGTCTCACAGGATTCGATCGACCGATTCGTCCGGCAGTTCCCGGTTGAGCGAATGTATCTCGAACTCGACCGGATGCTCGCAAACGAGTCGATCGACATCGCGGTCATCTGCACCTGGGGGGTCTTCCACGCTGACCTTGGATGCCAGCTTGCTGAATCGGGGCGTGTAAATGCAATCCTGTGTGAAAAGCCGTTCACACAAATGGCTCCCGATGCGATTCGGCTCGTCGAGACAGCGAAGAGGAACGATGTCCTGATCGCCGAGGCCTTCAAATTCCGCCACCATCCGATGCATCTGCTCGAAAAGGAGATCACCGAATCGGGTGAAATCGGGACGCTGATGTCGGTGCGTTCCACATTCTGCACCTCATCGGGAGCACCCGTATCGGACCGGAAGCCGGCACTGAACTGGAGGTGGAACAGAGAGAAAGGCGGCGGAAGCATCTACGACCTGGCCTGCTACAACATCCATCACGCAAGGTGGATATTTGGTGCCGATCCGGTCGAAGTCTTCGCCACACGACGTCCGGGAATCGAAGTCGACGACGGGGCGGCCATCCAGTTGATCTTCCCGGACGGCGGCATCGCCCAAATCACGGTTGGATTCGATACGTGGAGCAGCCAGGAGTCCGAAGTCATCGGCACAACGGGGAGCCTCCGAACCGACCGTGCCTGGAACAACGAAAACCGCCCTGTCTGGTTGGACCATCTGTCCCGGGGATCGACACACCGTCACCACTTCGAACCGGTCCATCAATTCACGCTTCAGCTCGAGCATATGTGCGACGTCCTGGATGGGAACACGGAACATCGGATACCGGCGCAGAACAGTATCGGACAGATGCAGGTCATCGACGCGATCTACGAGAGCTTCGACACCCGAAAAGCTGTTCGTCTGTGAGCCCTGGACGTCTGGTACTGCGGCACTTTCGTCGGGTATGAGATTGACATTCAACCGGATGTTCGAGTAGACCCGGGAGAATCTCGGGGCGTATCGAGAACTCGGTTCCCCCTCGATCTGAGATACGATAGCCGCAGACAACCCGTCAGTCGGACCTCCTTTACCAACTGCCAGTAGCAAACCAAGGATGAGTCATCCAGATCGCAGACCAGATGGAAGGGACGTGAACCAGAATATCACCATCGAAACGGCAGGCCCAGACCGATTCCGCGAGATCGCTGACTACGTCCTCAGGCATTCCCAGTCTCCGGCAACGCACTGCATCCAGGCAGAAACGGCGGCAGACGCGGACGGCATCGAGAAAGAGATCCGCGACCTGACCGTGACCAACAAGGTGACATACGTCGTCGCGACGGCCCGGAAGACTGTAGGCGTCATCGGGTGCGAGTATGTGAGCGATCTGGGACAAGGATGGCTTCGTGGACCCTTTGCCCTCCAGGACGATTGGGAAGGATTATCGCAGGCCTTGTATGCAAGGCTGATTACCGACCTTCCGATTGAAATAACGAGAATAGACAGCTTCTAGAACGAGCATAACACGCGAGGTGATGAATTCTACCGCTCGTTGGGCTTCCAGGCGACGGGCAGGGCGCACATCTACGAGGCCACGAGCAGAGAGTGCTGTTATCGGCGACTCCTTGTGTGTTGATCTCGACGAAATTCACACAGACAGCCTCATCGCGACGCACGACGCTGCCTTCCCCTCGACCTACATCAAGGGTCGTGAGATCGTGGACCAACTGTGTTCCGACAAGCAAGTCTTTGTTTACAATCACGACGGTCAGGTCCTCGGTTATACCCGGGTACTTCTCGAAACGCCAACGGCGGGGTATATCGAATATGTCGGGGTCCGGGAGGATTCACGCAGACGAGGCATCGGCAGAGAACTGTTGAGGAAAGCTCTGTCATGCTTGATCGACGAAAAGGGAAAGCAGACGGTCACCCTGTGCGTAATGGACGAGAGCACGAACGCAAAAGCTCTATATGCGAGCGCCGGGTTTTCACACCTTCACACGGGAATCAATTTTCGGCAGGACCGGAAGGAATGAACTTGGAACACACAGAGTGGGCCCTGGCCCACCACACCAGCGGGTGTAGGCAAAACGCGTCCACTCAATATCAGAAAGACCTTTACACGTGGGAATAATCCGAGGAATCTTCGCTATGATGATGCTCACCTCTGCTTCACAGGCCCAAGCGCCTCCGCTCACAGCCACGTCCGATGATCACCGTGCCCTCTTCGAGAGCATCCGGCCCACCATACTCGAGAACGGGCGCAAACCGCCTGCTCCTTTGGCCGACAGCGGAGAGAGCTGGTTCTGGAGTAACTCACACAAACTGACTCCACTTCTGGATGCGTATGCGTATTCCCACCAGACAGAGTTCCTCGACACGTTTGTCGCGCTCATGCAAAGCATCCTCGCGGAGCGGTACATCCATCCAACCGATCCTGACACGTGGTCGGGCTGGTATCACTACGAAACACGAACCCATTCCTACATGGTCATCCACGCAGGAATTGTGTACTACAAACCCGCGCTTCGGTTCGTGGAAGTAGTCAGATCCGATCCGACGTTGTCGGAACGTTACGGTAAGATCGCGGAGAAATGGTTCAAGGACATCACTGAGCATTCGATTCCCGGTTGGGACCGACGTGGCTGTTGGAAGGAAATGGGTAAGGACGAAGGCTGGTACATCAAAATCACGGAGAAACCTGATTCCGAAACGGGTGAGTTGATTCCTGAAGCAGACCATCTCGCCGGAACGACCTTCGCTTACAACAAGCTCCACGAGATGCTGAACGGCTTTCTGATCGCATATCGATTGACCGGGAGCGATTGGTATCGAGACAGAATCGAGCGGTGCGCGCGTGTCTTCAAGCGGAACTGGCGAATCGACGAACGACACGCGGAGTGGAACTATCGTGAAATCCTCGGAGCCTGGGACTACAAGAGTGGTGTGTTTGGAGAGGGAGACACCTACTTCACATCGTGGATACACCCCAAGGGCGGCTACTACGGAACGGATGTCGGCTACGTCGTCGCGTGTTACAACCAGGGGATCAGGTTCGACCGGGCAGATATCGAGAAGCTGATCCAGACCAACACCCAGTTCATGTTTCGCGACGAAGATGCTGACCCCCGGTTTGCGAATATCGACGGCAGCAACAAGACCTACGACGAACCGGGCAAGAAGAGCTTCGGGCACGGCTCACTGTGGACATCGCTCGCCCAGTTCAGCCCACGCGTCCGTGAACTCTGGAAGTCGCAGATCGATCGGACCGACCCTCACGCCTATGGTTTTACTGGCAGTGCCATGAGCTATCTCCTGGCCGTGTCGCGTCCCATATCCTGGACCCCAACACACGTAGACTGATGTCATCCTGAGCTTGCGAGGGATCCCCCCAGATCAAGCCACCAACACTATCGCTGCGGACAACGCCTTATGCCCACACAACTCCGTGCCAAGGTCGGCCTTCTCTCCGTCGGTCATCACTACTACTGGGACCAGTATCCTCGCCTGAAAGCTATGGGCGAGCAGATGGGTGCCAAACTGCACGCTCTGATTGGTCAACATGCCGACATCGTCACTTGCGATCTCGTCGACACGCCCGGAAAATCCCACGCCGCAGGCAAGCAATTCAGGCAAGAAGATGTAGACATCATCCTCGTCTTCCCGTTCGGCTACACACCAAGCGCAAACATGCTCCCGGCAGTTCGCGACGCAAGCGTCCCGATCCGCCTGCTCAACGCCCACGAGGACTGGACCTACGACTACGCCTCTGCCGACACGACCGACTACCTCCATCACGAAGGAGTCTGCTGCATACCCGAATTCTCCGGCGCACTCGTCAGCATCGGGAAGCCTTTCCGTGTCATCACGGGTGCTTTCGAGGACAGGCGCTTCCTTTCAGAACTGACTGACGACTTCAGAGGTGTGGCCGCGGCACGATTCTTCCGACACATGAACGTCGGGTTAGCGGGTCAGGTATACCCGGGTATGACCGACATGCCGATCGACGAGGACAGGTTTATCAGGGCAACCGGGCGAATGCTGATCCGTCCAGAGATAGAGGAATTCCGGAATGCATTCGATCGCGTCACCGATTCGCAGTTGGAGGACATGTTCACGCAATTTCGGGAGCTCTACGAAGTCGACGACACGGTCACCAATGAGCAGATGAATTTCTCGGCGCAGGTCGCTGTCGTCTACGATGAGATCATTGCGCAGCGGCACGACATTTCTGCTTTCGGCTACTATTGGTGGGGAGAGGATGATCTGATCACGCAGCTTCGTGCCGAATCCAACCTGGCAGTCTCTCGCCTGGCAGCGATGGGACGACCTGGAGTAACCGAAGGTGATGTCAAATCTGCGATGGCCATGAAGATTCTCGACCTGCTCGGTGGTGGCGGGATGTTCGTCGAATTCTTCGCCATCGACTTCAAGGACGATTTTCTCCTGTTGGGCCACGACGGACCGACCAACGTCGCACTGGCCGAAGGAAAACCGAGACTCACGCACCTGGACACGCAGCACGGTAAGTCCGGTCACGGCCTCGGTATCGACTTCGACGTGAAGACGGGCCCCGTCACCCTGCTCAATCTCACGCAATTCGATGCTGGTGACACCTTCAAGCTGATCTACTCTGTCGGTGAAATCATCTCAGGTGACATCCTCAGTATCGGCAACCCGAATGCCCGGGTCCGCGTCAACAAGCCTCTCCACGAATTTATGGACGACTGGTGCCAACAGGGCCCCTCCCACCACATCGCCCTCGGCATCGGTGATCATTCCGCTGCATTGGAGACATTTACCGAATCCATGAACTTCCGAAGCATCCGGATATGACTACCTGAATAGCCTGTGACCCCCACCCACCACACCCCAACCCCAGTCCCATGATCTCCATCCAACCCCTGACCGACATATCCCTTGACGCATACAGAAACCTCGTCGTCGGATATACCTCCCAGGAAACCTATGTACCAACTAAGTCAGACACGGGTAACACCGTCGCCATCACGCTCAAGCGCACCCCTCTCGGTGGGCCTCTTGTAAAGATCTGCCCTTTCGACGAAGAGACGTATCGAACGAATCTGGAGTATCTGAAGCAAGGCGTGTCATTCGGCGCCACATACGAGGGAAGGCTGATCGGGTTGATTGTGGCTGGAAAACGTAAGTGGATCGTGCGCTGGTCGTCTGGGGCCTTCACGCGTCGGCGACCCACAAACACAGAGGTACCGGTCGGCGGTTGATGGATGCGCTGACGGATGCTGGACGCGTGGCTGGATACCGTATGTCGTATGCGAGACCCAGAACACAAACGTCCCAGCTATCGACTTCTACAAGAAGATTGGCTTCGAACTGGAAGGAATCGACCTCACATACTATGACCACGAAGAAAGTTGTTACGGCGAGGTCGCAATCTTCATGAAACGTAAACTCTGAAGAGTCTGGCACCAGCACCTGAGCCATCCCGATGGCGCTTGCGGATACGTTCGCCCACTCCGATTATGCGAGCATAGGATAAAACGGTACGCCGTCTATTTCATCGGGAGAACCAACAGGCTGCAACTCACACAAACGAAGGCACGCAATGGCAAGAATACGCTGGGCCCAGATCGGAACCAAACATGGGCACGCGGGCGGCAAGTATCGCGCGCTCAAGACAAACCCCAACTGCGAGCTTGCCGGCATCTACGAACCGGACACGATCCGCAGGAAGGAAGTTGACAACGAGGAGCCCTACAGCGACGCTCACTGGTTCGATGAGGTCGCCGAAATCTACGATGACGAGAGTATCATCGCCGTAGCGTCTGAGGGTGCAAACATCGAGAGCCTCGATCAGACTGAGGCATTGATCGAAGCGGGCAAACACGTCTGGTATGACAAACCTGCCGGGTGTGACTGGGAACAGTGGCAACGAGTCGTCGCTCTGGCCGAGCAGAAGGGACTTCTGATTCAGCTGGGTTATATGTTCCGTTATCACGCGGCCTTCCAGCTGATTGACGAATGGGTAAAGGGCGGCTTCCTCGGAGACATCACCTCATTACGGGGACATATGTCCACCAGCCTGCCAAGAGATCGCCGTGAAGCGATGGGCATCTTTAAAGGGGGCATATTCTACGATCTGGGCGCCCACATGCTCGACCAGATCTGCTGGCTGCTCGGACGCCCTCACACCGTCTCCTCTTTCCTTCGGAACCACAGCGACGCTGCCAACGTCGTCGACAACTCCGTCACCGTCTACGAGTTCGAGAAGGCAATCGCATTCCTCGACATCTCCTCATTCGAACCTCGCCCTGCCGCACGTCGTTTCGAGATATACGGGACAAAGGGTAGTGCAATCATCCTCGAGCCCTTCGAACCAGGAGACAGAATCCGTCTGGTTCTCGACGAGCCCCGTGGCAGCTACCTCGCCGGAGAACAGATCGTTGAAGTCGAGGGTCGCTCACGTCAGGCCCTCTACGAACTTGCCTTACAATCATTCCTCGCCGTCATCGCAGGTGCACAGGAGCGTGATAGACCCGTAGAGCACGAGTTACTCGTACAGGAAACGTTACTTAGAGCTACAGGAGACCTTTAGAAACAGAGGCGCAGGGGGGCGTGGGGAAGGCGGCTATTTGAGTGACCATTGCTGATTCACACGTCCCTGTTGGCGCCAAAGAACTGTTCCACGACCCATGCCCCCTGCCCCAAGCGCCTCTTCCCTATTCAGCTTCACGCCTCCACTGAAGGATATCCGTTTGCCTACCAACCTTGCCATCATCGGTGCCGGGTCGCGCTTCTCTTTCGGGATCGCGGCTGACTTGATTCGTGACAATCATTTTTCGGGCTCGACGCTTGCACTTGTGGATCCGGATGCACGTGCCCTCGACACCACCACCCGAATCATCAACCGAATGGTTGCCGAGTCAGGAGCGGATCTGACAATCATCGCCTCACAGTATCGAGAAGATATGCTATCGAACTGCGACTATGTTCTCAACTCGATCGCCGTGGGTGAGCCCTTCGCACGCGAGCGTGATGTGGCGATCGGCGAACAGCACGGGATCTACCAACCGACATCCCAGACCGTTGGACCGGCCGGCTATTGTCGGGGGTTACGGGTGATTCCGAACGCTGTGGAGATAGCAAAGGATGTGGCCCGACTCTGTCCGGACGCTACCATCATCGATCTGGCCAACCCGCTCGCAGCTGTGTGTCGATCGATGGTTCGGGAAAGCGGATTGCCTGTGATCGGTCTGTGTGAACAGTGGGCGGTAACGAAGAGATTCTTTGCAAAGGTGCTGAAGGTCGAAGAAGGGGAGCTGCTGCTCAAATCGGTCGGGACGAATCACCTGACGTGGGCGATTGGCTTGGAGCATAAGGGCCAGGAAATCCTGGATGGTCTGATCGCGGATCTACACAAACCGGAGAATCGGGAGCTCCTGGACGAAGTACCCGTGTCGGCCAGTATCTATAAAATCTTCGGTGTATGGCCGACGGGGACGGAGGAGCACATCGCAGAGTTTTTCAACTACTTCCTGACACCGGAAAGTAACGGTGGCGCGGACCTCGGAATGCGGATCCGACACGTGTCAGCAGAACAATGGGATACCCGGTGGGAAGAACGGGAAAGCTGGGCCAGCGGCGAAACAGCCATCGATCAACTTCTAGGGCCCTCTGGCGAGAACGCGGTCGAGATCATCTCCGCGCTCGAAGGGCATCGCGATCCTCTCGTGGAGATGGTCAACATACCGAATGACGGACGGATACAGAACCTTCCCGATGAGGCGATCGTCGAACTCCCCGCGGTGGTCGGCAAAGACGGCATATCTGGAATCGAGATCGGTCCACTGCCTATGGCCGTCCGCGAAATCCTGAGTCGTCGCGTTACTCAGCAGGAGCTCCAGATTGATGCTGCCCTGGCGGGTGATCGTCAGCTGGCCCTTCGGGGTCTTCTCTTCGACGACCAGATCACATCGCTTGAAGTCGCTCACCAGATCCTGGATGCCTCGCTCGAGGCGAATGACAAGTACCTGCCACGCTTCAGATAGACCCCAACGCTCTAAGCTTTGCCCACCCCCCTGTTGACAAAACATCGGTCTTTGGACACCGTTCAAGACACAGGGATGCCGGAATAAAAGCAGGCTGATGAAATGGATTGAATCGATGGCTTTACTCTGAAACGGCTCAGGATACCGAGTCTCCTCTTCACCCTCTGTCCAGGTGGGTGCCACTATGAAACCGAACGTCATCTTTATCCTCTGTGACGACCTGGGTTATACCGACCTGGGCTGCTACGGTGGCACAGCAATCCCGACACCGAATCTGGATGCCCTTGCCACCAAATCCATGCGCTTCACGCAGTGCTACACGGGTTCTTCGATTTGCGCGCCTTCAAGATGTGTGCTGAACACGGGTCTCCACAGTGGGCACTGTCGCGTTCGGGACAACTTCGGGATTGTCGGCGGTATAGGTGATCAGAAGCGTGTCCCGCTTGAGCCAGACGATTTCACGGTTGCAGAGCTCTTCAAAACGGCAGGATACACGACAGGAATGACGGGGAAGTGGGGTCTGGGTGAGCCGGACACCGCCGGTGTACCGAGCCGAAAAGGATTCGACGAGTGGTTTGGTTACCTGAACCAGCGGAGAGCGCATACTTACTATCCGGACTACATCTGGCGCAACGAAGAGAAGGTCGTACTGGAAGGCAACGAAAACGGGCAGAAGGGCGAATACATTCACGATCAGTTCGTCGATTTTGCGCTGGACTTCATCCGGCGACACCAGGCCGGACCGTTCTACCTGCACATCCCCTGGACGCTGCCGCACGGAGCCTACGAGATACCGTCAATCGGCGAATTCGCTGATCGAAACTGGACGGATGACGAGAAGGTCTACGCGGCGATGGTCACGAAAATCGACACACAAGTGGGTCAGATTGTCGATCTGCTTCGTGAATTAGGCATTGATGAGCAGACGCTGCTCTTCTTTGGATCGGATCACGGATCAGCACGTCGGTGGGAGGGTGTCTTCGATTCGTGCGGACCTCTTCGGGGTTCGAAGGGCGACATGTATGAGGGGGGTCTTCGGACACCGATGATCGCCCACTGGGCAGGGACGATTTCCGAGAACGTCATCAGCGATCAGGTTTGGTATTATGCCGACTTCATGCCTACAATTGCGGAAATCCTAGGCGGAGGCCTGCCGATAGAGTCGGACGGCGTCAGCATCCTGTCAACGTTGCTCGGGAACGATCAGGACCTGTCTGATCGGTTCCTGTACTGGGAACGTCACGCCGGTGGCGGGTTCAAACAGGCCGTTCGCTGGCGCCACTGGAAAGCTGTTCGCCCACCGACCGATCGCCTGCTCGATGAACCGATCGAGCTCTACGACCTCGACAATGATCTGGGTGAGACCACAGACGTTGCCGATCAGCATACCGAGGTTGTCGCCGAGATCCAAACCTACTTGGAAGAAGCCCGTTCGCCCTCCAAGAATTGGCCCATCGGCGTAAAGGGAAACCACGCCTGATCCCTGATGAGCCAGTCGCCCTGACTGGTGCATACGACTTCTCGTTTGCGTACATTCACACCCGATTTTGCGGTGAGGAACGCCCTCCCGTGTGTAGCCCACGTCCTCTACAAGTGATTCCACGTGCAAACAGCCAAACTCGGCCGTACAGATCTCCACGTTTCCGTCGTCGGGCTCGGTGCAATGTTCATCGGCTCACCCGACTCCGCCACGCCCGGCAACTACGACGAAGACCTCGCCGCGGAAACGATCATCGCAGCAATCGAGTCAGGCTCCACCCTCATCGACACGGCTCCCATATACGGAAGCACGGGGTCCGAGCGCATCATCGGTCGGGTTCTGGCATCCCGACCGGATCTCGCGGACAGGGCGACCGTCGTAACAAAAGTCGGCTCAGTGCCAGGCGAACGGGACTACTCTTACGACGCCGTCATGCGACACGTGGAGGGCTCGCAAGAACGTCTTAGACTCGACACTTTCGCCCTGTTGTCGATCCACGACGCCATGGATTACCCGATGGATCAAGTGATGGCCGACAATGGCGCGCTCGGAGCCCTCCGAAAACTGCAAGACGAGGAAACCGTCAGATACATCGGTACGGGAATGAACGACCCGCATACCACCGAGCCATATATCGAAACGGGTGAATTTGATGTCTGTGTCGTACCAAACGCCTGGAGCTTGCTGAACCGCCTGGGTGCTGAACGCATCCTCCCCGCCGCCGAGAAACACGACGTCGGCATCCTCCTCGCACAGCCTCTGGAACGAGGCCTGCTTGCCGTCGGAGCAAGTTCAGGTATCGAGTTCCACCGACGCAGTTTCAGTGAAGCCTGTCTCGCACACGTCACCGAGATCGAGGCAATCTGCGCACACCACAGCATCCCACTTCTGGCCCTGGCCCTCCAATATGAGCTCCTGCACCCTCGTGTTTCAGCAGTCATCCCGGGTGCACGCACGCCGGAAGAGGCAGTCCAAAACGCAAGAGCCTCGGAGGTCGAAATCCCCGAGGCTCTCTGGGAAGAGCTACTACCGATACTTCGTCACTGGGAATTGGGCGTCGACCGGTAGCGGCTAAGTCATTGGGTGTCATCCTGAGCTCTGCGAAGGATCCCTCCCTGGTCTGGACCAGCCCCTTGACTGTGCAGTCCAGCAACCCGATCTAGCTTGTCATCGACCCGATGCGGCCAATACTACCGCCCGCTCAAGCAGACACCCTCGCCTTCACCCCTCCCATCAAATCGCCTACCGTATCCAGGACCTTCTCCACATTCTCTGCCACATACCCAGACAACAAGCCCTTCGCCTGATTCGACTCACCCGCGTCAACAAGGCGCTTCCCTTCTACCGCCGTGTCATAGGCCGTCGTCATCTTCTCTCCCCTCATCCCCAATGCATCAACAGCGTACAGCCGTCTCCACATCCGGCATCAACCTGATAGCCTCTTCTGCGGGCAACGACCGGAAATACTCGACGTTCGATAGGCTCTTCAGCAGTTGACGTGTTTCCGAGCGACGACGCCTGACAATGTGCCTTCGGATCAGACCTCGTCGACGCAGAAAACCGCCCTGCCCCTCGAGTATCCGGTTCAACAAGTTGAACAACACCCCCCCGACGACTGCTGCTATCAGGGCTGACATCACGAGCCCGGGTTCCGTGATGTGTCCGTGACTGTCTCCTGCCCGATGCAGCACGTGCCCGAACAACTCGATCGAGAGGGCGAAAAGCAGAGCCCCTCCGCCAAACGCCATCGCCGACGAGGCCACGCGCCTCGTGGGTCGCGTCCATACGCCTACCAGTGCACCCCAATTAGGAAGTGAAACTGCACTCAACGCTCCCCATCCGAAAGCCATCCAGATCAGCGAATCAGACGTAGTCTTCTCCCTTCAATTGCGGGCCGCCTACTTGCTTCCTGCCCTAGTCTCTGTGCCCCTGCGTTTCCCGCTTTGCTCTCTGCCCTAAACTTCGGCCTCTTTCGGATCTCTGAGAAAGAATACTGCTACCAGCATCGAAACCATCAGGAGAACTGGCACGAGCATCCACGGTGCCATCGGATCCCACTCGAACAGCACACCGCCTACGTAAGACGCCAGAACAAGAGGAATCGTCACGAGGAAGCCCATTCCCGGTCCACCGGTACCTCCGGAGGCTGGGGCCAGACGCGCGGATCCTCGGCCGATCGCCGCCATTACTCGACCCCGGATATCGCGAGGAACAAGATCTGCGAGGAGCGCACCGGAAGCGGGCCCGAAGAACGCACCCACCACAGAGATGGCGCACCGGATCACGACAACGGCCAAGAAGCCCTGGGTGAATCCGAATGCGGCAATCAGTGCCGCGCCAATAAGGAGCGATCCGATGATGAACCGTGTGCGACCGAATCGATCGACAACAAAGCCTGCAGGGATTCCCGTAAGGCTTCTGGCCACAGACTCGATCAACAGAACGAGCCCCCATTCTGCCGATGTGAGACCGAGATGACGCTTTGCAAACACGACCCAGAAAGGACTGGCGATACCATTTGCCATGAATCCGAGAATCAGGATCACCGCAAGCCCGCGCATCGGACGAGAGAACCGATTAAGCAGCGACGGGACGCCGCTGTAGGCCTCCTTCAACGTATGCGAAGCGTTTGAGAAACTAATTTGACGATGCTTGACATCCCGCATTTCTTTGATAAATGTCAGTTCGATCGCGCCGCTCGCCAGGTAGGCCACCGACATCGCCGTATACAGGATACGCATGCCGACATCGATGCCATAACTGTCGAGCAGCAGCCCTGCCACATACGGGGCCACGATGGCCACAGAACCGGAAACCGTGTTCATCGTCGCCATCCCGCGACCCCGATTCTCGGGTGGAAGCGAATCTGCGATAATCGCCGACATCGAGGGGAAGTGAAACACAATAAAGCCCTGAAGGAGTCGTGCGACTGCGATCCACTCCCAGGATTGAGCAAATACGTTGATCACGACGACAAGAGCCGTCGCAAACCGGGCAAAGGCAATCAGCTTCGCGCGGCTGACGTGGTCAGCCAGGTAGCCCGCCACCGGGAACACCAGCAGTCCCCCCAGTGGACCCAATGCATAGACCACGCCGATCTCCGCGGGTGCCCCACCTAATGACATGATATAGAGCGGCACATACGGAAATACCATACTGCGTGCGAACATCCCGAGTGCCCCCGAGACCGACAGCACCAGCACATTCCCACGCATGAAACTGAACACTCTCGTCACACTTACTCCTTACCTGTTCGCCCTGTTCGCCATCACACGCCTCCCTCCTCTTGCTCCTTGCCTCTCACTTCTTGATATATATCTGCTCATGAAACACCGCCCGACTCCAGTCTCGCCGGACATCGCCGGCAGCAGCCCTCAGAGGTACGTTCCCGAGTCGTGTGCCGTATCCCCAGATCTTGTGCGCGGATCCCGTCGCGATCACGGGCACGTTGTCCGTGTGAAGATCACGCGCAAATTGCATATGATAGTTGACTTCAGCCGTATCGATCGTGGTCAGGGCCGCTTTGATGTGCCGCGTCGCATCCCAGAGCCACTCAGGACCTTCCGTGATCGCATTTCGGTGCCAGTATGGCAGGTTCGCTCCCATGATGGCCCATTCGTTCAAGCGAACCAATGGATCATCGGGCCCGGTAAGATCCCAGAAGTGTATGTCGAACGTACCGTTTGTCCGTCGTGGCCAGACGATATCGCGTAGTGCAATATTCAGGTGCACGCGAAGGCCAATTGCCTGCCATTGCTCGGCAGCCAGTTCGCAGATATCTGCCCACGCACCGGGCATCACATCGATCGTTATGCTGAATGGGGAGCCGTCGCCGAACTCACGATAGCCATCCCCGTCGGCATCCACATATCCAGCTTCATCCAATAAAGCCATCGCCTTTACAGGATCGTACGCCGAGTATTTCTTGTGCACCTGCTCGTCATACCAGGGCGTGCGCCGGCCGAAAGAATATCCTCCCGGATCGAGCAGATTGTGATATGCAATTGCACTGATCTCCTCGCGATTCAGGGCGTGTGACATGGCAATCCGCACGCGTGTGTCCCGGAAAGCCTTTCGCAGGTTCGGATTCGGGGCATCCCAGTTCACGTAGAAGGCGGGTCCCTGATCGATCGGCTCGACCCGAACCCTGTACTTGCCGTTCCGCTCCATCGCCTTCAACGTCGGGAACATGCTGATCTGCGCATATCGTCCGAAGAGATCAACCTCACCGTTGATGAATTTCAGCAGAATCACCTGTTCATCCTGAATCACCGTGAACTCGAGCCGATCGGCGTATGGCAGCTGGTTTCCCGCACTATCGATCTTATGGTAGTAGGGATTCCGTTCGTAGACGATCCGTTGCCCCCTCTTCCACTCAACCGGCACAAACGCCGACATCCTGGGCAGCCCGGGCTGCAGGATCAGCTGTGCATTTGATGTGCTGTCCCGGAAAGTTTCGTAGCTGGCATCCGGGTTGTATCGCGGGTGCAGATGCTCGAACCGGTGCTTGGGGAAGGCACTGAAGTCCGAGGATAGCGCGTGGAGCACACGCCCCATGGGGCGCTTCGCCGTCAGCTTGATCGTGTAGTCATCGTGCTTCTCCATCCCAATGGACTCGTCGGCGATCATCCACACCGAAGGCGGCAACAGTGTTGCACGCGCATCGTCATCCATCGTCATATGGTGATACCAGAAGAGGATATCATCAACGGTGTAGGGATGGCCGTCGGACCACTTCAAGCCCTTCCGAATTCGGAAGAATGCGATCCGCCCGTCATTCTCGAACCAGTGTGCCTCTGCGATATTATGCTCGATGATGCCGTGATCGGGTCTGCCGTACCCCATCAGGTTTTCGCTCAGCGACTTGTTCGGTCCCCAGATCTGAACCACGTCGCCGGTCAGCGCCCTGCGCAGTGTTCCGCCATAGGTCCCGATCGCTTCCATCGGTACGATCACCAGCGGGTTCTCGGGAAGTCTGTCAGAAACAGGTGGCAGTTCACCTCTCAGCACGCGTTTCGCCAGCATCGGTGCCTCGGAGAAAGCACGTGCTTTCAGAATCTCGGGATCGACCGTCCTCGGCGCCGTGGTCATCTGGGTCGCCACTCGTGCCGACCCAGTAACAGATGCCTCGGAACGCCCGGAATCCGCCGGCAAACACGCGCCACAGAGAGCAGCCAGCACGGTGAAGAAGAACACACGCCGTACCCCCGATCGATTATAGGCTCGATCTACCTCGACCACGCCATCCTCTGCCTCTCTCAAAGTGATACGATCCCCCGATTTCCCGATTTCTGACCCGCCGAAGCCGCGGCGAAGGCGGTGCCGTCTACCGGCATCCTGACTACCCACCCTCGTTGACTTTGCTTTCCCCTTCCCTATCATGCCCACCGCTTCGAACTTGGCGCAAGCGAAGACGGCCAACCGTCGAGATCCCGGGTCTGGTCATGGAAGAACTCAAAGAGTGGAATCAGAAATACGGAATCCATCCCAACTTGGTCAAGATACGTCCTGAGGAGGAGAATCGATACCGGCTGCCGTATGAATGATGGACAATACACCCACACTCGGCACATCGTTCATTTGGAACAATGACTCCCACCGCTTCGGGGACCGATGGTAACCCCCCGATGCCTTCCTCCTCAATTCAATCACGTGAACATATGCTAACGATTAGAGCCATACATCCAAACCCGCGCACCGATGCAGCCCCCCGCAATGGGGTTGGCGTCGATAAGAACCCGCCTTCTCTGCTCTGGCCCGCAGCAGAACGGAAGAGCGTCCGGTATACGGTTCGGCTTTCCCAGAGCACGCGCTTCCCGAAGAGGGGGACAATCATGGAAGCAGGTCTGCCTTGGGCAATGTTTACGCCCGCGACAGAACTCTCGAGCGGCACCTGGTACTGGCAGGTCGGCCTCAGCAAACCAGGAGAGACAGCATGGTCAGACACGTACGAGTTCGAAGTTCGCGACAGGGCGAGGAAGACGGATCTGCCGTCCGCGGAGAAACTCCTCGAGAAGGCTGCATCGATCCGGCCTCGGTTGATGCCCACCCGTCGTGAACTCCAGCAGATGAGATGCCTCCAATCCCAGGAGCTGGCTCAGCGCTTCTACAGGGAGACGGCCCGTTTGCTCGGGCAGGAGTTGCCCGATGACGCCACTCCCCCGGCCCAGGGAGACGATGACTACAAGCGTATGAAATTCGCGCGATGGGGCAGCAAGCGTTTGGCCGGCGCCCAGGTATCCGAAATCGAAAGCCTCGTGTGTGCCGGTTTGCTGTGTGGTGATGATCGCTACGCGGCTGAGGCAATTCGGCGTGCGCTCAACGTGGCTGCTTGGGACCCCGACGGCTTCACGAATCCCGTCATAAGCGATTTCGCCGATGCGTCCTGTATGCGCGCGATGGCACTCGTTTACGACACGGCGCACGATCGACTTTCGGAAACGGAAAGGCGACAGCTGAGATACGCCATGGTCGCGCGTTGTCGGAGATTCTTTGAGGATTCGATTAACAATGTAGAAGTCCGGCTGTTCGGCGCGCATCTGTGGCAGCATCTTCTGACCGAATTCTTCGAAGCAGCTCTGGCCCTGTTAGGCGACGTCCCCGAGGCCCGTGCCTGGTGCCGCTACATCTACGAACTCTGGGTTGCCCGTTTCCCTCTGATCGCAGGGGACGATGGTGGCTGGGCGAATGGTCCGAAGTACTTCGGCACGAATGTCGAGACCCTCATCCTAATGACGCGCTATTTCGATCAGTTCGGCGCTAGCGGATTCGACGATCAGCCCTGGTTTCGGAACGCCTCACAGTTCCTTCGCTATGTCTGGCCTGTCGGGTCGGAGAACGACGGCTTCGGCGATGGGACCGAACTCGAGGACAAGCCGAGCGGGAATCACCTTCATTGGGTCGACTACCTGGGACACCGGTTCGGCGATCAGCAGGCCATCGACTATGTCGAAGGGTGGCGTCGCATAGCGCGTCAGAAACCGATCTCGCCCAGACTTGCGATTCTGTCACTCGATTGGAAACGCCCTCGACGCAGAAACGCAAGGACCGATCCAAACGCCCGCTTCTTCCGCGACACCGGGCTCGTATCTGTCCACACGGACCGCGAGCACATTGGCCGTAACCTGAGCGTCGCCTTCCGATCTTGTCCATTCGGCTCGTTCAACCATATGCACTCCTGCCAGAACGCGTTCAACCTCTTCTACGGAGGTGAGCGACTGTTCGCGAACTCAGGCTACTACGTCGCAATGGCCGATGAGCACGCAACGCGGTGGTACCGACACACACGGGGTCACAACACGATACTGGTTGACGGGAAGGGCCAGACACGCAGCCCCGAGGGTTACGGTTGGATTCCCAGGTTCATCGATGGTGAACACATCACCTACTGGATGGGCGACGCTTCGAACGCCTATGGAGACTCCGGTCTGACGCTTTACAGGCGTCACGTGGCCCTTCTCCGCCCGAATATCGTCGTTATATACGACGATCTCGCAGCCGATCACGATGCAGAATGGACCTGGCAGCTGCACGCACACCAAACGCTGAGCTACAATCGCCGGTCTTCGCTCTTCAGTTCAAAGAACAGCAAAGGTAAAGCACAGCTGGCGTTTTCATCGTCTGCAGCGTTCTCGGTGGACATTGGAGACAAATTCGACCCACCTGCCCTGAACTGGGGCGACAAGACTTATCATGGCCAGACACCGAAGGTGTTCCCCAGGCGATGGCACGCCAGCGCGCGGACCAAAGCTGCATCGGCGGCCAGGTTCCTGAGCATCGTCTGTGTCGGCGCCCGCCCCCTCAAAGTTCGGAAGACCGCGTCAGGTACATATAAAGTAGGGCAGTGGACGATCACACCGACGATGACAGCCGATGATCCCGCGATGCTGCAGATCCGGAAATCCGGGGATACCCACGTCCTTGCTGTGGACACGCCGAGCGTTGGGATTCGCGGCAGGACGTTCCGATCGGTCAACGCAACGCTGCTTCTTGAAGGAGACAGGGCACGAAGATCCCGCGACCGGCTACCTGCTGCAGCCGCGCACACGATGAACCGCATAGATATCTCCGACTGAACCGTCCGTTCTCACGATCGATAAGCCGACTATGCCAACCCTCATCTTGCTCTTCGCTGTCTTTCTGACCCCGGCCCCCGCACAGACCCGGGGCACCGTCTTGCAGGCTCACACGCCTTTCGCAAGGACCGCGTTCACAATCGGTCCGAACCTGTTCAAGCAGAGCGATCTCGACAGTCTGACGAAGGCCGGCATTCATATCGACTCACTCGTCGCATACCCATCGACGATTTACGTAACCGAGGGGGGATCTTACGAGCTCAAGCAGCTTTATGTTCTGGCGATCGATTCGCAGGGGAAGCCCGTCGGAAAAGCGCCGCTGGAACTCGAACTGAAGGCGTTCAACTGCACCCTCGGCACCGAACGGATCATGGGATTTCGATCGGGGAAGGCCCGATTGCGAATTTCAAGCCTCCTTCCCCGCAAGGACGGGAAGACCCGAAAAGGGGTTGAGATTGGAGTGGAGGTAACCCCGTGGCCAAACTGATTCTGCCTGACAGAGGTGCGGTAATGCTGCCAAAGGAAGTCGAACGGTCTCTAGCCGGATACTCGAGTTCGGGCGAGGATATGAAGACCGCTTCAGATTCGAACGTCTTTCGGTATGTGCACGCCAGCTCAGACTCAGTACGTTTTCTGAAGATCCAACGATTCGACACCTGGTCTCCGCCGCTGTCGAGAGAAGCGGATGCCATGATCTGGCTGGCCGACAGGCTCCCTGTTCCCGAGGTCGTCCTCTACCACAGGGCCGACGAGACGGAATACCTGATCACCGTTGGCCTCCCAGGAATCAGCACCGAGAACAATGCGTTTCACGGCAACAAGCAGCGTCTGGTCGAACAACTCGCAGATGCCTTGCACACCATTCACGCCATCCCAATCGATGATTGTCCGTTGGACAGAACACCAGATAAGTTGATCGCTCACGGTCGGCAGCGAATCCAGCAGGGCCTCGTTACCCGGAAAATGGTTGAAGATGAAGGATTGGCGGGTACGCCCGAGGACGCACTGAACGGGTTGGTCGACCGTGCGCCTGGATCGGACCCGTTGGCGTTTACTCACGGCGACTATTGCCTGCCGAACGTGATGATCCACGAACGAAGGATCTCTGGCTTCATTGATCTCGGATACGCCGGGGTCGGAGATCTCTACCGAGATTTCACCTCCGCCCAGTACAGTGTTCGGCGAAACCTGGGTGAAGAGTGGGTTCAGCCGTTTTTCGATGCTTACGGTGCTGAATCCCTGGATGGCGGAAAGCTTCGATGGTATCGTAATATTCAGGCTTTTGTGTGAGGGCTGCGTGGACCTCCGTGATCGGTATTGATGCTGCTTCCGCGTGCTAACCCGATTCTTCAATGGTTGTTGATCTGTGGCAGAACGAAGTTTCAAGATCATCGCCGACATAGACAACGTCGAGCAGCTCGAATGTGATCTCAGCTTCCATCCCTGCAATACGAAGAGTCCGGCTGCGCTCACGTCTGACGAGATCGTAGCCTACAACAAGAAGGGATATGTCACCGGGCTCGACATCTTCAACCGGGCGGAAATGGATGACATCCGTGGCTACCTCGACAGTCTTCTGGTACGTGCTATCGCTTCAGGCAAGAACAGCTACTCCATCAACTCAGCGCACTTGACACACGGTCGAGTCTACGATCTGATGAAGACACCACGCATCGTCGACATCGTGAGCGATCTTCTTGGTGAGAACGTCGTTGGATAAGGAGCACACTACTTCTGCAAGATGCCAAACGACGGGAAACGTGTTTCGTGGCATCAGGATGCGAGCTACTGGCCCCTCACCCCCTCGAAAACTGCCACAATGTGGCTCGCAATCGACGACGCGAATACGGAGAACGCTTGTATGCGACTCATCCCGGGCTCACACCTCAAGGGTCACCTGACCTATCGGATGAGCGAGGCCGACGAGGAGAACGTTTTGAACCAGACCGTGGACAAGCCCGAATCGTATGGCGATTCGCCCGTTGATATTTGTCTCCAGGCTGGACAGGCTTCCATACATTCAGACCTTGTGCTCCACAGCTCGGATGCAAACGCCTCCAACCGCAGACGCGGCGGCTTGGCCCTTCGGTATTGCTCGGCGGACGTCCGTGCACACATGGGCTGGGCCGACAAGGGCATCGTCGTTCGTGGCGTTGACATCACGGGTAACTGGACAGATCAGAGCAGACCGGAGATGGACTGATGACACCCGAAACGCTGTTTCAGTTGTCGAACACAACGGCAATGGTCAGTTGG
>CAYYGZ010000031.1:0-1386 GCA_964471275.1 uncultured bacterium | reverse complement strand
CTCGCACGCCACGACATTGTCCCTCGGCTCATCATCCCGGTGGGGGTCTGCAGTCTTCTCGGTTTTCAATATCTCTACTTGATTATCGGAAACGTGGTGTCCTCCGACGGCGGCTTCGGCTCACTCGCAGAAGTGGCACTGTTATTCCAGAATCAAAGCCTGCTTCTTGCCGGATGGATACACTACCTCGCGTTCGATCTGTTCGTTGGATGCTGGGAAGTTCGTGACGCGCGCCGGCACAAGATCCCCACGATCCTGATCCTCCCGGCGCTCTTCCTCACCTTCTTGTTCGGTCCTGTCGGATTGCTCGCCTATCTACTCATTCGGTTCGTCCGGACACGGAGCGTGGTTCTCGATGACCAACCGGTATCTGACTGAACGCTCTCAACACATCCAGATCTGTGTGACATCAACAGTCAATGCAGGTATCGTGTTCCGCGTCTGCATTCACGCTCTGTCAGGTCAACCTATATCACAACAGGACAACACCAATGGCTGAATTATTCGCGATCGATCGTGTCTTCGCGGACGGCTATCACAATGCGTTCACCGACCTCGTCTTCTGGAAGGACAACTACTATCTGGGCTTCCGAACAGCACAACATCATAGCATGCCGCCCAATGGCGATGTCGTTGTGTATCGCTCTGAAGATCTGGATGTATGGGAGTTGTGTGGACGGTTCGACACGGGTGGCGATGATCGTGATCCTAAACTGATTGCATCGGAGGATCGACTGGGGGTTGTGTTTGGCACCTGGATTCCACGCTGGGGAGATGGGACGAGGACCATTCGAAATGCCGAGACCGACCTCATTTCACACGTCGCTATTTCGCGAGACGGAATTACGTGGGGTACGCCGAGACAGATCTACGGCCTGAACTATTGGATGTGGCGAATCCTCAGCCGCCTACCACTTCCCCGTTCGATCTGAGCGGGACAAACGGTCTGTCGATCTCGTCTTCAGTAAGGATCTCTTCGAGTGGGAACGCATCGGTCAGATCCGGATAGGCGGTAGCCCGGGAGAGCCGGTCCTCTTCCGTACCGATCCGCATACCCTGAAATGCATCATAAGGACGGAACAGCCAGACGACCATTCCTGGATCGGCGAGAGCAAGGCGCCGTATGAAGACTGGACCTGGACCGATCTCGGGGTCATGATTCACGCCCCTGTCGTCCTCAGGGCAGGCGATCGCTGGATCTGCGCAGGCCGGTCAAAAAGCGCCCATCTCCCGGTTGACGCCATCCCCGACGATCCTGACGGCCGCAGCCACCATACCTCCGTATGGGAGGTCACGGACGACGCCGCAGAACACCTTCTGACGGTACCGAGTGCAGGAGACTGCTCCTATTGCGGTCTGGCACCGGGTACAGAGACAGATGTGGTC
>CAYYGZ010000030.1:0-27827 GCA_964471275.1 uncultured bacterium | reverse complement strand
GCTGCGAAACTCGGACTCTGTCTTGATACCACCTTTTTCCCAGGCTGCTTTCATGCGGCCTCATTGTGGGTTCAGGACAAGTGCGGACGGTTGGGGATACGTGCCAGCAGGTAGGTCTGGATGGGTTCAGATCCACCTGTTGAGAGCCGGTTTCTGCTTAACCGGACAGTCAGGCCGCTTCTCGATATTTCCTGCGTTGCGCGCAGGCCTACTCGAAGTCACGGTGCATAGCTGACACATTTTGGGGCGGCCTTGTTTCAAGATTCTGGATTGTGGGCGTGATCCGAGGGCTGACCGGGTGCGTGTACGCGAGACCACCGACCTGCACCCCATCGCCAGACGAATCGAGCCGGCGGTGGTCGACGCCTGATCCGCCACCAGCCAATGGATGTCGCGGCGAGGGAGGCGAGCCAGATGCCCCCAACCAGCGGCTTGCTGTAGCCAAAGGAGCCCTCTCGACGGATTTTCCGAATCACCTTGTCGAGTTCATACTAACAGAGCTCGCGACCGTGTTGACACTCGGATCCCGTGTAGAGTTCCGTCAGGGCCGGGAGAGCACGAACGTCCTGTATCGTACCCAGGGCCCAGACCGTGTGGTCCTTGTCCTTTATCCTGGTTCGGTCAGACGCAAGCATCGCGATCGAGGCTTCTACTCTGTCACCCGGATACAGACGCATCGCCCGTTCGGTGTGACTGTCAACATCGTGCTGTATCCAGACAATCAGTCCAATGGTCAACAGCCCGATTCCGATCAGACCCACCGTGCCCAGACCCAGACCTCACGTGAGCACCTTCCGTTTTCGTTGGGTCAAGTTGCCAACCTTCCGTTTCGGTCTTCCTTCGTGTAGAGATCCTGCATCTACCGATTCTATCCGACTCTTTCGATGACATCACCGTTCGTCTGGTGGATGACAGCTTTGAACGTGCTGGAATCTGTGACCTGAATGCCCTTCTGTCGCCAGTTCGTTCGAAAGTTCACCGTAAAGGGCTCGTCGTAGCCTGTGTCGATCAGCTCATCATCTTGGTAGAAGTCGACATAGTCGATTGCTACCGGATACAGACTGGCCAGCCGGATCCAGCGCTCACCCTCGTATGCCCAGTCGGGCTCGGCTCCCTGCAGGTAGTATCGGTCTTCCTCGGACAACGGATCGACTTCAATCCCGATGCCTTCCGCGATCCGGTGTGCGAAGAATGTATCTTCACCCTTAGTCACCGACCAGTCGGCGGGCGGCTCCTGCTTGGTCATGTTGTTGTAATAGCCCCACGACGTCCGAGTTCGGAATGCGATCTCGAGCTGACCGATCGCCTGCGAGTCTTCGTTGCAGACGATGGGTTTGTTCTGAACCCAACTCTTGACCTCGCGAATCATGTTCGCGTATCGCTGTCGCGTGCATCCGTTGCCGTGGATGAGGATGTAATCGCTCGCCTCGGCAACTTCCCTGTTCCGGTATCCGCCGCCGCCGCTGCATCCAACGGCCATGCCTCCCGATTCCTCCCGGGCGATGTCGATCAATGTCACCATCCCCTCTGGCTGTTGAATGATCGGATGCTCCTTGAACGAACCGATGTTCATCTCGTTCGCTACCTCGATCAGGACATTCGTGTAGCCACCTTCCTTCAGGAATCGGGAAGCCGTGGTGACCGCATTGCGAACAGCACGGCCATCCTTCAGACGTCGCGCCTGTGATCCATAGAAGTAGCTAACAATGACGGCCATGCCGATCGCGTCGGCACCCCGTATGAGCGCATCCATCCGATCCGTATAGGCCGGGTCCAACTGCGTGCCATCTTCGCCGAAGGGGTTGTTGTCGATGGTTCCGTTGTTGATGGTGAAGCACGGTCCACCGCCCTGGAAACCGACGGTGAAGGCGCGCAGACCATACGAATACCATTCCGGTAGCGCGTCGATGAGTTCCCGTGTGTTTGCTGCAGCATCCCAGCTGTCGTGTCCCCAGCGAGCGAATCGTTGTGATGATTCCTTGTCATCGAAGATGCCCTGGATGAACCTGGCGTTCATCAAGAGTCCGTGAGCCTGTGGCTTGCTCGTGCTTATTCCGGAGTAGGTCAGCTTGCCGTTGATCAGAAATAGCTCATCTTCGATCGCAATTGTGGTCTTACCCATTCACACCCTTTCCAGCGACATTGTGGTAAACACTCGGTTGGTGTGGGGCAGTACAGCGTTCACGCGGTCTGAAGCCATACTTTACTCGCCAGGTCTCAGTTCGGCAATGGTCCACTGGTCTCTATCAGATTTACACCGTGCACGAACGAAACCCGTGTCACCGAGCGAGAACCCCAGACCTTGCCCTCGGACCGGGGGTTGGGCACCCACGACACAGCGCAATGCGGCGTTCAGGGCGTTGCCGTGCGAGACGACCAGGTAGGAGCCCGAACCACGTCGGATTACACGTTCAAGAGCACGTATGGCGCTTGCGTGGAGTGACCAGCCGCTTTCGCCCGTGTTCGCATTGACAACGAGTGGGTCAAAGGGACCCAGGAAATCGGTGAGAGGATACTTCCGGCTGGTCTCTTCGAGTGATAGTCCCGCAAGCGGGCCGTTATCGAGTTCCATTCAGTCCGGATCGAGCTCGACGTTCACATCTAGGATCCTGCCAACGATCGCGGCCGTTTCCGATGCTCGCACAAGCGAACTGGCGACGATCACGCCATAGGCGATTCCGCGGGCCTTCAGGAATTCTCCCCTTGTCGGTCAGCGGTGAATCATACCGTCCCTCGATGACATCTTCATCATCTGCAGGGGACCGACCGTGTCGCATGAATGTGACTTCAATTACTGCCAATTTTGTGTCCTCCGGTCTACGCTTTTCAGGCTACGCCGAGTTATTCACAAACTGCCGACGATGGCTGTTGGCCTTCAGCCGAAGGGTCCGTGCGCACATGGCCTTTGGCCCGCAGGGATTCCTCACTTCGCGCTATTTTCGTTGCTGGTGGCGTTGCGGTCACGGAGCGTGAGTTGCCGCTTTAGCAACGTGTATGATTGCTCCCTCGGAATGACGTTGGTCGGCCTTGTGAACTGTTCAGCTAGTTGCTGTGCGCACGGGTGATTTCTTCGTGGAAGGCTTCTTCGAGATACGCCACAAAGTCGCCCCACTGCGGATATTTCAGATCCTCCATCTGTCCTGATTTCTTGGCGCGACGGAAGTCCAGGAGCTGATGTTCCCACGCTTCGGTCAAGACCGGGTGTCTGGCGAAGTAGGCCTGTATCCGCTGTCTATACCGACGGGCGATCCCGTCGCGATCCAGGACGATCCGACCCTTGAGGAGGGGATAGGCTACATACGGTCGGGTGTCGAGTAGGTCGTCCAGCGACGTATCCGTCCAGCAGGCGAAGTGGATCGGGAACGTCCGTGTCTTTCGTTCCGAGAGCGTGCATCCGTTCTTCTCCGAGATAAACTTGAATCGTGTGAGCTTTGGGGGGGCGGGTGACTCTGCAATGGCGAACAGATCCAGGTCGGAATCCGGCCGCTCTTCGCCAAGTGCAATGCTGCCGCCGAGAATCAGGCCAATGGAGGCACGGCGCTTGTCGACAAGCTGGATGATCTCGGGAAGGATTTCCTGTTGTTTGCCCATATGTCTTGTCCTCGGTGCTGATTGACTACCGATAGGGTACACCATCGACTGTGTTCAGGCAGTGCGGACGGATGGATTTCCCTGAGCCTATCTTGACAAACTTCTCGGTGTGTCTCGCGGACACATCGACGAGTCGATTTTCGATCTCACACCTGGTGACGTCTTCGTTGTGGTATAGGATACAAACGCGATGACCGTATGTGGTATGTGCTCATAAATGGGCCAATGGCAGTCTGATCCTGGCCGTTGTGCTCCGATTCTTCAGGGTGACCAGAATCGCTATCTGAAACCCCAATGCCACCGCACACAGACACACAAGAGCCTTCGCCTCGCTGACAGGGCCGGTCAATAGCATGGTCATCGCGATCATCAAGATGCCGAAGAGAGTATACGCGATTTTGACCCGTGTTGCCCATCGCAGAGCACGTCCCTCCCGTTCTGCCAGAAGGGCCTCAGTTGGTTCCGGGGAGCTGAGTTCCAATGTGATCACGTCCGACACGTCCTGTCAGGTCGGTTTGTCATCGGTGTCACGGAACAACTCCTGGATCACTTGTGCTTCTCCTCCCATCTCTGTCCACGCATCGATCGCATCCGCTCGCCATTCCGGATTGGTATGGATGAAGGCGCTTTCCTCATCTACACATGACCTCATTTCACTCGCGATCCGTTCCAGATCTTCGGGCGAATGCTCATTTGTCCACGACGGATACTGGTGTGAAGACCAGGTGGGATGGAGGGTGCAGGTTGTCGGGCCCGGCGGCTGGAAGGGATGATCTGCGAATCCGTTCTTCTGGATGGCGTCGACCGGACCGTGGGTGGTTTCGAAATCGAGACAAGCTTTCCGAAGCTGTGCGACAATGTCCGGCTGCTGATCGACAGCGTTCGTCTGCTCGTGTGGATCGTTGATCAGGTCGAAGAGCCACTCATCGCCGCCGTTGTACCAGTGAATGAACTTGTGCGTGCGATCTACAGAAGCGACGTATCGTTTCGACCCCTGCGAATGATGGTATACGACCGTCCGGTCTCGAGCATTCTGGGAGACCTCGCGTAGACTCGAACCGATGAGCGGATGATCGTCTGCTTTACGGGTACCGGACACCTCGAGCACAGTAGTGGCGACATCCCACGTGGTCACCGGCGTTTCGCATAACCCCTGCGGAAAACCGGGTCCACAGGCGATCATCGGGATGTGTGCCGAGCCCTCATAGGGTACGTGCTTCTGGTAGCCTTCACGATCGCCGAGCATCTCACCGTGATCCGAGGTGAAGATGATGACGGTATCGTCGATCTGGCCGGTTTGTTCGAGGGTGTCGAGGATGCGGCCGATGTGTGTGTCGATCAGGGCAATGGCAGCGAAGTAGGCTTCACGGATTCGCTGGTATGTGCAGCCGACAGCGTTCTCGCGGGTGGCCGGTGTCTGGCGTAGCGAGAATCCCGGAAGGCTACAGGGATCGGGCAGCGGTCGGTCTCGATATGTATCCAGATAAGTCTGTGGGACATAGAGCGGAGGGTGAGGTCCGACCCAGCTGGCAAACGCATAGAAGGGCCGATCGCGATCGGTCTTCAGCCAGTCGATCATCTCGGTAGCGACCCAGGCAGAGCCGTGATGCTCCTCGGGAACGCGAGAGACTTGCGGCACGTGGTAGAAGAGGGGACGCACTCCGTGCTGACAGCGGATGTGCCCGAAGCCGACGCGCTCGAGATACTGGAGGTAGGCGTCGTTTTCACGACAGTTCGGCAATTCCTCCATGTTGCGCATATGCGCCCATCCGTGATGTTCCCGGTCGGGCCGGTGGTGCATCTTTCCGACGGCGATGGTCTGGTAGCCGGATTCGGTGAGCATCTGCGGTACGGTCTGGAGCGCGCGATCCTGGATGTAAGACCGGCTGTTGCTCCAGTATCCGTGATGACGGGCGCTGACACCTGTGAGCAGGTCGTGGCGGGCGGCCATACAGACCGGGTTGGCACTGTATGCGCGTGTGAATGCCGTTCCACGAGCAACCAGACGATCGATGTTGGGCGTGTCGACGTGTGTGTGACCGAGCGCGTTGATGGTGTCGAATCGCTGCTGGTCGGTATGCAAGATCAGGATGTTGGGCGTGCTCATCGGCGCTCCAATCACGCGTGTTTTCGAACATAGCAGGCTTAGTGATGATACTCAGTGTTGGGAACATATCCCATCGATTCGTACAGCCTCGGTGGAAGGCAGATTCCATATCGCGTTCGGGACCGACGACATCTCACCCGTCCGAGCCTCGATCGAACTCACTACATTTTTATTCGTCGCTGAGCAGTTCGGGATTTATGGGTTCTTCGTGAAGGGATCCGTCCTCGAGTATGACCCGATAGCCGCGGGCAGATCGTCGTGACGAGATCACATTGATCCGCATGGTGCCTCGTAGTGCGCGGCCGCACAGTCGTCGAGGGCGATTCCCAGTGAGATTTCGGCATCTGACAGAAGACTATGGTAGCTCGAGCGACGGTCCGATTCTCCGTCGTAGTGGGGGCAGCAGCTTCCAGGAAGGAAGCCGAGACAGGCCAGCGACAACAGAGGCACCTGAACGGAATCGGTCTCTCCCTGATCATACCAGCAGATCGCACCCGCGCTGATGCCCGCCAGAACCACACCTGCCTGCCACGCTTTGCGGAGGATTGCATCCAACTCCCAGTCCCGCCAGGCGGCGAGCATGCTACGTGTGTTTCCCCCGCCGTCGAAGATCACATCCTTTTCGAGCAGGTAGGTTCTCAGGTCTGCGGGCGTCCTGCTGAAGAGGGTCAGGTGTGATGGCTGACAGGAGAGGCGCGCATATGAGGCGTAGAAATTGGCGACGTAGCGGTCGGTATCGCTGCTCGCTGTGGGGATGAAGCAGATTGCAAATACCAGAATCATCGTCAGCAGGATGAGAACATCCCAATCAGGTCCCATCTGCTCTTTCGCTGCCCTTGTTAGGCGCCAAATGTTAAGGTCAGGATCCTACTTTACTGAATATCGGCGCAACCCTGACTATGCGCTGTGGCTGACCCAGGGCTGTCGCTCTGGGCTAATGGCGATTGCCCCTGCGCGGCTCTCCGTTGGAGGATCTTTCTCTTTGTGTCAAACGCTGTCCGGCAGGAGTGATGGGTCGTAGCAGGAGTCGATCTGGAAACCGTCGACACCCCAATCGGACAGCTGCTCGATGTGTTGACGACCGAGCACTATCGGGTCGTCCTCAGGGTAATGGTGATGATTGATGCTCGCGATCACGTCCAGCCCGAGTTCGTGATATCCGGTAATGTCCGCCTTCGAGAAGTCTTTGCCGTGGTTAAATACGTAGTGGTTGGCAGGCAGTCCGGGATCTCGACGTACCGCTGCCTGTGTGTCAGAAAGGGGCTGTCGCCAGGAGACACGTGACATTTCCGCGAATCGCTGTGCGATGCGGTCCTGGTTGTCGCGTGGCACCTTGTTTATCAGGATCAGAGCGTTGTCGAGAAGACCGTGTTCGCGGAGGGCAGCCTGCACGTCGCGCGTATACGAGTCTATTGACGCGTCGAGACAGCCTTTGAGGTCGATCATGACACCGATCTGGCCCGTGCAACGGGCACAGTAATCGTTGAAGGTCGGAATGCGCTCGCCCGAGCGTGTGAGGACAACCTGTGTGACATCGTCGCGCGCCATCTCAGAGATGCGTCCGTCGACTCCGGCTTCCTCGAAGAGCGAGTCATTGTGGAAGCAGACAACGTGTCCGTCGGAGGTGATCCGTGCATCGATCTCGACGTGCGTGTACCCCCGCTTGATCGCTTCTTCCAACGCCTTGAAGCTGTTCTCGGATCGGCTGCCATCGACAACACCGCCGCGATGTGCGATAAGTGTCAGTCTGCGTGGGGTCTCCGACATGGTTACAGACTGTATCCTTCCGGGACCCGACTTTCGTTCAGCAGCGTTGCCAACTGCTCGCGTAACCCCTTCCTAATATCCGACTGATCATCGCTTAAGGCCAGATTTGTCCACTCGTGGGGATCGGTTGCGTGATCATAGAATTCCTCTTCTCCATTTGCACACAGGGTGTAGCGGTGCCGGTCTGAACATACGGAGAAATGTGGGGTTTCCCGGCCGTCCCGAATTGCGGTGAGGACAACGTCGGGTCCCGACCAGTCAGCGGCGTCCGGGTCATCAAGCAGCGGTCTGAGCGAATGACCATTGAGCGCGAGAGATTCTCCTCTGTGCGGCTGTGGGGGGAGTTCGCAGAGATCGACGAGCGTTGGATACAGGTCGATGTGAGAGACAGGGCTTGCGCAGGTTTGCCCATTCCCCGATCCCTCAGGGACGTGTATGATCAAGGGGATGCGTGTCGATTCATCCCAGAGATGCCACTTCTGAATACAGTCCTTCTCACCCACGTGATATCCGTTGTCGCTCGTTAGAACTACAATCGTGTTCGCCCCGTATCCACCTGAGGCAAGGGCGTCGAGCAGCTTGCCGATCTGGTCATCAACAAAGGCCAGCGTCGCTAGGTAGGCCTGCACGAACGCGTGCCAGGCTTCCACGCCACCTGAATCGATGAGTGCCTGGAATTTTTGGAAACCCCACGCCCATCTGTTGCGCAGCGTCGGCGCGCAGTCGTCGAGGTCGTTCTCTAGGTAGGGAGGAAGCGTGACGTCTTCGATCGGGAACAGGTTGAAGTATTTGTCGGGCACATACAGTGGCGTGTGCGGTTTGGTCAATCCGACGCCGATGAAGAAGGGGCGATCGTGTTCCCGTTTCAGGATGTCGACGGCCCAGTCGACGGAGATTTCATCCGGCAGCCGGTCGCGATCTTCGTCATTCGCATAGCGGAATGGCGTCGCGTCGCGGTAGTACCAGCCTTTTGCGCCTGGTTTGCCCTCGACGGTTCCCGGCTCCCACTCCGGAACATCGCTCAGGGGGCCGAAGTTCAGGTCGCGATGCATGTCCCACTCAGGCAGGTGTCCTTCCCACAGATCATACTGCCGTGGGTGCGGCGTGAACTGTGCAGGTCCCTCGCCCAGCCACGGATGAGGGCCATAGTCGACCCCGTAACCATATTCCGTGTAGAAATCGCCTCCCTCACCCTCGTGGAGGAGCTTACCGGCGCCATAGACGTTGTAGCCGTTGTTTCGGAAGTGCAGAGGAATCGGTGCACAGTCTTCAAGCGAGGGCACAGCTTTCCACGGGGCGAAATTGTAGCTGTCGATTGTCTGCGGGTAGAGGCCGGAGAGCAGGCATTTCCGAGAGGGACCGCACACAGGTACGGCTGCGTGAGCGGTCGTGAAGCTTACGCTTTTTGTCCGAAGACGGTCGATGTTCGGAGTCTTGACCTGTGGATGATCCAAGGGATGCAGGATCCAATCGTTGAGATCATCGCTAATGACAAACAGCACGTTTGTTCGGGAATTTGCTTCGGCCATCGTGCCCTTTCTGAGGAATACAAGCAGCTAAATGCTGAGTGACGTGTAGGCTCGAGTTACCTCAACCTCATCTCAAACCCTCCGGGGCCAACTCACCGATCGAGCTTTCTAATTCGTTCGGTGTGTCCTCCCGCGTGGTCCCGGCGGTTGCCGGAAAAGGCGTATCGAATTGATAGGTTGGGTCGGTCTGCTGTCGATGCCACGCTTCACGCATCTCTCGCCAAGCGGCTCGGAGTGTGCGTGGCTCCGGCATCTCATCAACGATCTCGTGGGCCAGCTTTCCGAGGTTGTAGCAGGGGACGCCCGCATACATGTGATGTTCGGTGTGCCAGCCCATCCGCCAATAGAGGAAACTCAGGAATGGGTTGATCCTGATGGACCGGACGCATTTCCGGAAATCCGGCACGCCATCCTGCAAGCCGCAATGCTGCGTTAATCCGACTGCGTAGACCCACGCATTCGCGATGAAGGGGAAGAGGGTAAGGATCAAAGGCAGAACCCAGAGATCCGTGACCACGGAAACGGCGATTACACTCCCGTGGAAGAGCAACTGGAGACGTGCAAACCACATCGACTTGCGACTCTGAAGCGGTTGGTCTTCATGCAGGGCCTGTATCCATTCACGGCTTGGGATCTCGGTAGAGCCGATGATACCGAGGGCCGATTTAGTGGTGATGTAGATCGCAGAGATCGCTCCGCCTTTCCCGAAGTTGCGACCGGGTTTCGAGAAGAGGTTGATCGTAAAGAGTTGCAGAAGAAGCGTCGGAGCGAGGGACGGCTCGAGCGGCATCACGTTTTCCCGGTCACCTTCGAGGTACTGCGTGTAGCGGTGGTGGTATGTATGGCTGCTTGCGTAGTCGAACGGATCCCACCAGCTCAACAGGCTGAACAGATACATAAACAGCTTGTTCAGCCACCGGGTGCGGAACACGGTGCCGTGACCGAGCTCGTGCGGGGCGACGCCAAAGAGGAAGCTGCCGACCGTGCCGTGGGCGAAGAGCGCGACCCCGAATCCGAGCCAGAGCTGCTGTATCCAGAAGTGATATACGGCCGCACCCGTGCAAAGGAAGAGGGCGAAGTGCCCACCTGCCTGAAACCATCCCTGAAGGTCGCTTCGTTTCGACAGCTCGCGAAGCTTTGCGTGCTCGATCGGACATCGATACCACTCGACCCGAAGCGTCTTGCGAACTTCAGAAAGTGGCCGATAGGTCCCGCTCATCGTCTTTGCTCCCGTTTCAGATCCGTCGCTCAGGGCACTCCAACCAACGGACGCAGGCTTCCGTGAGGGAAGACCCGTGTCCGTTCAGATACTCGTTGATACAAAGAAACAGGGCTCTCCGCAATCTGGAGAGCCCTGCTGGTGCTTGTATCGATCGACCCGGTCACTGGATGGATAACGGTTTGTGCTTCGTTTCGACCATCAACTCAGTCCCTGGCGCCTCATCCTGGCCGTCTGTCGATGCGGCGAATGCGGTGATGACGACGACACTTGAACGTCCCTTCTACAGTGTCTGCATTCTGCCTCCGTGTGGTGCGTCGTGATGAGCCTATGAAGCTATTCTTTCACGGCCGACAACCAGAGACTCCGACCTCCATCGACGACAAGGTTCTGACCGGTTACGAAAGGGCTGATGATCAGGGCTAGGATCGCGTCCGCGACGTCTTCTGCCATCGCGTTCCGGCGCATCGGGGTTCCCCGGGCATGACCCGCGTTGTTCTCTTCCCAGCCCTCGACCCATCGTGTTTCGACCAGCCCGGGAGATACGGCATTGACCTGGATTTCCGGGGCCTGGCTGACGGCGAGGGATTGGGTCATGCAGATGATGGCTGCTTTTGATGCGGAGTAGGCGATCGAACTGCCCTGACCGGTGGTACCGGCGATGGAGGCTGTGCTGACGATCTGGCCTCCGCCATTTTCCTTCATCCTGGGGATTGCCGCACGGCAGCAGAAGAACGTGCCCTTGACGTTGACGTCAATGATCGAGTCCCAGTCTTCCTCGCTCAGGCCTTCCAGATCGTCGAGAGGTACCATACGCGTTGTTCCCGCGTTGTTAACGAGGATGTCGAGTCGGCCGAGCTCGCCGACAACCGTGTCGACCATCGCACGGCAGGAAGCGTCTTCTGACACGTTGGCCTGAATGGCGATCGCTTTGCGGCCCAATGCTTCGATGTCAGCGACCGTCTTTTCGGCATCTTCCTTTGAGCGACTGTAGTTGACGGCGATGTCGGCATCCTCACCCGCTAGGAGGAGGGCAGTGGCGCGGCCGATGCCGGTACCGCCTCCCGTGATGAGAGCGACTTTGTTGGAGAGACTTGACATGTGGGTCCTTTCTGGGAAACCGATACAGCGTCAGCTGTTGTGTGTGTCAGGGATCAGAGCTCAGGGGAATCAGAGTTGGGGGTGGGTAGAGAGGGTGTCTAGATCTGGGCGGGATCCTTCGGTTCCCTCAGGATGACCGCCTGTCAGATCGGGTGGTCGAACGCGCCCTTGCGCCTCTGCCGCCCTACATGTCAGGAAAAGGGAAGGCCAGTACGTTCTCGATATGCGACGCACCCGCAAGGAGCATGATAAGCCGGTCTACGCCGAGCGCAATACCGCCTGAGGGGGGCATGCCGGTTTGGAGGGCGCCGAGGAACGATTCGTCGATCGGATAGCGGGGGACGTCCAGCGAGGCACGTTCCGCGGCTTCCCGTTCGAGGCGATCGCGCTGCTCGGTGGGGTCGTTGAGTTCGGTGAAGGCGTTGGCGAGCTCGATCCCGGTGATGTAGACCTCGAAGCGCTCCGCGATTCCTGGAAAATCGGGAGAGCGTTTGGCGAGGGCGGCCATGCTTTCCGGGTAGTCCGTCAGGATTGTGGGACGTGGCGAGCCGAGGTTCGGCTCGATCTGGTCCAGAAAGATCCTGAAGAATGCGGAACTGAAATCGTCGTCACGAGCGATCGAAGTGGTGACGCTCTTCCGGGCGGTGGACAGAAAATCCAGAGGGTCGCCGCACGGATCGCCATCGATGTCGCTGTATCGGCGGAAGGCCTCGCGAACGGTGATGCGTTCCCACGGAGTGGCGAGGTCGACGTCGATGGCTCCGAACTGCAGACGGGTTGAGCCGGTTACTCGGCTGGCGACGTGCGCGATGAGCGATTCGGTATCGACGGCGATGTCCCGGTAATCGGCGAAGGCTCGATACCACTCGAGCATCGTGAATTCGGGGTTGTGAAAGCCTGCAGGCGCTTCGTCGCGGAAAGACTTGCAGATCTGGTATATGCGTTCGAGTCCCTCGGACAGGAGTCGCTTCATCGCATACTCGGGCGATGTGGGAAGATACAGGTGTCGGCCTGATTCCGTGTCAGTTTCGAAGGCGCGAAGATGGGGTTCCATCCCGGGCGACCGGATCAGGAGAGGCGTCTCGACCTCGGTGAAGTCTCGTGCATTGAAGAAAGTGCGGATCTCGCGAAGAACGTCTGCACGGAGCTGGTGGATCCGCTTGCGATTTTGTCTGTCACCGTTAGCAACTGCCGGAACCAGGACCTTAGATGTCGTTGCGGCGAACGTATGGATCCGCCAACGGCCTGCCGCTTCGATAATCGAGCCGGTTACGATAGAATCCGAAACCTCGACGCGTATGGTTCCCGTTTCATCCGAGAGGAAGGCCTCATCGTCTTTCCGCGTCAGTCTCCCGGCAAGCGTGCACTCCCTGTCCGGGCACAGATTCGCGATCCGACAGGTACGGACGGTTCGGGCGGGGTAGTCCGGGTTGGGCTGATTAGTGAGGGGCATCGGCCAGGTGTGCGGCGTCGTTCAGGCGAACGATCGTCTTCTCTGTGTCGTCGATTACCAGTTCGTGGAGTGAAGATGGGGTGCAGCCGAAGAAGGGAGCTCTCTCCGCGTCCTCCGGGCCGAATCCGAGGAAGGATCGCAGGTAGGCGACTATCGGGCCGCCGTGTGAGACGATGATTACGCGTTTTCCCAGACAACGGGTCACGATTGCATCGATCGACCGGGTCGCGCGCAGATGCAGGCTCGCGTAGGACTCGCCATTCCCCGGGGTCTCGGCAGCAAAGTCAGGGGCTGTCCGGGCCTGGCCTTCAATTATCGAAGGGCCCACATTGCCGGGATCCAGTTCTCGAAGTCCGGCATCCTTGCGGACGACAACCTTCAAGGTGTTCGCCAGAATCGCGGCCGTCTCGGCCGAGCGCTTCAGGGGGCTTGCGTAAAGGAATTCGATGTCTTCATAGGCACGCTTGAGCCTTTCACTGAGCAAGATGGCCTGCCGTCGGCCACCGGGTGACAGTGAAAGATCCGACCACCAACCGACGGTGCGGTCATTCGGGTCGGAGAGCGTCTGAGCATTGCATATGAGGAATATTTCGGTCTGCATAGCTGTGAAATATAGGCATATCCCGATCAAGTAGGGCACTTCGCGGATTCTCGGATTAAGTGCTGTACCTATACCGATCTCAGATCAAGCGGATAGGAAGAATAGACCGCGTTTTCACCTGACCAGGAATGGAATCTGGCCGGCGTAAGGATGCAGGATCGGGCGTCCACCCATCGCAGCAGCGTGCTACCGAGGACCGGTAGCGCGACAGGACAACGCTGTCGGCTTTCGGTGAAATCGTTCTGTAAATATGCAAGATCTTTTGGCGTGCCATCTTCGCTCGGGGTTGAGTAGTTTGTAGGCACGACTCCCGATGCGGTAGACCGGAGACCTGAGTCAACCAACATCGGAGCGTGAACATGAAGAAGCTACTCTCGATCGTCGTCTTGGCCATCACCGTTGTGGCAGGTCTGATGACCTATCTGATGTGGGGCCCGGATATCGCCGAGTTTGAACACCTCTGGGCGTCGCGGATCTGGAGAATGGACGCCCAGAAGATGGTCGTGGTAAGGGCTGAGGGCGACCCGAATGTCGTAGGCAAGGAAGCCTTTGGGCAGTTGTTCGAGATCTACTTCGAGATCGACGGTGTATCCAAAGGGCTGACGCTGCCGGCACAGCGTGCACGCTGGCCGATTCCGCTTGAAACCCCCAAGGAGGAGTGGGTCGGACTCTATGCCCTGCCCGTGCCTGAAAGCACAGACCGGCTGCCCCAGTACGAGGCGTAATCCGGCCTCAATGTGTCGTTGACCACTTGGGAGTACGGGCAGGTCGCCGAAATTCTGCCCCGTCGTTGTACGGACACCGGATTTTCGGCCTGCTGTTTTGCTGGCGGACAGCGGTGCCTGGGAGCTTCAAGGTGCGCGGACCTGATTCAGATCCGGCGACGGAAGATTTCGCCAAAGGGCCGGAGATCGGCGAACCGATCCCGAAGAACAGTAGAGCAGTCGGGCGATGTCTCAGGTAGCGTGGGTGCTTCCCTCTGTGGATCAACCTTCCTATCTTTTTCCGAATCGATACAGGAATGCAATGGCGGCCAGCGACCGACGCGATGAGCGCCGGTTTCGTTTTGTCGGTCAGTCAGTGGACCGGGCCGAGTGAAAAACAGGAGGAGGATGTATGAAGCGTTTTGTCTGTTTGGTGGCGTTGGGTCTTGTTCTGGCAGGCTCAGCAGATGCATTGCAGTGGGGTATCAAGGCCGGTGGCGGGGTGAATTTCAAGCCCAGCCCGGCCCGATGGGGTGGACACGGATCGATCGAGATCCCACTAACCGAAGATTACCCGACTTCGCTCTCGGCCTTTTTCGAGATGTATCGAAAGAGCGGCGTTACTCAGGTGCCCGCGGGACTGAGTGTCCACTACAAGGCTCCGCTCTCGCGTCACGGGGGTACGATCTACTTCACGGGCGGTGGGGGCATCCTGAGGGTCAGCGGGCTCGGGCAGTCGGTGACGAACGGGATGATCACCGTTGCCGGCGGTACGGTGTTTCCCCTGACGGAAGGGATCGGATTGTTCAGCCAGTTTCGCTGGTTCAAGGCATTTGCGAGCGGGTCGGTCAACGAATACGGACTCCAATTCGGTCTTCATTTCCCGCTGGGTAGAGAATAAGCAGGAAATTGGGAGCTGAGAGTCACGCTGGGGGCCTCGGGCGATATGCTCGGGGCCTTCATGCATGTACTGTAGAAATCTGGGATTCCGCCGATACATGGGAAGCAGGTCATGTCGTCTTGGGAGGGTGAAACCGCTGCCCTTCGACGCATCGTGGATGGTCCGAACTGATCTTGGCTCCTAGTGTCCTGTAGGCGCCTCCTCACAGTGGTGCTACATGCTCCGAATCTGTGCTGTCATCGTCGGAATAGCGGCTCTCTGGATCGTATCCACCGGGGACGTGATTGCGGGTGCCTTCGAGAATAAGCAAATATACCTGGATGCGCAGATTTCCGGGCAACCCCCGATCAACGACGAGCGCAGGACCTTTCCGATCCTGAGCAAGGACGACCAAATCCTGATCGAGGTGTATATCGGAGATCTGGCAAGAGGGTTGACCTCGGGTTTCACGCTCGCTTTTAATGACGACAATCTTGGATTTTCATCGATGTTCGAGATCGAGAGCTTCGAGGGGGTGCTGAAGAACGAGAATGGGGGGCGAGGCGCATCCATCTCTGTTGGCGGCAATCCGGCCAGCGTGCGAGCCCCGGGATTCCTGGGAATCCTGACTTTGAGGGCGCGTCAGAAAGTGCCTGCAAACACGACGATCCGGCTGAATGGGGAGGGCACGACTATCTTCGACAGCGAGACCGGGGCGATCGACCCTCTGGATGTGACGGATGCATCGATGCGTTTCGTGACCGGTCAGGCCTTCGAGGTGTCGCTGGATCTGGACAATTCACCAGGGAATCAGAGCCGAACTGTTCGGAACGGCGTTGGGATCGGTGAGACGGTTGAAGTGCAGGTACACGGCACGTCCCTGGAACTGATGGTCGGCTACATCCTTCGCTTCGATTTTGATTCGACGATGGTGGCGTTCGAGAGTTTCCTGCCCGGGAACGTCTTTTCGTCCGCGCAAACCGTCACACCCGATATCACCAACCGATCCGTCGACGTGACCGCCGCAACCTTTGGTGGGGCCCTCAACATTTCCGACGGCCTCCTCGGGCGGCTCTACTTCACGACCCTCGACAGTTTTACATCATCGACCACAATCCGACTGAATACCGCAGAGATGCTTCGTTCGAGCGAGTTTGTGACCGCGGTTCCGCGATCCGTAACGCTCAATGGCGTGGTTGACTTCGATGGTAACAACATCCCCAACTTCCGGGATTTTCTCCTCTTCGCCGCTCGCTTTGGCGAAACGACCAGCTCCCCGGATTTCGATATCCGGTTCGACCTGGATGGTGACGGGAGCATCGGGTTTACTGATTTTTTGATATTGGCCAATGCGATAGAAGCGACCCGAGAGGCGAATGAGTAGAGGGCACGGCGCACGGGGCCCTTCGACTCCGCTCAGGACAGGCTTGGGGCAGGGAGAAACGCAGGCCTCGTTTCTCTGCATCTGACTAACCTTGCCGTTCCGTTTGTGTCTGTCTGGCAGCGGCCAAGCACTACTCGCCAAGCACTGATCTTCCTACTGCAAGAACGGATTCGTCACTCGCTCCCTGCCGATGGTCGTGAACGGACCGTGACCTGGGTAGACGTGCGTCTCATCCGGGAGCGTCATCAGCTTTTCGCGGATGGACTGGATAAGCACTGCGGGGTCGGAGCCCTCGAGATCGGTCCGTCCGACGGATCCAGCGAATAGAACGTCACCGACGAGTGCGTGGCCGGGCCAGAGCAGCGATACATTTCCGGGTGCGTGACCCGGGGTGTGAATGACGTCGAGTGACTCGTTCCCGAAAGTCAAGGGCTCACCGATCTGGAGGTGGCGGTCAACCTCGGGAGACTCGTCGGTGTCGATGTCGAGGAAGGAGGCGATTTCGACAAGACCTTCGACCATGAACATGTCATCCTCGTGTATGGCGAAGGGAACGTTCAGCTTCTCCTTCAGCGTCTTGACACGGCTGATGTGGTCGAAGTGGCCGTGTGTGGCGACGATTTCCTTGATCCGGATGCCATCTTCCTCAATCAGGTCGAGGATACCCAGGACGTTGTCACCCGGGTCGATGACGATACCCTCCTTCGTTTTCTCGCAGGCCAGAACGAAGCAGTTTACTTCGAGCGGGCCGACGACGATGGATTTCAGAAGCATCTATCTGTTCTCCTGATACAGTGTGTAGGTAAACCAAACACGACGCCGGTTCTCGATGTCGAAGGAGATGCGGGATCGGTCATTCGTGTTTGGGCGCCCATGGATGTCCGTTCGTTATTACGGCGCAATGTTCGCGACCGTGTTTGCCCTGAGGCTCCCGCCCCAAACTAGCGACGGGCGCCCCTTCGGGGCTATGCGGCCTGCCTTTTGTTTCTAGCGGTTTTCAGACCGACGGCGAGGATCGCTATGGCTTGGATGATGATGACGATATCCTTTGGGACACCGGCTGACAACTGTAACCATCGATCCGCCGTTCTCAGTGCGCCGAACAGGAGTGCGGCAGGCAGGATGGCGAGAGGGTGGCTGCGGCCTAGGAGGGCAACAGCGATGCCATCAAAGCCGTAGCCCGGGGAGAACTGGGCATACAGCGTGTGGTGTACCCCGATGATTTCGAGACAGCCGGCGAATCCGGCGATGGCGCCGGCAAGGATCAAGGCGGCAATTGTTATGCGTCGACTGGAAATGCCAACAGAATCGGCGGCGTCCGGGTTCTGCCCCACAGCACGGAAGTCGAACCCGAAGGGCGTTCGGAACATCAGCCAATAGACGACGATACAGAGCAGAAGTGCGAGGATTATTCCAAGGCTGACCTGGACGGGAGGTGCTTCCCAGAGGATGGGAAGCTGTGAAGCGGCCGTGATGTCACGTGTTCGCGTTGTGTGTCTACCTGCACTGAGTGGGCCGCGGACGAGGAAGTCGACCGAGTAGATGGCGATGTAGTTGAGCATGATGGTGTTGATGACTTCGTGGACACCCCGTCTCGCCTTCAACCAACCCGCGATGCCTCCCCATATGCCGCCCATCATACACGCCGTGCTGACGGTCAGAGTCAGATGGATGGCGGCCGGTAGACCGAGATCCGCTGAACCGATCCAGGCTGCACCGACAGCTCCCGCATAGAGTTGCCCCTCACCGCCGATGTTGAAGAGTCCTGCGCGAAAGGCGAGGGCGACCGACAGTCCAGTGAGCAGGAGGGGAACAGATTTGATGCAGGTGCTCGCGATGTTGACCGGCGTCCCGAGCGAGCCGTAGGCAAGCGCCCGAATGGTTTCGATCGGATTTCCTCCGCTGATACTGACGATGAAAAGACCGATTCCCAACGCGGCGACAAGAATGCCGACCGATTCGGCGATCTCGTGACCCGAACCCCTTGCCGTGCTGCCCTTTAGGAGACGCCGCCAGTTCACTCTGCGTCTCCCGAGGTCATCCACGAGCCGATTGTCTGTTCGTCATAGTCATCCATGTCGCATACGCCGACAATGCTTCCCTCGTAGATCACCGCGATTCGATCGCTCAGTTCGCGTAATTCGTCAAGGTCGTTCGATATGTAGAGGATGCCGCAACCTCTGGCGCGGGCTTCCCGAAGCTGTCGATGCACAAAATCTGCAGCGCCCAGATCCAGGCCCTGTGTCGGATAGACGGCAACGATCACCGAGGGATCTCGAGACAGTTCGCGCGCCAGCACGACTTTCTGCTGGTTCCCGCCGGACAGGCTGTCAACCCGCGTCAGGCAGGAGGGTGCCCGTATGTCGAAGGTGGTCATCAACTCATTTGCGGCCGACTCCGTGGCTTGGCGGTCCCAGTTCCAGGTGTTCCCGAATCTGTTGTGGCCCCCCAGGAACAGGTTGTCACGCACGGTGAATGTTCCGACGAGTCCGTTTCTGGATCGATCCTCCGGTATGTAGGCCAGACCGGCATTGCGCCGCCTTCGGGCATCCCACACCGTAACGTCTTCATCGCCGAAGCGGATTCGGCCGCCCTGCAGGTCCCGAGGTGCGGCGATCGCTCTGGCGAGTTCTGTCTGCCCATTCCCGGCAACGCCCGCCAGCCCGACGATCTCTCCCCTCTTGACCGTCAGACTCGCGTCATTGAGCAGAACCCGCCCTCCTTCTGCCTCACGCACATTCCGGAGTGAGAGTGCGCTGTCCTCCGATGTCATCTGCTCAAGACGCTCTGCGTGCACGGGAGCGGACCGTCCGATAATGTCTTCGATGATACGCGTCTGATCGAAATCCCTTCGGGCGGAGGTCGAGATAACCGAACCATCACGCAGGACGGTGACATCTGTGGCGTGATCGATCACCTCCGCGATCCGGTGTGTTACCAGAATCACCGTGGTCCCGGTTTCCCTTAGGGCAGCGATCCGATCGAACAGTCCGATGGATTCTTTAGGGCCAAGCACCGATGTGGGTTCGTCCAGGATCAGGATACGGGCATTCTCACGGAGGGCCTTGATGATCTCCACGCCCCGGCGTGTCGGAAGCGGGAGTGTCCCGACCAGCGCGTCAGGTGATACCCGCAGGTCCAGTGCGGCCGACAGCGTGTTCACGGTCTCTCTGGCGAGATCTCTATCGATCCATCCGGCAGATCCTGGCTCCTCGCCGAGGACGACGTTCTCCCAGACCGTGAGTGTGTCTACAAGCGTGAAATATTGGGCCACAAGACCGATCCCGGCGGATCTCGACGCGCCCGGGTTTGCGAGCGGCAGCAGGGAGCCGAAGACGTCGACCTGGCCGCTGTCCGGTGCGACCCGGCCTGAAACGATGTGTGCGAATGTTGATTTACCGGCGCCGTTCTCGCCAACAATCGCATGAAGCGAACCGGGGGCGACGGTGAGGTCTATTCTGTCGTTGGCGACAACGATTTGATCATCGCTGACGTAACGCTTCGTCAACCCGGTGGTGACAAGGGCCGGTATGGGGTCGGTGGGCATTAGCAGCCTGGCGTCTCTGCAGGTTGTCTCGGGACGTTCACTAGGCAACCTTCCACTCGGGCCAAATGCAGCGAAGGACATTCCACGCTACGCTGAAGCTACGCGAGTCGAGACGTCGGTCCTGTTACCGACGATGGATGTGGCTTTCGGCCGAAAGGTCTGTGCGTACAGACCGCTTTGGCGGAATGACGAGGGTCGGTTCAGTGGACTGTCCTGGTTAGGGGCGGCCGGGATAACGGATATCGTCGTCGATGGGACGGCGTTCCGGCTCTGTGCCGTCATACGGTCTGATCTGGTAGCGGCGGGCTTCGTCGTGAGACCCCCAGACGTTATCACGTCGCTCAACCCGGTGGTAGTGGTTCCTTGCAGCATCGCGATCTCCGCTGAGATCCGCGATCTTGCCGAGGGCTAGCTCCGCGGGACCGACGAGCCAGTTCTTCTTGTCACGCGTCCGGTTGGCGGTGGCCTGCAGGAGTGGCCTAGCGTGTGTCGTGTCGCTCAGGAGGAAGTGTGCCATGCCCTGGATGAAGTTCAGTTTCGAGATCCGCCACCGGAATAGCTGCCATTTCCGATTGAATGCAATGCGATGGATGGATGCCGTCGAATCCAGCATGGCTTGAGCGAGGTTGTCGCCGTGTTCCATCTGCAGACGCAGCATCGCGTCCACATACCGGATTCGGTAATCCAGACTGTTCGGGTACCGCTTCAGCAGTTCGCGCAGCCTGGCTTCAGCACCGTGCGCATCCATCTCGTAGTACAGGTCGAGATATGCGCGAGCCGAAAGTGCGTCCGTGCGGTTGTAGCGACCGTTGACGATGGCCTCATCGAGTCTTCGGAGGCCGCCTCGCCGATCGCCTGACGGAAGATTGAACAGACGCTGAACGGCGCGCAGGATGCTGGGATTTCGGGAAAGAATGTAGTCTGAGAGCCCGATGCCGAAGTTTGCATCGACAAGGTCCGGATCCATAGCGATCGCTTCATCCAGAAACTGGCGGCCTTCTACACCGTCGCTGACGCCTTTGAACACTTCCTTTCTCAGCATGCGAAGCCCGGTCCGCAGACCATAGGCGTTTCCCAGCCAGAGGAACATCTCCGCTGATTCGCCGTCGTGTTTGATCCGTCGCTCCGTAGTCTCGATCGTGCGGCCCAGGTAGGAGAGGATCTCCGGGTCATATTTGCCACCGTCGCGCACGTTCATCCCCTGTCTCCAGAGGACAGTCGCTTTGTAGAACAAGGGTTCCGGACGGTCGGGGTGAGCGTCCAGGAGTGAGTCGGCGAGAATGTGAGCGGTGGCGAAGTTCTCGTCGAGGCTGAGGTGGATGATGCGATGGATGGCAGGTTCCCAGCTGGGCTGAGCGGTGACGTTCTGAGGAAGCAGAAGGAGGATCAGGATGATGAACCGGAAGCGTGGAAATCTGAAGGGCAATGTCGAATAACGAACATCGAATGTCGAATGCAGAGGGGAGTGTCCAGGGATCGTCCGACCGGGAATGTGAGGACACGCGCGGGGGCGGGACGTGCGATGGGGTGAAGCAGGTCGCATCTACAGATCGGGTACGGCAGAGAAGCCGATCACGGACTCGCACCACGCGGCGGCGCCCAGGAGAGTCGATTCATCCCAAGCCCTGCCGATCAGCTGGATCGCAACCGGCAGGCCGTCGGCAGACAAGCCGACGGGAATGATGACGGTGGGCAGACCGGCGTAACTCCAGGGGGAGTTGAAGAGGGGATCACCCGTCGACTCCAGGCCACGGGGCGCAGGCGCAGGCGTGGCGGGGGTTACGATGACGTCGACATCCCTGAACGCACATTGGATATCACGTCTGAAAATGTTCTGATGCTTCTTGGCTTTGACATAGGCAGCAGCAGGCAGCAAAAGTCCTTCCTCGATCATCCTTCGGATCTTGGGTCTGAATTGCTTGGGTTTCCGGCTGAATCTGTCCTCGTGGTATGCGGATCCCTCAGCGTGCATAATGATCCGGTGCATGGCTTGCACCTCTTTGAAGCTCTTGGGGAGCCGTACGGCGGGCGTCCGCGCTCCAGCCTGTTCGAGCCTGGAGACCGCTTCAAGCGTAATATCTCGTGTTCCTTCCTCTGTGCCTTCGGCAAACAGGGCGTGAACCCGACCGATTGTCGGCGGGGATGTGCGTGTCGTCAGCGTGAGATCGACCGGGGTGTCAGAACTGTAAGGGTCTCTCGGATCGTGGCCCGCGATGATCCGAGAGACCAGGGCGGCATCTGCCACGGTTCTTGTCAGCGGACCGATATGATCGAGGCTGTAAGCGAGTTCAAGCACACCCCTGAGGCTGATCCGGCCGTGCGTCGGTTTAAAGCCGACAACGCCGCAGTAGGCTGCAGGCCGACTGATCGATCCTCCTGTTTGCGATCCGAGCGCTGCCGGAACCATACAGGCTGCCACGGATGCGGCTGACCCACTGCTCGACCCCCCCGGTGTGTGTTCCGTGTTCCAGGGGTTCCGTGTTTCGGCGGGATCGAACCCGGCGAATTCGGTTGTGACAGTCTTCCCAAGGACGATCGCTCCGGCCTCCTTCAGACGCTGGACTACGGTTGCGTCGTACTCGGGAATGTGGTTCTCGAGGAAGGCCGACCCGCCGCGTGTCGGGAAATTACTCGTGAAGATGATATCCTTGACGCCGACGGGAATCCCGTGAAGCGGCCCGCGAAAGGATCCCGACCTTGCCTCTCGAGACAGGACGTCTGCTTCTTCGCGCGTTCGTTCCGGTTCGAGGGCAGCCCAGGCCAGAAGCCTGTCATCGACCGTTTTGATCCGGGTCAGACAGGCATCTGCGAGATCGGCAGGATCAAGGGTTCCCTGCTGGATTCTCGCTACCGCGTCTGTGAGTGATAGTCGATTGGGCACGGTCTTCCAGGATTCGATTATCGTGAGAACGCGATCGCGCCAAGAGCCTTCTTTCAGTCGGCGGAAGGTGTCGAGTCTGCATCCGCGATCCCTCAATCATTTCACCGGAAGCATCGTATGTCAAGCGCGCGTTCGATCTCTGTACGGCTCCTGTTTGGGCCCCCGCGGCTTGGCTGAACGATGCGCCCGCAACGTCTCGGTAAACAACCACAGCCTGGACTTGTCGATGTTTGGCCACCGGCCTAGTATTTAGGGGTTGCGAACAAATGACCGGACCCTTTTTCTGCTATAGATTACCCAATCATAGCCATACAGACACATACAGCAGGAGCCACACTCGTGAGTGAATTCAACCTCGAATCGCACGGCATTTTTGTTCAGAATGTTTCCCGGAATCTGCCTACCGCGGTTCTATATGAGGAGGCAGTCCGCTTTGATTCTCGCTGCTCGATCGCCGAGTCCGGAGCATTGATCGCTTTGTCCGGCGAAAAGACCGGACGGTCTCCGATGGACAAGCGGATCGTCAAGAACCCCGAATCCGAGGCGGACATCTGGTGGGGTTCCATCAACCTTCCTCTGGATGAACACAGCTTTCAGATCAATCGTGAACGCGCCCGAGATTATCTGAATACGCGAGATCGCGTGTATTGCGTGGACGCTTTTGCGGGTTGGGACCCGGCGAACCGGATCAAGATCCGGATAATCTGCGCCCGTCCCTATCACGCGATGTTCATCTCGACGATGCTGATCAATCCGTCTCCGGAGGATCTGGAGAATTTTGGCGAACCTGACTACGTGATCTATAACGCCGGTCAGTTCCCGGCGAACCGGCTGACGGAGGGAATGACGTCGAAGACCAGCGTCAATCTGGATATCGAGGATCGCGAGATGGTGATCCTGGGAACGGAATACGCCGGTGAGATGAAGAAGGGCGTCTTCACGCTCGTGAATTACCTGATGCCCAAGAACAATATGCTGTCAATGCACTGCTCGGCGACGGCTGAGATGGGCAGTGATCGGAGTTCTCTGCTCTTCGGGCTCTCAGGAACGGGCAAGACGACCCTGTCTGCCGATCCAAAGCGACGCCTGATCGGTGATGATGAGCACGTCTGGACCGATAGCGGGATTTTCAACATCGAGGGAGGGTGCTACGCCAAAGCGATCAACCTGGGTCCGGAGATGGAACCGGAGATCTGCCAGGCATTGCGCTACGGATCGATCCTCGAAAACGTCGTTGCAGACGACGAACGGCACGTCGACTTCACCGATGATTCGATTACCGAGAATACACGGGGTGCCTACCCGCTGGAGTATGTGACAAACGCCAAAATTCCGGCCATCGCCGGTCAGCCTTCCGATGTCATCTTCCTGACCTGTGACGCTTTTGGTGTCCTTCCTTCCGTGTCGAAACTGACACCCGAGCAGGCGATGTATCATTTCATCAGTGGTTACACGGCCAAGGTGGCTGGGACCGAGGTGGGTGTGACCGAACCAGAGGCAACCTTCTCGCCCTGCTTCGGCGGTCCGTTCCTGGTCTGGCATCCGCACAAGTATGCAAAGCTGCTTGCTGAGCGTATCGAAGCGCAAGGCTCGAACGTCTGGCTTGTGAACACCGGCTGGAATGGCGGCCCCGAAGGGGTCGGTGCGCGGATCAAGCTGGCCTATACTCGAGCGATCATCGATGCGATCCACAACGGCAGTCTGATCGACGCGAGGACGGAGACGGACCCGGTTTTTGGGATCGAGATCGTCACCGAATGCGCTGACGTCCCGGATTCGGTTCTGATCCCGTGGTCGACCTGGCCCGATCGGGGTGAGTTCGACAAGGCGGCAAAAGGCCTGGCAGATCTGTTCATCGATAATTTCAAACAGTTTGAGGACGAGGCGGATGAGGCGGTGAGGGGAGCGGGGCCAAAGGGTTAGGGTGAAGGAACAGGCCCTTTGGCAGGTTGGCAAATGGACAAGTCGGGAAAGGAGCGCCCTCGGTCAGGAATGGCTGAGGGCGCTCTCGTATGCAGGCTACTTGTGTTTGAGGGCGTGAAGCGGTGGCGCTACGAGTTCCGAAGTGCGATTGTTAGGTAGCTTAGGGGGGTAGACATTGATAGATGACAGGTGCCCAGTAGCCAGAGAATGATGCTGACGGGGTGGAAGGGCACGGGCGGAGTGCCGTGCCTGTGGGCCCTCACCGGAGTCGCACAGCGACTCGTCCTCTCCCTTGCAACGGGAGAGGAGTAAACCGAGTGTTCGTACGGAGATGGGAGTGATATGAAGACGCGAGAGCTGGGTACGACAGGGCAGCAGGTGTCGGCGATTGCGCTGGGGTGTATGAGCCTGACACACGGGAATGAGGCGGAGAGTGTGGAGACGGTGAAGCGGGCGTATGAGCTGGGGATTACGTTCTACGACACGGCCGACGTGTATACGAGTGGTGAATCGGAGGAGGTGCTTGGGGCGGCGCTCAAGGCGGCAGGAATTGCGCGTGAGGATGTGGTGATTGCGTCGAAGTGTGGGATCGTGTTCCCGGGGATGGTCCCGGACTACGATCACAAGGCATACGATCTGTCGTCAGCTTATATCAAGACCAGCGTCGAGAAGTCGCTGAAGCGTCTGGATACCGATTACATCGATCTGTTCCAGCCACATCGGATCGATTATCTGACGCATCCGGAGGAGACGGCCAGAGCGTTCAATGAACTGAAGACCGAGGGGAAAGTGCGTCACGTCGGCGTGAGCAACTACACGGCAGACGAGATTCGGATGCTGTCGGAATACGTGCGGCTGGAAGCGCTGCAGACACAGTTCAGCCTGCTGCATCTGGAACCGATCGAGACAGGATTGGCGGCGGTTTGTCTGGAAAAGTGGATGAACGTGCTGTGCTGGAGTCCGAACCATCGAGGCGTGCTCGCCGGCAAACCCGTTGCACACGACGATTGGCAGGCTCAGCGTGAAGTAGGTGTGGCAGTGCAGGTGAAGGCCTTCGCTGAGCAATACGGATGGTCGATGAGCCAGGTGGCGATGGTCTGGCTGATGCAGCTGCCGGGCGGCGTGATTCCGCTGGTGGGTACGGCGAATGCGGATCACATCGCCGAAGCGGTCGACGCTGTCGGGAAGGAACTCGATCGTGATGACTGGTATGAGCTGATGGTGATTGCGCGCGGGCGCCCGATGCCGTGGGGGCAGAGACCGTATGTGTACACGAAGGAGCGGTAGGGGATTGAGGATCTAGAGGCAAAGGCCAATATCGAGGATTGAGAAACGAGAAACTATTTGTGTAATGATGACGTAGCCCCCGCGGTAGACAGTCAGACGACAGGTGTTCCGCTCCAGGAGGCCCGTCGGATCATGTTCAGCCTGATGTTTCCATCGATGCTGATGCCGATGATCTCGACGATGTCGCGCGTTGCCCTTCCGATCATTCGAGACGAGTTCCAGCTTCAGGCAGATGTCACTGCTTGGGTATCGGCGGCATTTATTCTCCCCTTTATGCTACTGATGCCTGTGTATGGGCGAATGAGCGATGGCGTTGATCCGCGTCGGCTGATTCTGGTGGGTATCGTGGTATTCGCGTCGGGCACGACACTGATGATGTCCTCGACGACCGTCGGTTCGGTGATGTTCGGCAATGCGATCCTCGGTCTCGGTGTCGCCGGCATGATGCCGCTGGGTATGGCGCTCATCTCAACGCTCTTTGACGAGCGAGAGCGCGGTAAGGCTCTGGGGACCTGGAGTACGATCGGTCCTTCGACAGGATTCGTCGGGCCGTTCATTGCCGGTTTTGTCGCGGCCGCGTGGGGATGGCGCCCGGTCTATGGCACGCCGTTGCTGGTGAGTGTCGCTGCGTTTCTTGTGATCTGGAAACGCGTTCCCTCACGCGCTCAAACGCCGGGTACAACACGTGACTATATCAAGGCTTTCGATTGGATCGGGTTTGTCCTGCTGTCGTGCGGTCTGGCGACATTCGTGTTCTTCCTGTCCAGCCGAGCCATCACGGGGACCGAACCGATGCGGGACTGGCGGCTAATCGTCATTTCACTGATTTCGCTCGTGGCGTTCTACATGTGGGAGCGTGGTCGCGACAATCCCTTTGTCTCCACTCACATTATCACCAACGTGCGGTTCGTCTTGTCGTCATTCTGTGCGGCGACTCGGATGATGGCGATGGGCGGGCTTTCGTTCTTGATTCCTCTGTATCTGGTGGATATCCATCATCTGGAACCTGCGCAGCTGGGTGCAATGCTAGTCCTGAACTCCGGGACGATGGCGCTTGTGACCCGGTTTGGGGGTGGGCTTGCGGATCGCTGGGGAACACGGGCACCCGCTTCCGCTGGGCTCCTGATCCAGATCTCGGTGATGGTGATTTTCTGGACCCTTTCGGACGAGACGTCGCTTCTCGCTGTGGGGCTGAGCCTGGCCCTGCACGGGATCGGTGCGGGTCTGATGCTCGCCTCTCTCCACCGGTATGTGATGGGGACGATCGAGGAAGAGTACAGGGGGGCGGCTGCGGGGGTGTACAGTATGCTGCGGTTTGTCGGGGCGGTGATTGGCACGTCGCTGAGCGGCGTGATGCTTCAGCATTATCTGGATGCTGGGTTTGGCGAGGTGATGGCTTATCAGGAGACATTCGTTCTGTTGGCTGTCTTTCCGGTCGCCGGGCTGCTCGTGGCGCAGACGTTGAGGGAGACGGGGTGAAGGGGCAGGGCGTGGGGGCATATTGGCCCCCTGAATGGGTGAGACCTCCTATAGTGTTGTAATCATAAGGGTGTGTTCTTGGCAGGAGATCCGAAGTTCACTGAAGAACAGAAGTATGAAATAGCGGTAGAGTTCGTTTCAGGAATGCTGTCGCATTCAGAGATATGCCGTAAGTGGGACATAAGTCCGACGTATGCGTACAAATTGAAGGATCGGGCTCTCGATCTTCTTCGTCAGGGAATGGGACGTCCGACCGGTAAGCCCGATGCGCAGGAAGAGCGTCTTCAGAAGCGTGTGCCCGATCTCGAGCAACTTGCGGGTGATCCTGGCCCTGCGATCAGGCGTCTCCGTCGTCGTCCGCACCAAGCCTGGCA
>CAYYGZ010000029.1:5107-27873 GCA_964471275.1 uncultured bacterium | reverse complement strand
GAATTCGCTCGGGTCGAAATTCCGGTTCGTGAAGCACTGGTAATGCGCGGGGATGACCACACGGAGTCCCAGCTTGAAGGCTGTCTCGACGGCACCGGGAAAGAAGGGAAATTCCCCTTCGGACGGATGCGTGGTCACGATTCCGATGTCCGGGTCGTGCATCGAGATGGTGGTGAGGATCTCATCGTGATCGGCGAAGTTGTTGATCGGGTCCCCGGAGACCCAGAGAATGACGCTCCCAAATGTGAGGACGTAACCAAGGTGCTGTACATCGGGTGCTTTGATTCCGGCATCCACGTCTCCCTCAGGCGGTTTGGCCCACACAACCTTTGCGCCGACGTCGACCATCTGTTGGGAATCTCCTGCCGTGACCTCCGTCAACAGATCTTCCGGAATCCCGTTCTTGCGCAGGTTCGCCATACTCTCTGGTGGACCGATGTACTGGCAGGTCGGGAAGGCGCGATGGATTCGCTCGATCGACTCGATACAGGTGTGATCCCCGTGATCGTGCGTTAGGATGACGTAGTGCGTTTCTAGCTCGGCTTCCACGATCGGCGGCTTCGGATGGATAAAGCGGTCCGGCGTGCGCTCGTGCGGGAAGTACGGGTCGACATGGATGATCGTGCCCGCAGCAGACTTAAAGGCGAAGGAACTCTGGCCGAACCAGTGGATGCCGACGTGATGTTCGGGGATGTTCAGGGTTTCGAATGCGTGCATATATCTGCTCGACTTGGTTGGGAAAGGACTACCACGAAAAGCACGAAAGACACGAAAAGGGCGGTTAGGTTAAGATGTGACTCGAGATCGGTCACCGTGTGCTCGAGTGATCCGGACGAGAGTCCGGCAAGGCTCTGCCAATAGCAGGCTTCTCGATACGGTCCGCGCTGTGCGCAGACCGTATCGAAGAAACGGGGCTAGGCGATCTACCACTAAATCAGTGAACTGCTCGCGATCGACCAGGTTCCGTAGCGAATCTCAAGCGTATGATCGACCGGAGTCTGCAGTGTGACCAGCACACGGAACTGACCGTCGGCGGGTTCCGAGTTGCGCATTGCCCAGTTGCGATGGACACCGCTTCCCGGCCCGATAGAGATGGCCTCGCTGCCGCGGTGAAAGATACCGGTTCCTGACTTCAATATGGAACTTTGTCCGTTCTGGACCGGGATGATCTGGTTGTCTGTTTCCCACTGACCCGGTGCCTCTAGAGCGATCTCGATCTCGATCGGTACGCGATCCAGTCCACCATTCGTTCGGTAGTGCAGGTCGAAGCCTCCCTCGACTTCCGTGAGCTCGAGGATCAAATCGATCGTCGGCAGCGTCCAGCGTTCACGCTCACCGCGAACATCTCCGAACGTACCGACGGCTACTGGTCTGTTGAGCGGGAGGTCGTAACCGGGTTTCCTGGCGCCAGGAGAGAGCAGGGGAACCTGTTGCTGGCCGCCGTGCTGCGTCATTTTGATCCCGCCAAGGATCTCCTCGACCGTGTCAGCCTGGAAGTTCGTCGTGTTCATGTAGGTGCCCGAAAACTTGATCGACGTGAGGTTAACGTCGCCATACCGAACGGCAAAGGCCGCTCGATTGCCCGTGGCAGCTGTTGCAGACAACTTACCGCGCTTCACTCGCCACAGACCTGAGACCGGGTAGAGTCGCGCATAGTCATCGGGGATGGGTGCGCGCGCGAGATCGGCGGTGCGATACTCGGGATTCTGGGCGAAGGGCTGGATCAGCCAGGGGCTGTGTGGTGCGTCGGCTCCTCGAGCGACGAGACGATCCGCGATGGCCGCCCAACGTCCGTCGCCGTCGCGGTTGGCCATATCGAAGAACGAATCGGCGATCCCCACAGGCACCAGACGATTTCCACGGTCCTGTCTGTTCGAGATGCTCGTGACGACGGTTCCGTCCTCGTGGAAGAGATGCGTCATAATCTCGAGGTTCTTCCGAACAGCATCGAGGAGCTCGGGTCTGTCGAGATGGTCGGCCATAAATCGCAACCCACGATCGCATACGGCATTGTAGATACCCGTGCTGCGCTCGGTGAACTCACCGTCCGCGTTGATGTCGATCGTCTCCGCAAGGATGCTGTCGACGTAGGTGCGTGCGTCGACTTCCGGATATAGCGTCATCGCCTGTGACAGCGCGGAACAGACGACCCAGCGATGGTTTGGGGTGTGGAATCCGCGACCGATCATACCTGTCGCAGCCGTCCGAACGAACTCACCTAACGTCTTGGCGATCTCAGCGGCACGTTCGTTGCCGTCTGAGAGCCGACGTGCGAAGGCCACCACGGGGGAGAACAGCTGGACGGCGAAGCCCGTGTCGGGAGGAGATTCCCAGTTCACGCTGACGAGGTCGATCAGACCGGTCGGTCGCTGCCAGTTCTGTTCGAAGGCAATCGATCTCAGAATCCGGTTGAAGAGTTCGTCATCACCTTCGTGCTCCGAGCCGTCGCAGAGGAAGGCATAGCAGGCCGTCGCCAGCAGCGATGCGTTGTGACCGTGGTCGGGGTTCGGGAAGCTGTCCTCGGCAGTCAGGAAGCAGCCGACTGCGGGGTTCGATTCATCCAGAATCTGCCAGGGATAGGCTTCTAGGATACGAGCGTTCTGGGCGGCCACTATGCGTTCGTAGTTGTACATATGTCTCCCTCGAGGTCAATGTATGATGTCCAATTACTTCGCTTGCGCCCTGTGTGTCAAGGCAGGGGGGCATATTGCCCGTCTGTTCGCCTGCCGGTATATTCCGCCCCCACTCAGAGTTGGGAAGGTGAAATGCACGATCCCCTAAAATGGCTCTTCTGCATGCTGGTTCTGTCTGCCTGTCTACCGGCCGATCGTGGTGTCGACGATAGCCAGGTGGCCGCGTCCGACCAACATACAGATCGTGCGCTTCGAACGCGGGCCCCACTCCAGATCCCAGATGAGATTCTGCGTTCACGAGCTTTCAGTGAGGCACCCCTTCTGGCGGACCGGGTTGCGGCAGGGGACCTCCCCCCTGTCCATGAAAGGCTACCGGAGAAGCCGCTCGTTGTCGTTCCCGTCGAGCAGATTGGTGAATATGGTGGGACGATCCGGCGTGCGCTGACCGGGGACATCGCTCAGACCGCCGGTGTCAACAAGACGCTCGCCGAAAACCTGATGGGCTACGAGCGCCCGCTGCCGAATCGCATCGAGCACAATCTTGCCGAAAAGCACTGGTTCGAGGATGAGGGACGTGTCGCGTTCTTCAGGATCCGGGAAGGTGTGAAGTGGTCGGATGGACATCCCTTCACGGTCGACGACATCCTGTTCTGGTATCAGGATATGAACGTCGACGACAACGCCCGCAGTTCGGCTGTCCTGGCGAGCGTGTGGGTCGTGGACAATGGACCGGTTCGGATGGAGAAGGTCGACGATTTTACGCTGAAGGTGATCTCACCCAAGCCGCTGGGCCGCATTCGCCAGGCATTCTGCGCAACGGTATCCGCGTATCCAAAGCACCGACTTCAGCATCTCCACCCACGTTACAATCAGGATGCGGACTACGAGACGTTCCGCGACAGCACGACTGCCGCACAGCTCTGTATGAACCCGGGACTTCCCCGGATATCGGCCTGGGTACCCGTAAGGTGGGAGCGCGGCCAGCGGATCGTGTATGACCGGAACCCTTACTACTGGAAGGTCGATACAGCAGGTAACCAGCTGCCCTACGCCGATCAGATCGAGTTCAACGTGATTCAGGATTCACAGGTGATTCTGCTGAAGTTTATGAATGCGGAAATCGATCTGTTTGGCCGGTATTCGCAAGCGGCGATGTTCCAGACCCTCAAGGCGGGAGAGCGAAACGGAAAATACAAGATTCGGATCACGGGTCCGGAACGGGGAACGACGCTCTATCTGAACTGGGACGGACCCAACAAGCCGTTGACGGAAGCGTTCCGGACGCTGAAGGTCAGACAGGCGCTGTCTCACGCAATCAATCGCGAAGAGATCAACGAGATCGTTTTTAACGGGATGCTCGAAATCTCGGGCTACTCATTCGCTCCGCAGAGCCCCTATTTCGATGAGGCCTCCTACAGGAGGTACACGACTTACGGCCCTGCTCTGGCAAACCGTCTTCTGGACGAGGCCGGGTTTGTGGACAGCGATGGAGACGGGATTCGCAACTTGAGAGACGGCTCATCCTTCGCGGTGAACATCGATTGTCTGATCACGCCATCGATGACCGTCGACATCATGCAGCTGGTCGCCGAGCATTGGGCAGCAGTTGGGATCAAGGTGTACATTAACGCCGTGCTCAGAAACATCCTGTGGCCACGACGAACGAACGGTGAGTTCGATGTTCACGTCTGGTCGCTAGAGGGACCGGCAGATCCGCTGGCCCGGTTGAACGATTGGGCCGTGATGAATTCAACCGTGCCGTTCTGGCACAAGAACGCTTGGGAGAACGCCCAGCCCTGGCTGCGCGATGCGACGCAAGCGATCAAGGAAGCGATCACAACGGTCGATCCAGAGAGGCTGCGCGAGCATATGGTCAGGGCGCGCGATCTCCATACCGATAACGTTGCAGCGATTACGATTGGATCGCAGTATCATCTGTGGGGGGCCGGTATCCGGTTGGGGAATGTACCGCTGCAGAATACGGCAGCGACGGCGTTTCAGGGATGGAGTCGGCCGATCTACCACGAACAGATATATGTGAAGGCAGGGGGGTAGGAGGTGGGGTATCGGGTTTCGGGTTTGGGGGTAGCGCGGTGACTTTCCGTCGCCGTGCGCCTTTGGGGCAACGTACAGAGTCGGGACGTGAATGAACAATACCAGCACGATTGAAAGCATTCCGGACGCCGCAGAGGATCACAAGCCGGTCTGGGGGGATGGGCAATCTCTCCAGATCAACGAGATCTTCTATTCGATCCAGGGAGAAGGCTCGCGGGTCGGTCAGCCAACAACGTTCGTGAGGCTCGCTAAGTGTAACCTGCGCTGCTTTTTCTGTGACACGGAGTTCGATGCGTTCTCGGAGATGAGTCTCCGAGAGATTGTCGACGAAGTCCGGATGCACAACGCGGAGTGGGTTAGTCTCACGGGCGGCGAACCGCTCGGGCAGAATATTGCGCCGTTGTGCGAAGCGCTGCGCGGGAACGGATACCGGCTGCACATTGAAACAAGTGGATCGCTGCCCCCGCAGATGGAGCTGTTTGACCTGATCGAACACTGGACGGTGAGTCCGAAACGTAGGTCAATCGTCGACGGATTCGAACGGATCACAGAACTCAAGTATGTTGTTGGGAAGGCATTCCGAGAGGATATCGTCAAAACAGACCGGTCGGAGCTGATTTACCTGCAGCCCGAATCGAGCCAGCCCGAGTATGTGATCAAGACACTCGAGATCTTGCAGCGACATCCGACGTGGCGACTTTCGTGTCGAATACACAAGATGCTGCATTTGCCGTAGGCGGAGGGCAGTGGGCAGATGACCGAGCGGCTGTTTCGGTTGCGAGAGTTAGTATCAGAGTGCTGAAGTGATCGCCCGCTGACGTACCTATGTCCCACGCTCCGTGCCCTATGCGCTTCTTCTAGAGCCTTTATGGTCAACACGAGCCGAACCAAAGATGAGGCTGTTGCCTTCCAGGTCCGCATTGATTCGAACGCACCGAAGGTAGGCGAGATGGCGCCGGATTTCGAGCTGCGCGATATTCAGGGCGAGAACCCGGTGCGGCTTTCGGACTTCAGAGATCAGAAGCCGGTGGCGCTTGTCTTCGGGAGCTTTACGTGACCGCCGTTCGTACGGGAGGTGGTCGGCCTCCGCGACCTGTACGCTGAATACAGCGAGCAGGTCCAGTTCCTGGTGATCTACATCAGAGAAGCCCATCCGGATGACGGGTGGGTCCTGAAGGAGACCGGCGTTACCGATTCCACAACGATCGAGGAACGGCGGGATGTAGCCGAAACCTGCCAGGCCGCGATGCAGTATGGTATCGTAATCTATGTGGATGAAATGGATGATGCCGTGATGCTGGCCTACGCTGCCTGGCCCGAACGGCTCTACCTGATCGATAAAGACGGGCAAATCGCCTATGCGGGCAGCAAAGGTCCGTGGGGTTTTGAACCCGTGGAGCTGAAACAGGCCATTGAACAGAACGCGGGAGGGTATTGTCTGGCGCTCGAATACCGTGCGCCTCCGCGTCGTCCGATCCGTGATTGCCACTCTTCGACACCTCACCCTTGGGACACATTACATATGTATACACCAGACTATTTGAGCTTGAGAGAGGAGACCGATTTTTCGTGGCGGGTCTCGTCAACCTACACAGCCCTGCCGGGGCTGACAGGTATCAGTCTTCGCGATTTTTCGCTGAATCTGGACGCGGGTATCGAGCTGTTCCGGAAGGGCCGCGGTCTTCTCGCTGAGATGTTTGGTCCCGAGGTCGGTAAGTGCCCATTGGCTACTCCGCCGATCAGCTATGGACATCTGAACGCTTTGGGTGCCGAGCTGATATTCCCAGAGGGCGGAGAGGTGAACTACGTGACGCCCTGCGCCTTAGTTGAAGAGGGGATCGCTTTTGTCGAGCAGGATGTCGACTTCGCAACGGCCGGAATGGCGCCGTTCTACATCGATTACAAGGCGAAGCTGGAGGCCGCGTTCGGCGGGGAGAGGTGTGGGTTCAGCTATGGGCACGAAGGCCCGTTGACCACTGCCTACATCATTCTGGGCGAAGGCGTGTTCACCGCCATCTACGATGAGCCCGAGCGGTTCAAGGTCTTTCTCGACAAGCTGGTGGCAAGCACGGTCGCATTCGCCGGTTTCCGCGCTTCGGTGATGGGGCAGACCTTCCCGAGTCCGAAAGGCGGCGGAATGGTGGACGACGTGTCCAGCATGTTCTCGCCTGCGATGTGGCCTGAGTTTGTCCTGCCGTTTCAGAATGCCTACCTCAGCGGGACGACCACGGGTCCCCGCTCGGCGCACATCGAGGACCTGCGACCGGAACATCTCAAGTATCTCGAGGCGTTGGAGCTGGCGCGATTCGACCCCTCGATTTCAGCCAAGCTCAGTCCGCCAGACCTGCGCGACCTGTGCCGTGTGCCTTTTGGCTGGCGGCTCGGTAATTTTCACTACCTTACGTTGACCGCCGATGAGGTACGGGACTGGGTCTTCCAGGCAGCCGCAGACGGAGCGAGTTCAGTCTTTACTTTCGTGGCGGACGCGATGTGTACGCCCGAGACCGTTCCGAAGGTTCACGCCTTCATCGAAGCTGCAAAGGAGGTCGAGCGGATGTTCGGTGAAGGTGCCAGTCGAGATGATGTCGGTGTCTGTGTCAGTGCTGCCGGAAAGGAACGGTTCTGGAAGAACTGGCCGCATCCCACAACCCCGGTGAGCGCCTAGCGCAAGGAGCACGGCTTGTCTGAAGACATCCCATCTGCTCTCGCTGGTATGGATCCGCTGAACGCCGTGTCTTGCGCACAGTGCTGATCTGATGCGGGACAATCGCCTCACCACCCTCACCACACCACACGGTGACCTGAAACTCCCCGCATTCTTCCCGGATGCGACCCGGGGAGTCGTGCGTTCGGCCGGGGCGGCGGATGTAGCAGCGTGTGGGCTCGAGGGGCTGATGGTGAACACGTTGCATCTCTCGATGACACCTGGGTCGACCGTGATCAAGAAGGTCGGCGGGATCCACGCCTTTACCGGCTGGCACGGTCCGGTCGTGTCGGATTCGGGTGGATTCCAGGTCTATTCGCTCGCCACCGGCGGGACGAAAGGTGTGTCGCTCTCCAAGAGTGGCGTGACGTTCAAGATGCAGGGCCAGAAGAAGCGAACTCTGACACCAGAGAAGTGCATCCAGTATCAGGTTCAGATGGGAACGGACATCCTGTTTGCGCTCGATGATTGTCCACCGGACGGTGCCGACAGCCAGACGCTAGCCGACAGCGTGGATCGGACGCTGGCGTGGGGGAAGACCTGTCGAGAGGCGTTGGACCGGCACGCGGAAGATCCGGAGACGCGACCCAAGCTGTTTGCTGTTATCCAGGGAGGCGACGATCTGGATGCGCGGAGACGGTGCGTCGACGGATTGTTGAGGATCGGCTTCGATGGCTTCGGTTTTGGCGGATGGCCGATCTCGGATTCGGGCGGATTGGTGGACGAAGTCGGGGCAGTCGTGGAAATGCTCCCGGAAGAATTTCCCCTGCACGGGCTTGGCATCGGGAGACCGGATAATCTGGTTGCCGCGTACCATCTCGGCTACGACACGTTCGACTGCACGATTCCGACGCGGGATGCGCGACGGGGACGGCTCTACACGGATGAATCAGGCGATGCACCTGGCTCCTTCGACTACGTGCGGATCGAGCGCGAATCCTTTGCACGCGACGACAAACCGATCGACGAACGATGTGATTGTCCGACGTGCACCCGGTATTCCCGCGCCTACCTCCATCATCTGTTCGTGATCGGAGAATCGACCGGTCACACTCTGGCCACGACACACAATCTCCGCTACTACGCTCGGCTGATCGAGCGATTACGGCGCCAAGATGCCTGACCTCAATCGCGTGCTTGAACGCATTCTCGGTTCACGGAAGTATTCGGACATTCATCCGGCCGTTATCGATCGGCAGGCCGCTCTGCTCGCAGACCGGTATCCGTCCGACAAGGCGCTCGAGCAGGCCGTGCGGCGAAAGCTGCATCAAGCCTTTGGCGCCTATCTCGAGGGGAACTGGCTGCGGAAGTTGAAGGCGGGCATCGTGGATATTGAGGGTGCAGATTCAGACACGGTCCGCAAGGTCTGCTTCCGTCTGATGGATCTGCACACGTCGACCCGGGAACGCCGGCCGATCATCGGGGAGTTTGGTGACCTGCTTGCAAGGGTTATCCCGGAGGGAGCGAGAGTTCTCGATCTCGCGTGCGGGCTGAACGCGCTGGCCCTGCCGGCGATCACTGAGACGCACGCTTTCAAGTATATCGGGCTGGATCTGCACAAGGAGATGATGTCCGTCCTGTCGCAGTTCGCTGAAGCGGTCGGACTGGATGCTGCGTTCACGTGGAGTGACATCCTGTCCGACAGCTATCCGGAGTGTGATGTGGCGTTGATGCTGAAACTCCTGCCGATTCTGGAGCATCAAGATAGTGGGAGCGCGGCGCAACTGGTCCGAGACGTGGAGACCGAGACGGTGATCGCTTCTTTTCCCACGCGATCGATGGGAGGGCGAAATGTCGGTATGGAGCACACGTATCAGACACAGATCGAGCAGATCGCATCAGAGACCGGGCGCGAAATTGAGCGATACGATAGCTCCATGGAGCTGTTTTATGTGCTGAAATGACATCCTAAGCCGATGATATACATAGGCTTACGGATGAAGGCTTTTGGCTTGACACTCCACAGGCCAGCCTATACATTTGTCTCGCTATTCCGGTGTTTATATTCATTTTATATCCCGGAGGACTATCGGGCGCGAACGTGTCACCTGACCACTTGGTTTTGAGTTGAAAGACGCACACCAATGGCCGGTGTAGCGTCCTTTTTTTTACGATAAGTTATGAGTTCCGCTGAGATCACAGTTACACTACCAGACGGGACGCAGAAGCCATACGCGTCCGGTACAACCGTGCTAGAAATCGCCGAGTCGATCGGGGCAGGACTGGCGCGTGCTGCCCTGGCCGGCCAGGTGGATGGGCAGACGGTCGATCTCAACCATCCGATCGATGCAGATGCGGACCTATCGATCCTGACATTCCGTGATGACGCCGGGAAAGAGATCTACTGGCACAGCACTGCGCACGTTATGGCGCAGGCGGTACAGGATCTCTTCCCCGATGCGAAGGTGACGATCGGCCCACCGATAGAGGGCGGCTTCTACTACGACTTTGATGTGGCGGAGCCGTTTACTCCCGAGGACCTCGAGAAGATCGAGAAGCGGATGCGTGAGATTGCGAAGGAGAATCAGCCTTTCGCACGCGATGAGATCTCACGTGACGATGCATACGCGATGTTCGAGGAAATGGGGGAGTCCTACAAGCTCGAGATCCTTGAAGAGATCGAGTCCGATGAGACCATCTCGATCTACCGGAATGAAGGTAAGTTCACGGACCTTTGCCGGGGACCCCACCTGCCGGGCACGGGCCGGATCAAGGCGATCAAACTGCTGAGCGCTTCCGGCGCCTACTGGCGTGGTGACGAACAGAACAAGATGCTGCAACGCATCTACGGGATTTCGTTCCCGGGCAAGAAAGACCTCAAGGCACATCTGGATCTGCTCGAGGAGGCGAAGCGACGTGACCACCGTGTAATCGGGACCGAACTCGACCTTTACTCGGTCAGCGATCAGGTCGGATCCGGTCTTGTCCTGTGGCATCCGAGGGGAATGCGTGTCCGTCACCAGATTGAGGATTTCTGGCGGAACGCGCATTTCGAGGGCGGCTACGAGTTGGTAGGGTCGCCTCACATCGGACGCTCGACATTGTGGGAGACGAGCGGGCATCTCGAGTTCTACAAAGAGAGCATGTACGCGCCGATGGATGTGGATGGTCAGGCTTACTATGCCAAACCGATGAACTGCCCGTTCCACAGCATGATCTACAAGAACAAGCGGCGAAGCTACCGCGAACTGCCGTTCCGTTGGGCGGAGATGGGCACCGTGTATCGCTACGAGGCATCCGGCTCCCTGCACGGCCTGATGCGGGTTCGCGGCTTCACCCAGGACGACGCGCACATCTTCTGCCGGCCGGATCAGGTCGAGGATGAGATCGAGCGCGTGATCGATTTTACGCTGTTCGTTCTTCGATCCTTCGGGTTCGAAGACTACAGCATGTATATCAGCACACGCCCCGAAAAATCTGTCGGCGATCCTGAGCATTGGGACACGGCTACGGATGCGCTGAAACGAGCGGTAGACAAGCATTCGCTCCCGTATTTGATTGACGAGGGCGGGGGCGCGTTCTACGGCCCGAAGATCGACGTGAAGATCAAGGACTCGCTCAATCGAGAGTGGCAGTGCACGACGATTCAGTTCGACTTCAATCTGCCCGATCGGTTTGATCTCAGCTTTGTCGGTCAGGACGGCAAGTATCATCGTCCGTTTATGGTTCACCGCGCCTTGCTGGGATCGATGGAGCGGTTCTTCGGTACGCTCGTCGAGCACTATGCCGGTAACTTCCCTGTCTGGCTCGCACCCGTACAAGCCGTCGTGTTGCCGATCTCCGATCAGTTTATGGATTTCGCCCAGCAGATCGATCAGGAGATGCGAGAGGGTGGTGTCCGATGCGAGGTGGACAATCAGGACGCCAAGCTGGGTTACAAGATTAGAGAAGCGGAGACCCAGAAGGTCCCGTATATGCTGATCGTCGGTAAAGAGGAGGTTGAGTCTGGCCAGGTGTCTGTTCGTCGTCACGGTGACGGCGACCTGGGCAAGATGAGTTTCACGGATCTCGTTTCCCGGATTCAGAAGGAGACGACGTCCAAGACAGACACACCCAAAACTGGAGGATGTTCGCATTAACAGAGGCTTCAGAGGAAGAGGAGATCGGGGCCGCCCGCCTGTAAGGGAAGGCCCTCGAGTCAACGAGCAGATCCGTATCCCACAGATCTTTTTGGTCGACGCCGAAGGTGAGCAGGTCGGAGTGGTCGAGACCAAAGTCGCCCAGACACAAGCCGACGAGGCCGGTCTGGATCTTGTGGAAGTTGCCCCCAATGCTCGCCCGCCGGTCTGCCGGATCATGGATTACGGCAAGTATCGGTATGAGCAGAGCAAGAAGCAGAAGAAGGGGAAGCAACCCGGCTCTCAGTTGAAAGAGATTCGGATGCGGGTCAGGATCAGTACTCACGACTACGATTTCAAGGTCAAGCACGCCGAGACGTTCCTCAAGCAACGTCATAAGGTTCGTATGTCCGTGATGTTTTCCGGACGTGAGAATGCCCATCGCGAGATTGGGCGTGATCTGCTCGACAAAGTCGCTGTAGACCTTCAGGAAGTCGGCTCGCCCGAAGCGCCGCCAAGGAACGAAGGCCGCGCGATGGTCATTACGCTGATTCCGAAGTAGACTTCTACCGCAGAGGACACAGAGCGCGCATTTCAGGGCAGAGGGTACTGCAGACCACGGATGGGTCGTCCCTGTTCCAGGTCGGTTGTGGACGCTTTGAATTCGATTTTACTTGGTGAGCTGCTGCCTTTGTGGTTTGTTCTTGAGTTGGAGAAACCCGTCTTGGCGAAAGCTGCGGCGGGATCAGAAACAAGACGTGATGCGGGGATCGAACGGAGTGTCCTGAGGCCCTCGTCCTGCTCATGCCCACTCTCCATACGGAGGGATGCGATATGCCGAAGATGAAGACACACAAGTCGACAGCAAAGCGTATCAAACAGCGTAAGTCGGGTAGCCTTACCCGAGGACGCACCCCGTCGGACCATAATCTCACGAAGATGACGTCCAAACGGAAACGACACATGAGGAAGACCGGCACCATCTCGGATGCCGATCAGCGCAGAATTAGACGCCTTTTAGCCGTCGGATAGGGAAGGAGACGAAAGATGCCTAGAGCTACCAATAACGTCGCTTCCCGTAGACGGCGTAAGAAGATACTCAAGCAGGCCAAAGGTTACCGGGGTGGACGGAGCAAGCTGATCCGCACCGCTTCTGATGCCGTCGATCGAGCCGGTCAGTATGCCTACCGCGATCGCCGACAGAAGAAGCGGACGTTCCGCGCACTCTGGATCGCACGGATCAATGCCGCCGCCCGCGAGAATGGCACGACCTACAGCCAACTGATTAGCGGATTGAGCAAAGCCGGCGTGGAAGTGAACCGTAAGGTTCTAGCTGATCTGGCCATCACGAGCCCGGAATCGTTCAAGGCCCTGGTGGAGACGGCCAGCGCAGCCTAGTTCGGTCTGGTAAGGAAACGGTAAGCCCCCGAAGTATATGCTTTGGGGGCTTTTTTTTTTTTTTTGGATATGCTGACTTTTCTGTCTAGCTCTCACCTGGTTGGCTGACGCCAACCTGTCTTCTCCCGCAGGCAGGAGAGGACGGTCGCTTGCTACCGGGTGAGGGCTTGAACTGAATCGTCGTGCGGCTCCGTCCGATGAGAGAGGTCGCCCGTTGACTAAACCTCGGTGAGAGGTTAACTTAATTGCGTCTTATTTGCATAGAGAAGTGATTGATTTTGATGCTACTTAGGGCCTGCGTGGATTATCGCAAAGGTCCTCGGACCACTCTTTCAGGAGATGAAATGGTCGCCGAAGTAAAGGCGGATACCGAGGTCAACGAGGGGATCGACAGGCTGAATGCACAGATCGACCGAGCCGTCGCCCTGATCGACCAGCTTCGCGGCACCAACGCTGACCTCATCACACAGAAGCAGTCGCTTGAAGAGCGACTGCACCAGAGTGAACGAGATATCACAGAGGCAAAGGCAGACCGGGATCGACTTCAAAAGCTCTATGAAGACAACGCGTCTCTGATCGACAACAAAGACGTCATTCAGGAAAAGATTGAACAGATGATTTCCCATCTGGGTGCCGCACAGTCCTCGTGAGTCTCGAGGGAATACGAATCTAAATATGGCAGAGCCAGAAGTCGTCAAGATCAGGCTGTTCGGGACAGACTATGATGTCGCCTCGCCAGCGGATATTGATTATACGCAGCAGATTGGTCGCTACGTCGACGAGAAGATGCACGAGATCGCGAAGCAGCTTTCGCTCCGTTCCGTGTCGACAATCGCTGTCCTGGCCGCCGTAAACATGGCTGACGAACTCCGCAGGGAAAGAGAATCCAGTGAGCGAATCGATCAAGCGGCATCGGTTTCGGCCGAGCGTCTAGCCGCGAAGATCGATCAGTCTACACCCAACGCCCCGTAGGTTCCCCGCGGCTTTGTCGCATGCTCTGCTTTGTGCACGGTCCCGTCTGATTGTGGGACCCTTCGCACAGCCGAGCAGAGAGCAAGACGTTGCTTGCCCGCAGTCCGGGCGAGTGTGTCCTGCACGATCGATTCCCTGACGTCAGGAGGCCGTACGCCTCGCTAGGACGACAGGGGTTTTTTGTTTTGTTCAACGTGAACGAGGTGTGCCATGCTTCAAACGGATATGGGAACAATGCCCGTGATGCTTCTATCGGTCGGGCTCCTGTTTCTCGGCTTTATCCTGGGCTGGCTTGTCAGCACTAAGCTCGCGCACAGCAAGATCCATCGTGCCAAAGCCGAAGCTGAACAGACCGTGGAAGACGCGAAGTCGGAGGCGGAATCGCTCAAACGTACGTCGGTCCTGGAAGCTCGTGACGAGATGCACCAGGAGCGCATCACATTTGAACGCGAGATCAGCGGCAAGTGGGATGACGTCAAGAAACGTGAATCGAAACAGATTAGTCTGGATCGCCAATTGGAGATGCGTGCCGATCTGCTGAACAGCAAGGAGCAGACGATCCTTCAGCGGGAAGAAGAGCTGGTGACGCAGGAGGGGGAGGTAGAGAAACGGGGCGACGAGCTCAGGCAAACACTGAGCGAGCAGACCCGACGACTGGAGAAAATCGCAGAGATGACGAAGCAGCAGGCAGTCGAGCTGCTGGTTTCGAATCTCGAATCGGAGGCCAGGATGGAGGCGTCCTGGCGCATCAAGGAGATCCGTAACGAGGCCCTGACGAAAGCGAACGAAGAGGCGCGCGAGATCATATCGAATGCGATTCAGCGTCTGGCGTCCGACCACACCGTCGAGTCGACTGTCGCGGTGGTGAAACTTCCGAACGAGGAGATGAAGGGCCGCATCATCGGCCGCGAGGGCCGCAATATCCGGGCCTTCGAGATGGCGACTGGGGTGGACGTAATCGTGGATGACACGCCCGAAGCCGTCGTGCTTTCCGGATTCGATCCGATCCGGCGATCCGTCGCGAAGATGTCGCTGGAGCAACTCGTGTTCGACGGCCGAATACACCCGGGACGGATCGAAGAGGTGGTGGAAAAGTCACGGGATTCGATCCAGGACGTAATTCGTGAATCTGGTGAGCAGGCGGCCTTTGAGATCGGGGTTCCCGGGCTGCACGAGCGGCTTGTGGAGATCCTGGGACGATTGAAATACCGGACGAGCTACGGACAGAATCTTCTGAACCACAGCAAGGAGGTCGCCTTTCTCGCCGGGATGATGGCGACACAGCTCGGTTTCGATGCGCAGAAAGCGAAGCGCGCCGGTCTTCTTCACGACATCGGCAAGGGGCTTTACCACGAGGCGGAGGGCACCCACGGCGAGACGGGTCCCGATCTCGCACGCAAATACGGCGAAGATGCAGTCGTCGTGAACGCGATCGAGTCGCATCACGGAGAGTCGGATCCCGCCACACCGATCGCAGTTCTGGTCGACGCGGCAGATACGATTTCACGTGCCCGCCCGGGTGCCCAGAGAGAAGTGATCGAGAGCTACGTCAGACGTCTGAAGCGGCTGGAAGATCGCGCAAAGGATGTCGACGGTGTAGAAGCCGTCTACGCCATTCAGGCCGGACGTGAAGTGCGCGTCGTCGCCGATTCTGGACAGATCAGCGATGCCGATACCGAACGGCTCGCGGAAGCGATCGCAAAGCGTCTCGAGAAGGACATCACCTACCCTGGACCGGTGAAAGTCACCGTGATCCGCGAGGTTCGGGCGATGGAAATGGCCAGATAGGAAAATCGAGGATCGATGATGGGGTATAGAAGATTGGATCTGAGCGTCTTTATTGAACTCAGCGAACGGATCGGTTATTCTCCGGTACCGTAACGGCGCGTCTCCCAATTCTCGGATACACTCTATCTGTCTGCGATTCTGAAGTCCTCAATCCTCAATCAAAGATCATCAATAGACTACTATGCGTATTCTGTTTGTAGGCGACATATACGGCAAACCCGGCCGTCGAGCGGCGTCCGAGTTGGTTCCCAAGCTGATCGAGGACCGCGAGATCGACTTCACGATCATGAACGGCGAGAACTCAGCAGGGGGCTTTGGAATCACGGAGAACATCGGCAACAAGCTGCACGCCTATGGCGCGGACGTGATCACCACGGGGAATCACGTTTGGGATCAGAAGAGCAGCATCCCCTATATCGTCGGGGGGAAACGTATTCTGCGGCCGGCGAATTATCCTTCCGATGTGGGCGGGATCGGCAGCGGCGTCTTCAAGTCGAAGAAGGGCACACCAGTTGGTGTCGTGAATGTGATGGGGCGTACCGGGATGCGACCCATGGATTGTCCGTTCCGCTCAGGGATCGCCTGTGCCGAGGAGGTCAGGAAGAAGACGCCAATCGTTTTCATCGATTTCCACGCTGAGGCGACGTCAGAGAAGATTGCGTTTGGGTGGTATATGGATGGGTCTGCAAGCGCCGTGATCGGCACGCATACGCACGTCCAGACTGCGGACGAGTGCATCCTGCCTCGAGGCACGGCCTACATGACCGATGCCGGTATGACCGGACCACACAACTCCGTCATCGGTGCTCGGAAGGAGGCCGTCATACAGCAGTTTCTGGACAGATTGCCGACCCGTTATGAGCCCGCGACGGAAGATGTCAAGCTGTGCGGTGTGATCATCGATATCGACAAGGCAACTGGTCGCGCACAGAGCATCGAACGACTCAGAATCGACCTGACACCCGGCGATTCGGCCTGATCGGCCAGATGAGGGCAGACCGGGCTCAATGGGTCTCGAGGTAAATAGACAGCATTGCCGGGGTTGTCCCATTGACGTTCACACGGTTCTGTAGCCGCCCCGATCAGACACCACGCCAGAACCGGCCAACTGCTCGCCCTCCCTACTCGTCAGATTCCTGTCTATATTGATAGGCATCCAGATAGAAGCAATCTGCTGACCTCCTGCGTCGGAGTCCGCACCGGTCGATTGGCAGCGCCTAAGAAAGTCGGTCGCGGAGGCTGAACATATCACGACCGAAGCCCAGTTTTCGCTGCATCACCAACCCGATCTCCGTGCTCTTCCGATAGCTTTCCCGACACCCGACACCCGACACCCGACACCCGACACCCGAATCCTCTTGGCCGACAGACCCTACACGATTTCCGAAGTCACCCAAGCCGTCAAGCAGACGCTCGACACGGCATTCCCGGCACTCTGGGTTGTGGGTGAGATTGCTTCCTTTACCGAGCACGTCTCCGGCCATCGGTATTTCACGCTCAAGGATCAAAGCTGTCAGCTCAAGTGCGTGATGTGGAAGTCACAGAAAATCCAGGGCTTCAAACCGGAAGCGGGGATGGAAGTCGTGGCACGCGGTCGTCTCACGGTCTACGAGCGGAGCGGCCAGTATCAGATGGCAGTCACCCGGCTGGTTCAGTCTGGCGTCGGGGCAGATCAGATCGCGCTCGAGGAACTGAAACAGAAGCTGCTCAAAGAGGGTCTGTTCGACGAAGACCGGAAACAGACTCTGCCGGCGTTTCCGCAGACGATCGGTGTCGTGACATCGAGATCTGGAGCCGCGCTTCATGATATCCTGACGGTTCTGGGAAGACGTTTCCACGGCTTGCGCGTGGTGCTGTGCGCGGCAACCGTTCAGGGCGCCGGGTCTGATCGAGATGTTGCGAGAGGCATCGCCGACATTGACCGGTTTGGCGAGGCGGACGTGATGATCGTGGGTCGTGGAGGAGGCGCCAAAGAGGATCTGGCCGCGTTCAATTCTGAACTGGTGGTCAGAGCGATCGCCGAGGCACATACACCCGTGATCTCCGCCGTTGGCCACGAGATCGATTTCACCCTGGCAGACCTAGTTGCAGATGTCAGGGCGCCCACGCCCTCCGCAGCAGCGGAGCTGGTTGTTCGGGATGCGGCGGAGCTTCGGACCCGCGTCGGCTCGCTGAACACGCGGCTCGTGGACGCGATGGACGGCATGATGCGCGAGAACGAAGGTCTCGTGGATTCGTATCAGGAGCGATACGGCTTCCGTCGTGTCGAGGACCTCGTTCTGCAGAATGTGCAGACCGTTGATGAACTCGATCGCGCCCTGCTTGGCGGGATCCGGCGCATCTACGACAGTCGGCGACAGGACTATCGGCGATTGACCGCGAAGCTGGCATCCCTGAGCCCGCTGTCGGTGATGGGTCGTGGCTACAGTATCGCTCACAGACTCGACAATGGTTCGCTCATCCACGAAGCGGATTCGCTGAAGCCGGGCGATGGAATCCGCGTACGCTTTGCTGAAGGACAGGCAGATTGCTCTGTTGATCGCGTCGTACCCAATGACGAACAGGGACAGTTCCTGCTCGGCATATAGCGGAGGCACTTTCCTAATGGACATTCAGGAGCCAGAGAGCGATCGACTGGGTGTCCTGCTCCCCAAAAGAGCACTCGGCGGGACTGGGTGCAAGGTTACAATGCTGGGAACCGGTGGTGCACACGTCGGGCGGGCAGATTCCGAGTCAGAGGCCCAGGCGATTATCGAAGCCGCCCTGGATGGGGGCGTGCGGTTCTTCGACACCGCCCAGGCATACCAGAATGGCAGAAGCGAAGAACGATACGGCAGGTTTCTGACACCCAGGTATCGAGATCTCGTGTTTCTGATGACCAAATCGTCCGCGAAGGATGCAGCGACGGCAGAGACGCATCTCAAGGAGTCCCTGCGCAGATTGAAGACCGATTGTCTCGATCTCTGGCAGATGCATTCCCTGAAGAATTCGGAAGATGTGGATACTCGGGTCGAGAACGGTGTTCTCGACGTCTTCGAGCGGGCGAAGGCGGACGGGAAGGTCAAGCATATCGGGTTCACGGGACACAGCAGTCCCCACGCACACACGCGCATGCTGGAACGAACGGATATCTTCGAGACGGCCCAGATGCCAGTCAATTGTGCAGATCCTTCGTTCGAGAGCTTCATTCTGAACGTGCTGCCCGTACTGGTAGGCCGTCAGATGGGCGTAATCGCGATGAAGACGTTGTCGAATGGCGGATTCTTCGGCGGCGACAGGCAGTTTGAGCACGGCCCGAATCCGTTGATGGTGCCCGACCGTGTGAGTATCCCGGACGCACTCAGGTTCGCTTGGTCGCAGCCGATCAGCGTTCTGGTCACGGGACCGGATAACGCGCAGCAGATGCACGAGAAGATCAGGATTGCCCGGGCATTTGAGCCGATGAACGATGCAGAGAAACAGTTACTTGTCGAGCTTGTGTCGGACCGCGCTGGGAACATTGTCAAATTCTACAAGGTGAAAACCAGCTGACCCCGGAGGGGTGGAGGAGACATGGCAGAAGAGAATGAAGAAGAGCAATCCTTCGAAGCTTCCCTGAAGACACTCGAGGAAGCAGTCGATCAACTGGAGGTCGGGAACCTTCCCCTGAGCGATGCGTTGAGGTTGTTCGAGCAGGGACTGAAGGCCTCGAATGTCTGTCGCGCTCGGCTCGAGGATGCGAAGCAGAAGGTCGAGGTCCTGGTGAAGGACAATGCCGGTGATTTTCAGCTCGAGGAGCTGGATGGCGAGGGAGGGGACGACCATCCAGACGACGAGGAGACCGATCGCGAGGGACTGCCGTTTTGATGGGCGGATTCCCTTGTCGGTGTGTTTCCTTCTGAGTATTTTGCACCGCGTAAAATTGCGCAACGTGTTCAGATTCAACCAGATATAAGTGAGAAAACGTGACAGGACCAGTCAACCGAATCGGTGTGGTTGTCAACACGACCAAGAAGGGAATCGGCAAAGTCGTCGATCAGCTCGTTGACCTTGTTTCAGGTCACGGAGCAGATGTGCTGATGTGCGGCGACCTCGAAGACGGGGTATCTCGAGAGCTGGTTTCGGAAGAGAAACTCGTCAGTGACTCCGAGATCGTTATCGCTCTCGGAGGCGATGGCACAATCCTCTATGCCGCGGGCCTGGTTCAGGCCTCCTCGACACCGATCCTGGGGGTCAACCTCGGACGTCTCGGTTTTCTCGCGGATTCCGCACCGGGCGAACTCGAGAACGCAATCGACAGGCTGATTGAGGGCGACTATCGGGTCGACGATCGGCTGGCGATCGAAGCGATTGTCGGGGACACGTCCGCGTTTTCGCTGAACGAAATCGTGATCGAAAAGGGCGTGCTTGCCCGTCTGATCGAGCTGAAGACGTGGATAGGCGATGTGCCTGTCAGCTCTTTCTGGGGAAACGGTCTGATCGTGTCCACGCCGACAGGGTCGACCAGCTACAGCCTTTCAGCCGGGGGGCCGGTGCTCCATCCGTCGCTGGATTCGCTGATCATCACGCCGATCTGTCCACATTCATTGTCGCAGAGACCACTCGTCGTTCCTGCCGATCAGCAGATTTGTGTCGAGGTCGTTGCCGAACACGCCGATATCATTCTGACGGCTGACGGGCAGACGGTTAAGAATATGACACCCGACGATCGGGTTACCATCCGCCGGTCCGACCGACGTGTTCGGTTGATCGATCTGCAGGGCCTTTCCTTCTATGAACTCCTGTGCCGCAAGCTCGACTGGAACGTTGCGAGCCGTACACCCAAGGACGAATAGCCGTGCTCAGTCGTCTACACGTCGTTCACTACGCGCTGATCGAAGAGGTGGAAATCGATTTCGATCGCGGTCTCAACATCATTACGGGGGAGACCGGGGCAGGCAAGTCTATACTGGTCGGTGCGCTGGGGCTGGTGCTTGGCGGGCGGGTGAATGCGGACGTCATCCGAACGGGGCAGGACCGCTGTCTGGTGGAAGCCGTGTTCGAGTTTCCCAACCGACATCCTTCGCTCAACACGCTCGAAGCGGAAGGGATCGATGTCGAAGAAGGTCAGCTGATCTTGCGACGTGAAGTGAACCGTGAAGGACGCAGCCGCTGTTTTGCGAACGGTCTGTCGATCCCCGTCAAATCACTCCAGCGGATGGGGAAGCTGCTGGTGGACCTGCACGGGCAACACGATCATCAGTCGCTACTCGACTCGTCTCGGCACATTTCCTTTCTTGACGGGTATGCCGATTTGACCGATCGGGTCGAGGAAGTGCGCGAGCAATTCGACAGCGTGGCGCGGATTCGGGAGGAGCTGGCAAGACTGGAACGAGCGACTGCCGACCGGGCAGATCGACGCGAGTTGCTCACCTTTCAGATCGAGGAGATTGCCTCCGTCGCGCCTACCCCGGGGGAAGATGACGCGCTGGAGCTGGAGCGATCCAGGCTTGAAAATGCCGAACGACTGATCGACGCGGCAAGCCAACTCGAGCAGCTGCTCTATCAGGGGGAGGATTCGATTGCCGACAGGCTCGGAGCCGCGCAGCGAACGTTGGGAGACGTGACTCGGGCGGACGCGGCTTTGGAAGAGAAAGCGAGTGAGCTCGAGGCCATCGGATACGAGGTGGAGGAACTGGCGCGCTACTTTACCGGCTATGCACAGCAAGTGGAGCACAATCCGGACAGATTGACAGCGGTGATCGAGCGCTTCGAGCTGCTTGGGCGAATGAAGTCAAAGTATGGCGGAAGTCTGGATGCGGTGCTTGCCTATGCGAAGGAGGCAGAGCTCGAGTTGAAGAGCGCCGAATCGAACGATGCCGAACAGGCGCGCCTCGAATCGGAGGTCACGGAGGAAGAGCGGACCTTCGCTCGGCAGTGTATCGAGCTGAGTAAGCGTCGCGAAGCGGCGTCGCAGAAGCTGTCGGGGTCGGTGGAGTTATCCCTGTCGGAGCTGGGGATGCCGGATGTGCAGTTCAAGATTGTGTTCGATCGCACCGAGGATCCGGCGGGCCCCGTTCCCCTTGGAGACAAGCACTATGCGGCGGATAGAGACGGAATCGAGTCGGCCGAATTTTACTTGTCGACGAACCCCGGGGAAACCGCCCGACCGCTCGTTCGCGTCGCCTCAGGCGGCGAGATTTCGCGAATCATGCTGGCCCTGAAGACGGTCCTGGCGCAGACAGACTCGGTCCAGGTGCTCATATTCGACGAGATCGATGTCGGCATTTCCGGGCGTATCGCCGAGGTCGTCGGCAAACGGCTCAAGCATCTTGCGGATGGCTGTCAGACCGTTTCGATTACGCATCTTCCTCAGATCGCGAAGATGGCGGACCGGCATTTCTCCGTCCGGAAGGAAACAGATGGGGCGAGGACCGAGACCTACGTGGCGCGTCTGGACGACGATGCCCGTGTCGAGGAGTTGGCCAAGTTGCTTGGGGGTGAGGAGATTTCGACGCTGACGCTTGAACACGCGAAAGAAATGCTCGCGGCTTCCCCTCCGAAGAAGGGCCCCACGACAAAGCAGAAGGCGACCGCCTGATGGTGGCGCAGGGACAGCGAATGATTCCGGATAGTCTGAAGGGCATCGAGAGGAAAGTTCAGGATGGCGAACGCCTTTCGCTCGAGGACGGGCTGTCTCTGTATGACGCCGATCTGAACGCGGTCGGCTATCTGGCAAACATTGTACGCGAGCGGATGTGCGGGAACGCGGCGTGGTATGTTCGAAACCAGCACATCAACTACACGAACGTTTGCAACAAGCTCTGCAAGTTCTGCTCCTTCTATGTGGCGCCAAAGGACGAACGCGGCTACGTGCTGTCGGTCGACGATGTGAAGGCACGTGTTCGCCAGCGTCTGGAGATCCCGATCAGCGAGATCCATATGGTCGCGGGGATCAATCCCAAGCTGCCGTATCAGTACTATTTAGATATCGTACAGGCGGTCAAGGAGATACGGCCGGACGTGGCGGTGAAAGCGTTCACGGCGATCGAGTGGGTTCAGATCGCACGGGTCGCCAAGAAACCGATGCGCGATGTGATGCTGGAGCTGAAGGAGGCCGGCGTTTCATCCATCCCCGGCGGCGGTGCCGAGGTCTTCAGCGATCGCGTACAGAGCGAGATGTTCTGGACGAAGTCAGAC
>CAYYGZ010000029.1:0-5097 GCA_964471275.1 uncultured bacterium | reverse complement strand
GACTCGGATCAGTGGATGGATGTCGTGAGAACAGCCCATCAGGTCGGGCTGAGCTCCAATGCGACGATGCTCTACGGACATATCGAGAATGCTCGGGAGCGTGTCGAGCACTTGATCGCGTTACGGGAACTCCAGGATGAAACGAACGGGTTCCTGTGCTACATCCCGCTGGCGTTCCACCCGGATCGGACTGAGATCGATCACCTCCCCGGACCCACGGGCGTTCAGGATCTGCGCGAGATTGCCGTTGGGCGCCTGATGCTCGACAACTTCCCGCACATCAAGACGTTCTGGATTATGAACACGATCGACGTGTCACAGGTCGCGCTCTGGTACGGCGCCGACGATTTGGACGGGACGATCCAGGAGTACGAGATCACACGCAAGACCTACGAAGAGACGCGGCAGGTTCTGACACGCACTCAGCTGGTCGAACGGATCATCGAGGCCGGACGCGATCCCGTTGAACGCGACAACGTCTACAACATCCTGTCTACTGATCGTGAAATCGCGAACACCGGACCTGCCAGCGTTCCCGGTGAGATTCCGTTGGCGTCCTAGCGTCTGGCTCAGCGTCATTGAGCCCCGGCAGGGGCGACCGTCCTCTCCTCACCACCGACACGAAATCAATGAGTCAAATCACCGACATCTCCCAAAAAATCCACGCGTGCGAACGCATCTCGTTGGCCGATGCCCGACATCTGATGGAACACCCGAACGTTGCCGAAGTCGGCCTGCTGGCGAACTCGGTAAGAGAGCGTCTCCATCCTGTCGATCGCGTGACCTACAACATCGGTCGCAACATCAACTACACGAACGTCTGTTGGGTGAAATGCGATTTCTGTGCGTTCTATCGCGAACCGGGTTCGGATGAAGGCTGGACGCTCCCGAAAGAACAGGTATTCGAAAAGATCGACGCGTTGGTGAAGGTGGGCGGGAAAGAGGAGAAGTCGAACGAGATCCTGATGCAGGGCGGGCTGAATCCGAAGCTGCGGATCGATTATTATGAGGATCTGTTTTCGAGTATCCGTGACAGATATCCCGAGGTCCATCAGCACTGTCTATCTGCGACGGAGATTCTCTATATCGCCCACATCTCGAAACTGTCGTTGGAAGATTGTATCAGTCGTCTTCGTGAGGCGGGTCTGGACTCGATTCCCGGAGCAGGGGCGGAAATCCTGTCGGATGAGGTCCGCGATGTGATCGGGTTCCGGAAGGATCGCACGCACGAGTGGCTGGAGGCCCACCGGATCGCGCACCGGATCGGGATGCGGACGTCGGCGACGATGATGTATGGCCACGTGGAGTTGACTGAACATCGGTTGCAGCATCTCGAGCATATCCGGAACCTGCAGGACGAGACGGGCGGATTCACAGCCTTCATCGCATGGAATTTTCAGCCCGACTCCACCGATCTGGCCGCTGACAGCGAGCGATGGGGCGGGAAGAAAGCAACAGGGTACGACTATCTGCGGACCATCGCAGTCTCACGACTGTATCTCGACAACATTCCGAGCTTCCAGGCGTCCTGGGTGACGCAGGGGCCGAAGATCGCGCAGATCGGGCTTCGATACGGTGTAAACGACTTTGGCAGTACGATGATGGAGGAGAATGTGGTCAGCGCAGCCGGAACCAGCCACACCGGCGAGGTGACACTCACTGAAATGAAACGTCTGATCCACGATGCGGGATACAGAGCCGTCCGTCGCAATACCCGATACGATATCCTGAACTAGCCGATGCCCTTTCAGTCTTCTGAGCTGTCTATCCGTCTAGGTGTCGTCCAATATCTCAACACAAAGCCGCTCGTTCACGCCTTTGAGACGGGCGAGCTCGAGCACCCGTTCGAGTTGGTGTACGATGTGCCGTCCGAGTGTGCTCGCAAGCTTCACGGCGGCGAGACAGATGTGGCGATCATCCCGGCCATCGAGATCGCACGGGCACCGGAGCCCTATTCGGTTGTCAGGGGTGTCGCAATCGGGTCAGCTGGCCCCGTGAACAGCGTCTTTCTGGTGCTGAATGATCGAGCACCGGGGGACATCACGTCGGTTGCTCTGGATACGAGTTCGAGATCCTCTGTCGCTTTGACGCGAATCCTGCTGGAGAAGCGGTTTGGCGTGTCCCCACAGGCGATCGATCATCCACCCGATATTGACTGGATGCTGGAGGCTGCAGATGCAGCCGTGTTGATCGGTGATCCGGCGCTCGAGCTGGATCGGGATCGCTACGAGGTCCTGGACCTCGGCGCTGCGTGGACGGAATGGACAGGTCTTCCGTTTGTCTATGCGTGCTGGACTGGAAGAGCAGGGACGCTCAACGCGGATGCCCGAGATCTCCTGGTGGCAGCGAGAGCCTTGGGGCTGGCGCAGGTCGACGCGATCGCAGCTGATTATGCCGCCGCCAGATCCTTTCCACCGGAATTCTACGCCGCCTACCTGGCGGGCTCTCTCCATTTCGATTTCGGCGACAAGGAGATGGAGGGTCTTCTCAGATTCCTCTCCTACGCCGCTGAACTGAACCTGATCAGAGCCGTCCCTCCGATCGGATTCTACTAGCTTGCCTGGGGTCGGGTGTAACCGAGCCCGAGTCAGGCTTAGTTGCGGTCACCGATCTCCCTGAGTAAGTCATATGGCTGATCAGCAGTCGGTTTCGATGAAGACACTGAAGTAGCTTGCTGTATCGAAGGGTGCTGCTGCCAATGCGAATCAACTTATCGGTCGCCCTTCGATAAGGCGTGAATACTCCCTACAGGCTCAGGCGGCAGGGGATCTGTTTGGCCACAAAACGTCACTCCGAGCGAACGGTGACACGCTCGTTTGTCTGAGGCGAAGCCTTGCTAGTCCTGGCGCCTGTTTTCGGCGCTCGCGCATACCGAATGGCTCGATACGGTGTGCCTGCATTGTCCCCAAAAGGAACAGAGGGCCGGCAGAAACCACCGGACCCCCTTTTCGTGTCTTCCGTGCTTTTTTTAGTAAGCCTCTACTCGTTCGTCACCGGATTCCTCAGCACACCAATCCCTTCGATCTCACCCTCGACGTCATCGCCGGCTTTCAGGAAGTCTCCTGTCGTTGCGCCAACGCCAGCCAGCGTGCCGGTCGCGATGATGTCTCCTGGCTCCAATGTCACAAGCGTGGATATCCAGGCAACCAGTTCAGCGACTGAATAAGTCATCTGGCCCGTGTTGCCGTCCTGCTTCGTGTCGCCGCTCACCCGCAGTTTGATGGCGAGTGCGTGTGGGTCAGGGATCTCGTCCTTCAGCGCGATGACCGGCCCACAGGGAGCGAACGTGTCGAACCACTTTCCGTTCAGCCAGTCGAACCATTTGTCGCCATCCCGGTCTTCCCGAGCATCCGGTACTTTAAGGCTGCGCTCGGAAACGTCGATCAGGACCGTGTATCCGGCCACGTAGTCCAGACCGTCGGCCGCGTCCACAAAGCGCGCGTGCTTGCCGATGACGACGGCGAGCTCGCATTCCCAGTCGATCTTCTGTGCGTTAGGTGGGAGCTTGATGCTGTCACCGTCCCCGATGATCGTCGTGCTGGGTGGCTTCATGAACACGCGGGGCCATGTCTTCTCCTTACCGGGAAAATGACCGCCGCCCTCTTCTACGTGAGACTGGTAATTTCCGGCCAGGCAGAGCAGCTTGTTCGGGCTGATGGGGGCGAGGAATCGGACGTCGGCCTCCGGGGTCGTGGACCCGGCGGCGTCGACGGCAGCCTTCGTCTTTTCGATCGCATCGTCTCCGCCTTCCAGGAAGGCCCTTGCCGATCCGAAGGCGTCGGTCAGGTCAACCAGACCCCCATCTTTGAGAGCGCCAAAACGGATCTGACCGTTGTGTTCGTAAGTTGCGAGTTTCAAAATTTCCTCCTGTTGCTGGGTTCGATACGTGAGTAGCCCGCTGAATATAAGGGGTTAGGGTCGGAGTTCAAGGAGTTTAGACGTATCGTCCATTGACCGGTTGAGTCGTTTGCCTAATTTGATTACAGACACACGGTAGCAGTGCGGCGAATTTCGGAGTTACAACCAGTCCAAGGAGTCCCAATGCTGAATGAACGAGAGCGTGCGATCAAGAACGCCTTGATGGAGGGGCTGGGTGGGCCGGCCAGCTTCATCGATCCAAGAAGGTCGGTGGCCTATGTTGACTCGGAATATCTTCGGATGACCGAACGCCGGATGGCCGTCAACAATCGCCGGATGGTGATATTCGCCGTGCTCTATGGGCTCGTCCTGTTGACCGCCGTTGCGGTGGTGACGATGACTCTGAAGGACTACAACGTGGTGCTTTGGGTCATCGTGGGGACGTTTAATGCGGTGAATGCCGCCATCCACTATGCCGAATATCAGAAGAAGAAACTGGCCTTCGCAGTGTTCGATCTGCTTGGCGAAGAAAAACAGGAGGTGTAGGTGAGCAACTTATGGTTCGCGCAGGTGGTGATGGGTCTCTACGGTGCGCTGTTGATCGCCGGGGGGATGATGGGGTTCGTAAAGACGCAAAGCCGCATCTCGCTGTTTGCAGGGGCGATCACGGGCGGACTGTGCATCGGGGCGATCTGGTTGAGTTTCGACCAGCCCAGCGAGGGATTCTCGATCGGGGCGCTGGTCGCCTTTTTGTTGGCCGGCGTCTTTATCAATCGATTTGCCAAAACGCGCAAAATCATGCCTGCCGGAGTGGTACTGATTGTTAGCCTGGCAGTGGGAGTCGTGCTGATGCTCATCCAGCAGGATCTGGCTGCGGGGATCGGTGAGGCAGTCAAGAAGTGAATGCGTCAGCAAAACGCGCCTCAACATCTCACTGTCTCTAAGGAAAGAAGGCGGGTGATCCACGAGGGATCACCCGCCCTTGCCTTAGTGGGATGACGCCCCGATTGTCAGGCGGCAGTCCCTCCAAAGATCATTGCGATATAAACCTCCTTTCTTTGGGCCCCGGTGTCACCGGTTACACCGTTGGTTGACGGGTCGTCTGTGGAGCCGATCGGATCAGCTGCCAACCAACGAGTTGGCACACTAACCTCTTCGCGGATGCACAACGATGTGGCAAACGACGAGATCGTTTTGACCACCAACATCGTCTCTCTAGCAAACCATTACGGACGGTAT
>CAYYGZ010000028.1:0-28211 GCA_964471275.1 uncultured bacterium | reverse complement strand
AGGATCTGATCAGCCTTCACCAACTCGGGATACAATTCATCGTACGGTAGATCCTGCACATCACAGCAGTTCTCCAAACAGAGCTTCGCCGCCAGACCAGCGGATTCACCCAGAACCATAAAGACTGGTTCCATACGGGCGCTCCCATACGAGATATGGGAGGCCGAGAAACAGACCGGGACGAACAGATTCGTTGATTCTCCCTTCTTCGGCACGATACTCCGATAGCTGACGGGATAGGGATCGGTCGGCGGAATCTGCACATCTCCGTCATTGAGAACACGCGCCAGACCATCCTCGGTTCGCACAAATCGGGAGCAGTTGTGTGAATCCATCGTATAGCTGCCCATCCCGATTGAATCTGCAGCGACCGACTTCTGGTAGCAGTCGTGTTCTGTGATGACGTAGTCACCGATCATCCGCCGGCACTCACGGATATAAAGCTGATGGGGCCAATACTCGGTGTCAGGGAACTCGTCACTAGCCAGACCCCAGCGACTATACGCGTCCCTCACACGTTGGGGGATTGCTGGTTCGTTGGCTAGGTGCCAGTAGAGACCTTGCTGATAGTCGACGTGGAACTGAAAAACGGCCTCCCTCTCCTCGTAGCTCGTTGAGGGCCAGTTCCATGAACGGCCGATAAAGTCACTGCTGATGGCACCGTGATTGTTCGTGTCGGTCTTGTAGAAACCACCCGGGGTTTTTTTTGGCAGGATGTCGAATTTTCCGGGTACGCCGCTATCGCGAATGTGGGCGATCGGATCGGCACTATGATTCGGATTCTGTCCGTCACCGCCTGACGTGTTGAACCAGCGCGTCGCCAGGACGTACTGGGCGGGATCGAAGCGTGCCGGCTGCTCCCAATCGATCTTCAGAGCCGGATCATCGGTCATGCACACGCGGAAGCAGTAGGCTTGAACACGATGATCACCCTCGCCCTGCCGACGCGACAGATCGACCTCCTCGATCTGGGGCAGGAGTCCACTGGTCGGGTCACCCGGATTCACATAGGGATCGACGGCAAAACCGAACTGATGCTTGTCCTGTACCTGGATGCCGTTGAGCGTCTCACCGTAGGCCTCGTTGGCTTCCCTACCCACGTGAAACGAAACACCGGCCTTCGCCATCAGATCTCCCTCGTAAGAGCAATCCATGAAGAGCCGGGCCCTGATCCGCAGCCCGCCGAGTAAGGTGACGGCAGCAATTCGTCGTCCATCCAATTCGACAGAATCCAGATACTGGCCGTATCGGACATCAATACCGTTCTCCTCGATCCACGTTCCGTAGACCGCCTCCGCGACGTGGGGCTCGAACCGCCATTCCTCGTCAAGACCGTAGTGTTGACCGACCTGGCTGTAGAAGGAGCGGCTCAGCCCACCGATGACGTGCTTCCGGCCGAAATCCGTCCAACCCAATCCACCGGATGTCATCCCGCCGATGTGCTTGCCCGGCTGGAGGACAACGACACGTAGACCGGCTCGAGCAACGGTGACTGCGGCAGCCATACCACCCGACGAGCCGCCGTAGATACAGACATCCGTCTCGATGGAGTCGGTCGTGGGTTCAACCCAATCGTGATTGTAGTAGTGAAGATTCGACATCTGTTTTGTGCTCCCAAGGTGACTTCCGTCCAAGGTTCACAACACAGCACCCGCGACAAAGGTTCATCCCGCTGGTCAACGTCCATCCTAGACTGTACGGATTCAGAATGGTGTTTGCAGTTCAGATTCGCTGAAGTCAAACGGTTTGCCGGATCGTATCGAGGCCGTTACCGGCACGCGCGTGTTTGTACGATTCGCATCGGGGGCAATCCTTTTCGGGTTCTGAGAAGCCATCGCGACGCGTCTCACGGTTGTCCGTCCAAGCCTGGGGTTCGGCCCCGCAGTCCGTCATCGCTACGCTCTCGACGGGCAGGCGGCTCGACCGCACCCCAGGCTTATAACGGTCGCCCCGTTCCGGGGCTGAGACAGATCCGGATTCGAGACCTAGCCACCAGCATCGTGTAGAGAAAGCAGCAATCCCAAATCAGCCCTACCTGCTGGCTCAACGTGTCAGCACCATTATGACACTGGACAGCCTAGACGTGCGGTTTAGCCGTAGACCGCTTGAATCATGGCATTGATGTAGCCGAAGCAGTAAGCGTAAGACTGGTAGGTACCCTTCGGATCATCGTCGGTGCGTGGTACGTGGTCCGGATCAATTCCGTAGCAGTAGCCCGTGTCCTTGAGGGCTTTCAGCACACGGAAGAAGTCCATGTCTCCTTCATCGGGCAAGGCCTCGCGGAAGCTGTAGCGCTGTCCGAGAAGGTTGCGGTAATGGACTAGAAAAATCGTGTTGCGGCTGCCAAAGTATTCGATAAACGGATAGACCTCATTCGCCGAGTCTTCGAGCATTTCCGCGATGGAGCCGACACAGAAATTCCAGCCGTGATAGGGGCTGCGCTGAATCTCGATAAAGCGCTTCATACCTTCGAAATCATTGAGGACTTTGTCCACGCCCTTATAGCCGGGGGGTGTGGGGGGATCTTCCTGGGAATTACCCATTCGGACATTGAATTCCTCTGCTACCGGGATCATGCGTTCGAGCAGATATTCGATTCGTTCCCAGTGCATGTCTGCCGTAACGCGCCCGGCCTGGGTTAACCTGGCCTGTTCCTCCTCCGGCATCTTGTCCAGTCGGAATGCGGTGTGGTAGTAACCGCCTCGACCCTCTTCCGGTTCCGTACGATCGATAGGCAGGATGCAAGTGTTGTAACGCAGAGAATCGATACCGGCTCGCGACGCGGTCCGGATCATCTCACACGCCAGATCGATCTCCCGATCACGTTCCGGGCTTTTTCCGAAATAGATGATGTTGGGAAGCTTCTCATAGATGGGTAGCGAGCTCATGTCCAACGTCAGATCAAATGCCTCGTGGTGCTCCCTTTCCCGGATCAGCTCGTCGAGATCCCAGCCCCGGTCGGGGTGAAACGGAAAGACGGCGGCCTTGTGGCGCACGCCACACCGCTGAAGAAAGCGCAGCTCGGCATCGGTTGATCCAAAGCCCTGTGTGCGCACATACATACGCCCTTCATTCGTAGACTTTCCTGACGCATCTCCTGCGGCGGACGCCGAGGCCTCACCGACGGCGAGACCTTCTTCGAATGGATCGGATGTTTTCATATGATTCCTCTTTGATATGGCGTTGAATCTGCGAGGCGATACCCTCATCAGAAGGTGATCAGAAGCACGTATGGAGGCATTCTTGTCGACTTTGCGTGGGTAAGGGATATCCGGGCCGGACAGAAGCTGTCAGATTGTCTATTTGAAGGCATCAGAGGCAACGGTGGTCCGCAGCCCAACCATCCTATGGGTTCCGTGCACATCGGAACCCGACATCCACCAATCTCCCGGATTCGCCAATGGGTTGCCGGTAGGTAGCCTGCATCCAGGCATCGATCAGTGCTGGATGTGATCCACCCCTGATGACGCGAAGCATTCCCGATGCAGGTCCTGCAGGATTGGTATCGGCTGCGGAGACGTAGTAGTCCGCGTCGTAGTAGTCGGCAACCCACTCGAACACATTCCCGGCCATTCGACGCTCAGAAACGCGGAAAACTGTTCGTTCGTTGTCTCGAATGCATCGATCAGAAAAGAGTCGGTGATCACGGTTCTCATCGGATGCTGGTTGGGCGATCCTTCGTCTGATCCCATCAGGAACGACCCGCCGGGAAACAGGACCATTGGGTGATCGTAACCGGCCGGCGTCGTGAACACTGTATCGTCACCGGATGTCGCTGGCCCCACGATATCGACCCCTTAGAATGCGACCAATACAAGAAAATCGCCAAAATCGACATGCCCGTCACCATCGAATGCCGCGGTCGGTTGACCGAAGGCACCGGAGAGCAGAATCAGATCACCAAACATAACGGTACCCCTGCCATCGAAGTCGACATCCGATGCCGTATAGGTCTGGGCCGTGACACGGCTGCCGAGAAGAGCGATCACCGCTGCCACAAACCACACGATACCGGCTGTGACAAGTCGTCTCTGTCTGGGGAAGTGGCTGTCTCTCATTCTGACCTTCGCCTCAAGACTGAACCCAGCCGTCCCCCGCTTCGAAACCGAGTTTAACCACCTTTGTCTTCACATTCTGGACATTCGGGCACTCGCCTTTGTACCGCACCGTAACCAGATCCTTCGTATGGTCCGCGCTCACCTTTGCGACACCCGCGACTTCGGCCAGGCCTTCTTCCACGGACTTTTCGCAGTGGCCACAGGACATACCGGTCACCTTCAGCTTCGCTTTCTTGCCAAACACGTGAGTCTTTCCTTTCGTAGGGGGTATCCAAGAATGCCATCATTGGATCGTGTGTTGTCGCATCCCTTCAGAGGCCACGATCAGCGATAGACCCGTCTGGGCACCCGACTCCCACAGCCGAGGGTGGGTTGGGCTGGTGTTCTATTTACTTTCCGATTTGCCTGCTATCCGATTCTATTCCCATCCCTTTCCACAACACATAGATCACCGGGATGACGACAAGCGTCAGGATCGTCGACGTTACCAACCCACCGACCATGGGTGCGGCAATCCGTTTCATGACATCCGATCCAGCACCCGTTCCCACCATTATCGGAATCAGCCCAAGAATCGTAGTCCCGACCGTCATAATCTTGGGCCGAACGCGCTGCACGGCTCCCTCGATAACTGCTTCATACAGATCCTTCAGCGTAGCTTTGCCTTCGTTCTGTCTGCGTGACCAGGCCTCATTCAGATACACGAGCATCACCACACCTGTCTCCGCCGCCACGCCCACAAGAGCGATCACACCAACCCAGACAGCGACAGACATGTTGTATCCGAGCCACCACAGCAACCAAACACTCCCGACCAGCGCGAAGGGAACCGAAAGCATCACGACCAGCGTGTCCCCGATCGACTTGAAGTTCATGTAGAGCAGGAAGAACACGATGAACAGCGTAACCGGTACGACGACCTGCAGCTTCGCCTTGGCACGCTCCATGTACTCAAACTGACCTCCCCACGCAATCCGGTATCCCGCCGGAACATCCACGCGGTCTCGGACGAGCTGCCGGGCTTCATCAACATACTCACCGAGCGACCGGCCCGCGATGTCCACAAACACAAATCCGACAAGCTGTGCGCTTTCATCCCGGATCATGGGAGGGCCGGTCGTGGTTCTGATCTCCGCCAACTGACCGATCGGGATCTGCGCACCCGAAGGTGTTGGTACCAACACCCTCGCCAGATCGTCCAGATTATCTCGCAGCTCACGCGCATAGCGGACGTTGATCGGATATCGTTCCCGACCCTCCACCGTGTGCGCGACGTTCATTCCCCCGACCGCCGTCTGAATGACCATTTCGACCTGCTCAACTGTCAGGCCGAATCGGGCAGCCTTCTTACGGTTCACGTCGAAATCGACGAAATAGCCGCCTGTCAAACGCTCCGCAAATGCGCTTCGTGTACCGGGTATTTCTTTCACCACTTGCTCGATCGCCACAGCAACCTGCTCGATCACCGAAAGGTCCGGCCCAAAGATCTTGATTCCAATCGGACTCCGGATACCCGTTGCCAGCATCTCGGTCCGTGTTTGGATCGGCATCCACCAGATATTCGGCATGCCCGGTACCTGAACCGTCTTGTTCATCTCGTCGATCAGCTTGTCCCAGGTCATCCCCGGGCGCCATTCTGATTCGGGTTTCAGAGTGATTGTAGTCTCTACCATTGAGAGGGGAGCCGGGTCGGTCGCCGTGCGAGATCGACCGACCTTCCCAAACACGCGTTCGACCTCAGGGAACTGCTTGATCAGCCTGTCCTGAGCGTGCAGCACCTTCTTCGCCTCCCCCACCGACATCCCGGGAAGAGCAGTCGGCATGTAGAGAATGCTGCCTTCCCGTAGAGGCGGCATGAACTCAGAGCCCAGTCCGAGGTAAGCCGGCAGGGACATCGCCAGAACCGTGAGCGTCAGCACGAGAACCGATTTTCTGAAATGGAGCACGAAACGAATCACCGGATCATACATCCAGATCAAGGCACGACTGACCGGATGACGTGCTTCGGAATGCAGCTTGCCGCGAATAAGGAGTGTCATGAGCGCCGGTGCCAGCGTCACAGCCAGGATGGCGGCGAAGAACATGACGAAATTCTTTGTAAACGCGAGCGGCTTGAACAGCCGACCTTCCTGGGCCTCGAGCGTGAAGACCGGTGCGAACGAAACGGCAACGATCAGAAGCGAGTAGAAGATGGGTCGTCCGACTTCCTTCGCAGAGCGGATGATCACATCAATCCTCTCGCCTCTCGTGAGCACGGCAGACCGCGACCGTTCGAGATGTTTGTGCGCGTTCTCCACGAGCACAACTGCCGCATCCACCATGGCCCCGATGGCAATGGCAATACCACCCAGCGACATGATATTGGACGTCAGCCCCAGGTAGTACATGGGGATAAACGACAGCAGCACGGCGATCGGGAGCGTCAGGACAGGGATGAGCGCGCTTCGGATATGAAGCAGAAAGAGCACGATCACCACGGCGACGATTGCCATCTCCTGAGTCAGCTCATCGCGAAGCACGTTGATCGCACGTTCGATCAGGTCGGATCGATCGTATGTGGTGACAATCTCGACGCCCTCAGGCAGTGACGGTTCGATTTCGTGAATCCGCTCCTTTACGCGTTCGATCACGCCCAGCGCGTTTTCGCCATATCGCATGACGACAATGCCGCCGACCACTTCCCCCTTCCCGTCCAATTCCGCCAAACCACGGCGCATGTCGGGACCGATTTCTACACGCGCCACATCCCCGAGATAGATTGGCGTCCCATCGCGACTCGCCCCAAGCGGAACCGTCTCGATGTCCGATACGGATTTGATGTATCCACGACCACGAATCATATGCTCGGTCCCGGCCACCTCGATCACGCGCCCACCGACATCGTTGTTGCTCGCTCGGATCGCCTGCACCAGCTTGCTGATCGGAATGCCGTATGCCAGAAGCCGGTTCGGATCGACGTTGACCTGATACTGCTTCACGAATCCGCCGACCGATGCCACCTCTGCTACACCCGGTACGCTCTCGAGCCAGTATTTCAGGGACCAGTCCTGGAAGCTTCTCAGATCCGCCAGACTGTTCGATCCAGTCGTGTCCACAAGCGCATACTGATAGACCCACCCGACACCCGTCGCGTCGGGACCAAGCGACGGCGATACCCCTTCAGGCAGCTTTCCGGTCACTTCATTCAGGTATTCGAGAACGCGACTCCGTGCCCAGTACATGTCCGTACCATCTTCGAAGATCACATACACAAACGAAAGCCCAAAGAACGACTGCCCTCTCACAAACTTGACCCGCGGCGCAGACAGCATCGTCGTAATCACGGGATATGTGATTTGATCTTCGACCAGATCCGGGCTGCGTCCCGGCCACTCAGTAAACACGATGACCTGCACATCGGATAAATCGGGGATCGCGTCCAGCGGCACATTCGCCAGCCCCCAGGCTCCCCACACCGCGGCGAACACCGTCACCATGATGACCAACAGCCGGTTTCTGGCACTGTACTCGATCAGTCTCTCAATCATGAGCTTCTATCCTCACCCCCCGGCCTGAGGGTGCCGCGCCAGAATTCGAACGTTGGCCAAGATACCAATCGCGGCTCTGTTGAATTCGCACCACGCAATCAGTGATCATGCTTGTCCGCCCCGACGTTCTTCAGTTTACTCTCGGAATCTAGAAGGAAATTCGCACTCGTTACGACCTGCTCCCCTGCGTGCAGACCTGCGAGAATCTCATATCCCGAATCGAACCGCTTTCCCAATCGGACCTCTTTGGGCGCAAATCTCCCCTCCCCGAGAGCAGTGAACACAAGCCGTCTCAATCCGGAGAACATCACTGCCGGTTCGGGTACGATCAGCATCCTTCTGCTGGTCCCGTGTATGTCGACATCTGCAAACATCTCAGGCTTCAACACCCCTTCTGGGTTTGCTACCTTGATCCGGATCGTTCCCGTACGGGTCTTTGGGCTCAAGTACGGATAGACATAGTCCACGGTGCCTTCGACACTTCGATCCTGCAGATACGGAAGCGTCACCGTGACTGCCTGTCCCTCGGTCACCGAGGATACATCGTGCTCGTGGACATCTGCTTTCACCCATACAGTATCGAGCTTCCCGATCCGGTATAACCGCATCGCCGGGGTGACGTGCATACCCGCCACTGCCAATCGGTCGATCACCACACCGTCAATGGGTGCGTAGACTATCACTGCCGTTTGACGTCTTCCCGTGTGTTCGATCTCCGCAATCTGCTCATCTGTCAGGTCCCACAGCTGGAGGCGCTCACGTGCCGACGCAAGCAGACGTTCATTCCATCCAGTAGCATCCGATGTACTTCGCCGCCCGCGATACGCCAGGAGATACTCGTCCTGGCTCGACAGCAAGTCCGGGCTGTAGAGCGTGAAGAGAGGCTCTCCTTTCCTGACAGGCTTTCCGACATAGTCCACATAGAGTTCCCGGATCCATCCCGAAACCTTCAGGTTCACGTCTGCCCAAGCAGTCTCGTCATAGGTGATTCGGCCGGTTGTCCGGATCTCCGAGGCTGTCTCGTGCTCCCTTACCGAATCGACCGTCACCCCGATCAGCTGCTGCTGCGACCCGGTCAGTGTCACAAATCCGGGTCCTTCTGCCTCCGTTATCTGCGCTTCCGCTTTTGGAACCGCGGTTAAGTCCATCCCACAGATAGGGCACGGAGCTTTCGGGTCCTGGAGTTTCATAGAGGGATGCATTGGACAAGTGTAGTAGGCGAAATCCGGGTCGTGGTCGTGTCCCGCGCGTGGATCCTCCGGCACTGGATAAAGCACGGCGCCCACGACCAGCAGAATCACGGATCCCAAACCGATGATGACCTTCTGGAGCGTTGTCACGACTTGCCTCCTTCCGACAGATCCGCGATCCCATCCTGACCTCGTAGGGATAACCCCACGAGCGCTTCGAGTTCTGCCTGAAGCTTGGCGTGTGCGACCGTGTGATGAAACCGCATCAGCTCGGCATCGAGCCACGTGGATTGCGCATTCAGGAGTGTGGAGAAGTCTACCAGATCAGCTTCATATCCGGACCTCGCGGACAACAGGGCCTGCTGTGTTTGTGGTACGATATTGTCCAGAAAGAGCTCGTGCTCACTCTGATGCAACTGGAGCTGTACCAGGATCCGCTGAACCTCGGTGCTGATTCTCTGCCGCTCCTCCTCGGTTTTCGCTTCGATCCACCGGATATTCGCCCGTGCTTCGGCAGCACGACCCAACTGTTTGCGACCGCGGAAGATCGGCAGATTGAGTCCGACACCTGCGCTCAGGAAGTCATCGCCGGCTACCGGATCGCCCGCCACGGCCGCACGCTGACGGTAGGACAGACTCAGCGAGAATGTCGGGAACGCGTTCGTGTGAGCGGCTCGCTCTCGGGCCTCCCATTCGCGGTGCACGTGTGTCAGTTCACGAAGAGCAGGGCTGTTGTGCTGGGCGATCGAGAGCAGTTCAGGCAGTGTCACGCTCACGGTATGAATGTGAACACCTGCCGCAGTCGAGAGCTTCGCCCCGGGCGAACGCCCGAGAAGACCGTTCAGACGCACTTCCGCAACCCGACGCGACGCTCTGAAGCCGGTTAGTCGATTGCTCAACAGAGACAGGGCAACTCTCGCCTGGAGGACGTCATACTGGCGTCCCTTGCCCGCTTCGTACCGTGCGAGCGCACGCTCGGCCATCGACTCGAATAGCGACTCATTCTCTTGCGTTATCCGGATGGCCTGGTCGTAGAACGCAAGATCATAGTAGACGACCCGGACCATTTCAGTCACCCGAGTACGATGGTCGAACAGACGACTCTCTGCGGCGAGGACAGCTTCTTCGGCAGCCACGGCCTCTGCCCGCAGACTTCCGGGAAACGGGAACGCTTGCATCAGCGTAACCTGTTTTCCGGACATAGGAGTCCTGCCGAAGTCGACCGACCCCATCGGCAGGTTGACAAAGTCGAACCGCAGCACGGGATCCGGCGGCGCGCCTACCTGAGCCGCACGTGTCTGAATGGTCGCGATACGATTCTTAAGAACGGCAAGAGATGGGTTTGCTTCGAGCGCCTCTGCAACAAGCGCGTCGAGGTTTACCGATTGTGCATCGGTGGGCGGTATCCAGAGCGACACCACCAGAAAGGACAGCAGGATCAGACGGAACACGATTCTCGGCTCCTTCGCAGAACACAGCTTGGCGTCACACGGCGGCAGCCGGTGACAGCACGAACGGAAGCTTGGCAAAAGTACAGACGAAAGGCCCGAGAGTCCGTGTGCGGTGCGCGATGAGAATCACCTACGACACGAATCGACGGGCCTGCGAGTTGCCGAGATTCAGATAAGGAAGGACTGGTGGATCAGGTATCTATCTTGATGAGATGGATCGTTCGATTTGGCTGGGGTCCGATCAGACACAGTTGACCTGACAAACACCTGGCTTTCGGCGACTGGAATCATAGCCGGAACAAGTGTAGGGACATTCACGGTGGCAGGTGAAACAAAGTCTGGCACCCCGGGCAGCGCTGGTGTAAGGACCTCGCCTTCGCAACAACAGGCAACGGGGTCCTCCACGCTGCAAACCATCACGCAATCCACCTCGGCTGGAAAGCAGAGACACGCCAGCGCGGGTCCGGCAAGGACGATAAGCACCACTAATGTCAGGAGTTTGCGTGTCATCTCACTTCAAATAGACGGGTTTGCAGTCAGGCTGTCAACAGGGAAGGCTCATTTCTGGGTGACCGAGGTCGTTCGAGACAACCCCTTCATCAAGGTTTTCCAACGCTTCTTACCCATTGAACCATAGAACTGATCCTGAAGTTCCCGCCAAACAGGAAAGCCTGCCTTCAGCTTACTCCGACCGGCTTCCGTCAGTTCGATAAGACGGACCCGTTTATCTTCGCCTTTCCGAACACTCACCAATCCGTCCCGCTTGAGCGGCTGCAAATCCCGATTCAGGGTCGTGCGATCCATCACCAGCACGTCGGCCAACCGAGTCATCGCCACAGGTCCGAATTCCTCGACCGCCGCAAGCACGTTGAACTGCGTGATGCGCAACCCGATTGCTCGGAATCGGTTGTCATAGTGCTGCGTAACCGTTCGAGCGGCCATGCGCAGATTCAGACACGCACAATTGAGTATCCTGTGTCGCTTCCGCTTTGCCATACCGTATGATGTGGACCTTGCCCTGCGAAAGTCAAGCAAGGGTCCGACACCTACTGTTGCCTGTATACAAACAGACGAGACGTGAGAGCTGTTCCCCCCACGCCTCGTCTGGATTCTCTACGAACCGCTGTTCTTCAGTATTTCCGGTGGCTACCGATCTCCCAGTGCCACGTAGTCCCGCGTATCATACCCCGTGTAGACCTGACGTGGCCGGGCGATCTTCTGCTCGTCGTCATTCATCATTTCCTTCCACTGCGCGAGCCAGCCGACAGTTCTCGGAATCGCGAACAGCACCGGATACATATCGACGGGTAGACCCATCGCCTGGTAGATAATCCCCGAGTAGAAGTCGACGTTCGGATACAGTTTGCGCTCGACAAAGAAGTCGTCCTCCAGCGCAATCCGCTCCAGCTCCTTAGCAATATCGATCAGCGGATTCCGACCGGTCACCTCGAAGACCTCGTCAGCCGTCTGCTTGATAATCGATGCGCGTGGATCGTAGTTCTTGTAGACGCGATGGCCAAAGCCCTGGAGCAGGACTTCGCGCTTCTTCACCCGCTCGATGTAGGAGGGAACATTCTTGACATCCCCGATCTCCTGGAGCATTACCAGCACAGCTTCGTTCGCCCCACCGTGCAGTGGGCCATACAGGGCCGCGGCCGCGCCGGCCGTGGCGGAATAGGGGTCGGCGAGACCGCTGCCGATTCCGCGCATCGTGCTCGCGCTGCAGTTCTGCTCGTGATCGGCGTGCAGGATAAACAGCACTTCCAGTGCTTTTACAAGAACCGGATTCGGCTCATACTTCGTGTTCGGTGCGTTGAACAGCATGTTCAGGAAATTCTCAGCGAAACCAAGCGTCGAATCCGGATAGATGTAAGGAAGGCCTCTACTGTGTCGGTAGCAGAGCGCTGCGACCGTCGCGACCTTGCTGGTGAGCCGTGCGATGTGAAGATCCATCAGTTCCGGACTCGAAATGTTCCGGGAGTCCGGATAGAATGTCGACTTGGCACCCAGAACGCTCACAAGCATACCCATTGTGTGCGATCCCCACCGGAAGCCATCCAGGAAATTCCGGATGCTCTCATGGACCATCGCGTGATCTGCGATCGTGGATTCCCAGGTCTTCAATTCTTCCGTGTTCGGCAACTCACCGTTCAGCAGGAGATACGCGACCTCGAGATAGTTGCTCTTCTCGGCCAGCTGCTCAATCGGAATTCCGCGATACCGCAGGATTCCTTTGTCACCATCGATATACGTGACAGAACTCTGGCAGGACGCCGTGTTCAGGTAAGACGGATCGTAGCCCATGAGGCCGAAATCGTCGTCTTGCACCTTGATTTGCCTTAAATCCGCAGATCGAATCGATGCACCGTCACTTTCGTATGTGCCGTAGGAAATCGGGACCTCGTAGACCTTGCCAGTCCGATTATCAGTGATCGTCAATGAATCATTGCCCATCTGCAACTCCTTTCTACTGCCCGTTGGACAGAAGTCCAACGCACCACCCCGGGAGATAATAAACGGGGGAAACCTGCGCGTCGGCAGGCAACGTGAATCGTGTCACATGCGGGCGACGTAAAACACGCCCCTAACAGAATTACCTAGCAAATTCGTCTCTTCAATCTGCCGCAGACCCACCTCGGAGAACATCTCCTCGAGTGCACGTCTGTAGGCCTTGTCTTCGTCAGTCGCGCGAACCACGAGGACCCCATCCGACCGGAGTCGAGAGGCCAGTGTCCGGAGAGCAGACATCGCGTAAGCGCGACGATTCTCTTCCCTCAGAATGTTCGTTGGGCCAAGGTCGAGCTCCAGACCGATCCCGTGGTAGCTCGTCGGCGCCGCATCCAGATACTGCACAAAATTGCCGATAACAATGTGTGTCCGCTCATCGTCCAGTGCATCGCTAGCGTTGAGGTAACGTCGACCCCAATCCGGCAGCACTTCATTCGGCTCCACGACGGTGACGCTGCGAAGCCCGGGGTGCTCCAGAACAGCGCTCAGCGTGTCTCCTACGCCGAACCCACCCAAAAGGGCATCCACGGCGCGGTACGACTTGACCAGCCCAAGAATCGTGTCCGCGAACGCGCGGGACAGGACCCCATTGTATGTAGACCGAAAAATCGTCTCATTGTAAAGCAACTCATAATGATTATCAGGACCGCTAACCGCCTGAAGCGTCAAATTTATCTCGCGGTTCGAAACACAGTCAATTACCCGTCGTTCATCATTCATCAGAGGTATCAGCACATCGAGTTGAGAGACGGGATTGCCTGGGAGCAACGACGTAATATCTGACTTGAGCAACCTCAATATAACGGTCTGGGGGCATATGACAAAGTAGATCGTGATCCTATGGTGTCCTAGTCTCCCTATTTACAACAATTAAGCGGTCGCAATCCGAGAGCCAACCAGTCCCCTCAATGGACTCTTCTGCCAGACTCGGGGGCCGTGCTCTGACTCAGGTCACCGATACTGTAAAGGGTCTAATCGCTTGACACTCACACGGTGGCAAAGTAAGCTTGGCACGGTAAGCAGCATCCCACCCGATCCACAGGAGCCATCGTGCCTGTACTATCCGGGACGCGAGAGATCGAGATTATTCGACCGGGCATCGAGCGCGCAGATTACAGGTTTGCAGTCTTCGACTTCGACGGGACCCTTTCTCTAATCCGAGAAGGATGGCGGGAAATCATGATCCTGATGATGGTTGAGATCCTGTCAGGGCTGAGGGCCGAAGAATCTACGTCCGACCTGGAGAACCTGGTCAGCGATTATGTGGACGAGCTGACCGGACAGCAGACGATCTTCCAGATGATCAGACTTTGTGAGGAGGTAGAGGTTCGAGGCAAGACACCCGATGAACCCGCCGCCTACAAACAGGTCTTTCACGAACGTCTGCTGAATCACATAGCGGATCGTGTGGATCGACTCACGTCGGGCGAAGCCAGCCCTGAATCGATGACTGTACCCGGCAGCCACGCACTGCTGGAAGAATTGAAGACCCGGGGCATCGACATGTATCTCGCCAGTGGCACAGACCACGATTACGTTCGAAAGGAAGCGGAATTGCTGGGGATAGATACCTATTTCGTCGGGATATACGGTGCGCTCGACAACTATGATGACTTCTCAAAGGCGAAACTCATCGCCGAGATCCTGGAACGCAACGAACTGTCGGGCAGCCGCCTTCTCGGCTTCGGTGACGGATTTGTCGAAACCGAGAACATCTCCCAGGTGGGTGGAACGGCCATCGGTGTCGCCACAAACGAAACGACCCGCGAGGGGATCAATGCCTGGAAACGCGAGCGTCTTGTCAACGCCGGCGCCGCCTTGATCATCCCACACTACCTCGAACTCACCCCACTCCTGGATTACCTGTTCCCGTCATAGTCAGCAATACCCCTGACGCTCAAACCACAAGGTCTTGACTCTCGACTTCAAATCCTCTATTCCAATTCCTAAATCATCGATCCCATGCCCTTCCCGAAATTCGACCGGTCTCAACTCGATCTTCTCCCGCTCTCTGAGCGCACGCACGACTTCACGCTCGACGAAGTCCTTCCGTTGGATGTAGACGCGGCTGCTTTCGATCACGAAGGTCTGAAGACCGTCACCGATCGTATCGTTGCCGCCAGGAAAAACGGGCGCGCCGTCATCCTGATGATGGGAGCGCACGTCATTAAGGTTGGTGTCCAGCGCTTCGTCATCGACCTGATGGAACGCGGCTTCATAACCCACGTGGCCGGGAACGGTGCCTGCGCGATTCACGACTACGAGATGGCCTTGATCGGGGCGACAACAGAGAGTGTCGCAAACTACATTCGCAAGGGCCAGTTTGGACTCTGGACCGATACGGGAGAGCTGAACGAAATCGCCAGACAGGCCGCTTCCGATGGCATCGGATTGGGAGAAGCCGTCGGTAGAGCGATTGAGGAGAACGACTTCCCACACAGGGATATCAGCATCTACTCGGCGGGCGTGCGCCTCGGCATCCCCGTTACCGTTCACGTCAGCCTTGGATACGACATCGTCCACGAACACCCGAACTGCGACGGAGCCGCAATAGGCGCGTCATCCTACACGGACTTTCTGGTCTTCACCGAATCCGTCTCAAAACTGGAAGGGAGTGTCCTCCTCAACTACGGCACTGCCATAATGGGTCCGGAAGTCTACCTCAAGGCCCTGTCGATGGTCCGCAACGTCGCTCACCGACGTAATGAGCGTATCGCCCACTTCACCACAGCCGTGTTCGATCTGATTCCGCTTGGCGAGGATATCGACTCCGAAGCTTCCAAGTCCGATCCCCGATACTACTACCGTCCGTTCAAAACCATCCTGGTTCGCACCGTCAGGGACGGTGGGGAGAGCTTCTACATCTGTGGCGATCATACCGTTACAATGCCCAGCTTGCACAAACAGGTGGTCAGTAAAGGAGCAGGGGGGGCGGGGAGCAGAGGGGAGCAAGCGATGATTCGCCGCCGCCCCCTTGCTTGATCTATCACATGGATCACAAGTCCCTGACATCGCTTCTGAAATCCTTCCCTAACCTCACAATTCTCGTCCTGGGTGACTTCTTCCTCGACCGCTACCTCACGGTCGATCCGGAACTTGCCGAAACGTCGATAGAAACCGGGCTCGAGGCGCACCAGGTTGTCCAGATTCAGAATAGCCCGGGCGCTGCCGGAACTGTCACGAACAACTTGAGTGCGTTGGGTGTCGGACGAATTCTGACGCTCGGCGTGATCGGTGAAGACGGACACGGATATGACCTCACGCGGGGTCTTCGAAAAATGGGGATCGACACCTCGCACCTGATTGCATCGGCAAACCGGTATACACCGACCTACACGAAGCCGATCTGTCTTGGCACCGAGATGAGCCGTCTCGATGTCAAGAATCGCTCAAGGACTCCGGAGCGGCTGGAATCGGCGATAATCGATCGACTGACCGAGCTGTATGATCGGGCCGACGGGATCATCGTACTCGATCAAGTACCGGAACCTGATTGCGGCGTGGTGACCACTCGGGTAAGGGAGTGCTTGGCCCAGCTCGCCTCCCGTGATGATCGCCCGATACTTGCGGACTCGAGATCTCACATATCGGCATTCGAAAACGTGATCCTCAAACCGAACGAGGACGAACTGGCCTCGCTGGTCGGAGACACGGCCGACCCGTCCGCGGCGGCGCTCACGCTCGCACGGCAAACGAAACGACCTGTCCTCCTGACGCGTGGATCCGAGGGTATCATTGCCTCCGACGGCGTGGAAACGACACGGATCCCGGGCATCTCTGTCCCTGATCCGATCGACATTGTCGGCGCCGGGGACAGCGTATCGGCATCGGCCACGGCCGCCCTGGCGGCCGGCGCCACACTCGAGGATGCCGCCCTTCTCGCTGTCCTCGTCTCCTCTATTACCATCCAGCAGCTCGGTATCACCGGGACCGCCACTCCTGCTCAGATAGTTGAACGGTATCACGAGACTGACCTTGCCTAGGGGCTCCTCGTGCCTCTGTGACTTCGTCTTGCCTCTCTCTCCTTATGGGCTGGAGTCCAATGACAAATGACGCCTACGGTGCTCTTCTTCTTGCCCACGTCAGAGAAGACGAAGACATAGAAATCGTTGAACGCGACGATGGCTTTATCGATGCCCACGGAGGGGTCTGGCACTACTTCACCGGATACGACGATTGGTTTGAGGAAGAGAAACAAGCGATCGGTCTGGCGGGCGGTCACGTGTTGGACATCGGCTGCGCTGCGGGTAGGGTTTGTCTGTATCTGCAGGAGGAAGGCTATCGCGTCACGGGAATAGACAACTCACCGGGCGCCATCAGGGTCGCCAAACGCCGCGGTGTAAGGCGAGCCTACTGCAGATCCATCACGCAGATCGACCGCAGGTTGGCTCCGGTCGACACTTTCGTGATGTTCGGCCACAACTTCGGCCTCTTTGGAAACGAACGTCGGGCCCGGTGGCTTCTCCGCAAATTCAAGAACTTCTGCGGCGACGACGGTCTGATCCTCGCCACTTCACGCAATACAACTATCAGTGACCTGCCGGCCGACGTCGCCTACCGCAGGGCCAATCGTCTGGCAGGCCGATTGCCCGGCCAAATGCGTGTTCGTATCCGACATCGCGGCGTGTCCGGCCCCTGGCTGGACTTCATCTTCGCTTCCAAACGGGAAGTCACGCGCATCGTCCGGGGCACGGGTTGGCAGGTCAGCCACTTCATTGACGGCCAGACCGGCTCCTTCGCCGTCATCCTCGAACGCTCGTCATCCTGAGCATAGCGAAGGATCCCGGCGCCCGCACCGAGCGCAGCCGAAGTGAGTTCTGTACCATCACCTGGTTCTGCCGTTGAATGACCAATGGCTACTGGCTAATTCTCAATCCCCAGCGCCCGTCTTCATATAGGTATCCTTGATCGAGATCAGCCCGCCTTCAAAAGTGAACACATCACATCCGGCGACCTCTACCTTTCCCCCCCCCCGTCACGATCGATCCCAGAAAACATCCATTCCGACAGACCTCGATCCCCATCCACCACGTGTTTCGAGTCCTTGAACACAAACTCACCCGATACACCTTCCGAGAACCCTACAGCCAGAAGAATCGCACCGACCAGAAACCGTAGAGCCATCAGAGTCATACCTGGTTCCCACCTTTCTGCGTGTGACGCAGAGAGTGAAGCTCCCCGGAGGATCCGGGACGGGATAGACCCCATGATACACATATGCGGTGTGGATCTGAAATCACGATGATGTAAAAAAAGAAGACCGCCACGATCCACTCGTAGCGGTCCTCAGAACACGGCATCCACACGGATCTGCTACTCCGTCCGGCTGGTCACCTCGAGCAGATGGTACCCGAACTGGGTTTTCACCGGACCCTGTACCTCATTCAGATCCGCACTGAAAACTACCTCGTCGAACTCCTTGACCATTTGACCGGGTCCAAACTCACCCAGATCGCCGCCGGATTGACCGGAGGGACAGGAGGAATGCTCCTTCGCTACATCGGCGAAACTGGCGCCGCCTTCGATCTGTGTCTTCAACTCGTTGCACTCATCTTCTGTTGAAACCAGTATATGTCGTGCGCTTGCACTTGCCAAATTGCACCTATCTCTTTCTTGTCAGGTTATGTCCGAGGCAAATGGCTCCCGGGCAGCCTACTCTTGATAATGTGTAAAGTCGCTCTATTCTCCGCGGACCGTCATATCGACCCTAAGTGCAGCAAATTTGTTGTGCTCGAATACCGCCTTCTCATAAGTCAGCAAATCATACAGGGTACCGACAAAAGCAAAACCCACCGTCAGCAGATACAACAGACCCGTACCGAACTGACCCAGACGGAAACGGTGTATACCGGCAATGCCGATAAAACCAAGGAGGATTAGAAGAAAGATCGAGTTGGCGTTGCGACGTTTTCGCCGATAGGCATCTGCAAACTCGCTAGCCTTCTTGTTGTCGAGATCCTCGATGATATTCCGCACATACTTGAGCTCATCACCATCAAGCTCAGGCAGGTGATCCAGCACTTTTACCATGCCGACCTTTTGAATTTGATACGTTTACATTTCCGAGTTCAAACACTATAAGATAAAGATTGGCGATCGGAATTGGAGTGATTTTCGTCACGAGTCGCCGATTTCTTCACCCTCCAACCAGGCCTTGAGTCGATAGATCAGAAGTTCAGACGAGTCTCGTCCGCCGGCTTCGGTTGCGTGCTCACGCGGATCGATTCCTACCAATCCGAAGCAGGGATGGCCATCCATTTCCGAACCCATCCAATTTCGTTTCTCATCGGCACCGCCGATATCTGTCCGATTCTCGAGCGATGACAGGTCCTGGGTATCGGGATCCAGAAACATCAAGGAAGATGTCTCATACTTGGCCGCGTGGTCTCCATCGATTCCTTCGATCTGGTTTTCGACGATCGCCAGCACCCGCATCTTCCCGCCATACTCTCGGAACTGTGCAATACCCGCATCCAGATACTGGTTGCGATTCGGGTAGTGTCCGGACACCAGTATCGCCGCCTCGTATCCGTCCCGCTCGAACCCTGCGAGGAGTTCTGATACAATCGTGGACATGGCCGTGTCGGAAACCATGTAGGAATGAGGCCAATCTCCGTGCCCGCCGCCGGACCCGAAATAGACAGGCGGATAGACAACGCCACCCATGCGAATCGCGAGTCCGACAAGCTGCTCGTGTGCTTTCAGACAATCGAGTCCTACGGGATTATGATACCCGTGCCACTCCATCGCCCCAAAGGGGACATAGATGGCTGCGCGGCGCTGCTGCGCCGTTTCAATCTGGACCGGACGCATCCGCTCCAGCCGAACTTCATCCGTTATCCTTGATGAGTAGTATCCCAAGTATTGTCACCTTCCTGCGATCTTGGCTTGCCAGACAGGGGTGCCTGGCTCACCATGTGACCTGGGTCCATCATTCGGGAATATCGCCATCCCCCTACAGCAAGATTACAGGCATTATCCCAGCTTTCCGCAAGAGGTCACACTTACTGTGGACATCCTTTCACTGATCATTCTGATCGTCGTCGCGCTATCGGGTGCATCGATCGTCATCTACACACTCGAGAACGGGATCTCGCCGTCACCCACCGCCGGCAAGGTCAAGCGACGCATGCTCGAAATACTGGATGACCTGCCCGTCGGCGACAGGATATATGAGCTCGGTTCAGGCTGGGGCACACTCACTCTCCCCATCGCGAAGCGTTTCTCGGGCAGCCACATCGTCGGCTATGAGAACTCGATCGTGCCCTTCGTCATCTCCCGACTCAGATCCGCCGCCTCTCAGACACCCAACCTCGAAATCCACTGGACGAACTTTCTGAAGACCGATCTGTCTGGCGCGACGCTCGTTGTCTGCTACCAGTCGCCCGGCAATATGAGCACGCTGCGCCCAAAGCTCGAAGCCGAACTTGGCAACGACACCTATGTTGTGAGCAACACCTTCGCTGTCCCCGGCTGGTCCCCTTCAGAGACCTACTGCATCGATGACCTCTTCAAGACCCGGGTCTATGTCTACCGCGTCGGTGACGCCAAACCCCAGAGACCGGACTCGATCGAGAATCGGTAAATGAAGATCGAGGACTGAGATCCTTCGCCTGTCTTCTACTTATTCCTGCGCAATTGCCGCAGCACTTCCTCTGTTACCACAAGAATCAGCATAGCCTACCTCCTTACAGATCAGGTCAGAAGCAACGGGTCCTGCGGCCGAAGCGGGTCTCTCAACCCTGTTGATGGATCAATTGTCACTGGCGATCCCCGTCTGCCGTAACAATGCCTTCGTATCCGGCTCTCTCCCCCGGAAATCCTTGAACACATCCATGGGGTGCCGTCCGCCCCCAAGGGCCAGCACCGTATCTCTGAACTTGCGTCCCAGATCTCTCACCTTCGCTTCATTCGTCAAACCCACCTCTTCGAACGCCCCAAACGCATCCGCGCTCAGGACCTCTGACCACTTGTAGCTGTAGTATCCTGCCGAGTATCCACCCGCGAAGATATGCGTAAATCCACACAGGAATCGATCCTCGTCCAGGGGTGGGAGCACCGACATTTCCGCGCTCACTGCGCGATGGACATCGAACACAGTATCCGATCCGTTCGGATAGAAATCTCTGTGGAGCTTCATGTCGGTCTTACCGAACTCGAGCTGTCTCAGCATCATTGAGCCAGCCCTGAAGTTTCGTGAGGCAACGATCTTTTCATACAGATCCTCGGGCAGTGATTCTCCCGTTTCGATATGCTGGGTCATCCCGATGAGCGTCTCTTTGTGGTAACACCAGTTCTCCATGAACTGCGATGCCAATTCGACGGCATCCCACTCAACGCCGCCCAGGCCGGACACATCCGCATAGTTCACGGTCGTCAGCATGCCCTGGAGCCCGTGACCGAATTCGTGAAAAAGAGTCTCCACCTCGCTGAACCCCATCAGGGAAGGCGTATCGCCAACGGGCGGGGTGCCGTTGCAGATCAGATGGACGACTGGCAGCCGTACCTTACCGTCAACGACCCGTCTGTCCAGACACCCCGCCATCCAAGCGCCGCCCCGCTTTTCGCTCGGTCTCGAGTATGGATCCAGGTAGAACGACGCCATCTGTTCCCCGGAGGTTGCGTCGTTCACCCTGAAGAACTGCACATCGTCGTGCCAGACGGGTGCCTCCCCATCCGCTCGTGCAATCGTCACATCAAACAGCCGTTCTGCAAGACTGAACAGACCATCCAGAACACGCGGAAGCGGGAAATACGGTCGAAGCTGCTCATCGGTATAGTCGAAGCGTTTCTCGCGAAGCCGCTCTGCCCAGAAACCCGTGTCCCAATGGAGAACAGGCTCCTCTTGACCAGACGCCTTGGCCAGCGACTCGAGGTTGTCCATATCTGCCTGTGCGTGTGGCTTTGAGGGAACGCTCAGCGATTCGAACATATCGAGAACGGCCGGCACGCCCGGGGCCATCTTCGACGCCAGGCTGAAATCCGCAAACGTCTCGTATCCCAGCAGTCCCGCCTTCTCTTTCCGCAGCTTCAGCGTCTCGCTGATCAGGCCCTGATTGTCATACTCACCGGAGGAGGCGAGCGTCATCTGTGCACGATACAGAAGCTCGCGATGATCACGACCGCGATGATGCTGCATAAACGGCAGGTAACTCGGGTAGTCCAGTGTGATCCGCCAGGGACCCGTTTCTGGTGAAGCTTCGTCCGCATCGGAGGCAATCGCTGAATCGTCGCTCTTCCGGGCCTCGTTGCACGACTGCGCCGCGACCTGCTTCAACGTCGTTGGCCAACCGTCCGTCTCTGAGGCATCGTCGATGACCAGCTCGAACTGCTTGCGCGAATCGAGAACATTGTTTGAGAAATCTGTACTGATCTTGGAAAGTTCGCGCGAGATCTCGAGAAACCGCTCTTTCTCCTCCCCCTCCAGCCCCACACCGGCGTGCTCGGCCGATCGCACATTGTCGGCAATGGCTCGCTGCTGTGCCTCCTCCATCTGCTCCCAGACGTCTGTGTTCTGAATCGTCTTCAAGCAGTCGTATACAGGCTTGCTTTGGTTGATACGCAGACCGAGCTCGACCATCTTTGGCTGAATCTCTTCGTGGGCCTTCCGAAGATCATCCGAGTTCTTCACGCCCAGCAGGTGACCGACGGGTGCCCACGTGTAGCTGAATGCAATACCCAACTCCTCCAGCGGCTGCATCACACCTTCCCACGTAGGAGTCAGATTCTCTTCGATCTCCTCGATCCTGCGCTCAGTTTCGGCGATCACCTGTTCCATCGCCGGTACGATCTGATCGGTCTCCATCCGATTGAAAGGCGGCAAGCCCTGTGTAACTAGAAACGGATTGTCCTTCGATTGCACGTCCATAGACTCCTCTGGTATGGGTCCTACAAGATGGGTGAATTTCCTGATACGCTCCGCTAAACCGACCGACCCACCGCGTTTCCGATCCAGGCTGAGAGTACGCCCAGCATCACACTCGCGCCGACATAGGCAAAGGGCAGCCACTTGTCGGACCCCTTCGCCAGGTCCAGCGTTTCATTGCTGAACGTGGAAAACGTCGTGAACCCGCCCAGAAGACCGACCATCAGAAGAAGACGGACCTCGGCCCGGACCAGATCACGCGACTCGGAAAGGCCTGCCAGGAAACCCAGAAGCAGACACCCCACAACGTTGACAGCGAATGTACCGACTGGAAGGCCCACGGCGGGAAACAGCCGCTCTGCCCATCGACTGGCCAGATATCGCAGAATACTGCCCGTCGCACCACCAAGGCCGACAAAGAGGAGGTTCGTCACGGAATTCTTTCCTTCTGATTGATTGGGTTGATTCCTGACCTGCGAAGAAAAGAGGATACCTGTGGTGAGCCTGGAGAACCAGAGAAAACTCACAAACAGCGAGTACAACGCCTACAGATCCACCCAGAGACAGGAACACATCTCGCCGTCGTGTACTTCGCGCTGGCCTGAATCCAGAACCTTCCGGAACGCTACTTGCGCGTCCCCGACCGACAAAATATACTGGGACATACGTCTCCCACACGGCGGTGTGGACTTGCTTCCTCGCCCCGCGCCCCTGCCCCCGCTCAGGGCGTCCGGCAGGGATCCCTCACGCCCAAGCACCCTTCGCCATGATCCCACCATCGACACAGATATACTCTCCCGTTATGAATGAGGCGTCGTCACTCGCCAGGAAGAGCACCACTTTCGCGATATCCGCAGGTTGCCCGATTCGCCCGATCGGGTGGACTGCCGCCATCTGTTGACGCGCTTCCGGTGTGTTCGACCCGGTCGCCTCCAGGGCCTCGTCGACCAGGGATGTGTCGATCGTGCCCGGGTTGACCGCCAACACCCGAATGTTGTCCTCGGCATACTCCAGCGCCAGCTGTCGCGTCAACGAAAGCTGCCCTCCCTTGCTCGCCGCGTAGGCCGACACACTCTTGGCGGACTGTAATCCCTGAACGCTCGCCGTAGTGACGATAACCCCGCCCCCCTGTTTCTTCATCTCCAGGATCGCTCGCCGCGACATCAGAAACGTGCTCTTCAGGTTCACATCGATGATGCGTTCCCACATATCCACAGGCATCTCGTGGGCCGGGAGATAGCTGTTCGTCGGCTGGATACCCACATTGTTGCAAAGAACGTGCACGCCGCCGTGATCGCTGACTGCGTAATCGACGAGATCGGCACAGACGGCGTCCTGAGACACATCGCCCGAGCGAAAGTAGATCGCGCCATCCAGGCTTGCTGCCTCGGAAACGATATCCTTCCCTGCGGCGTCATCGACATCTGCACAGACGACGACTGCACCGGCTTCGGCAAAAGCGAGGCAGATCCCTCGACCTATCCCTTTGGCACCACCTGTTACGATCACAACTTGCTCGCTGAACCGCCCCATCAGGAATCCTCCATCGGAAGGTTGTCGAATTGTCTTCGAGACGCAGAAGGTAGCGTCTGTCCCCGATGATCTCCAGAACAAAGTCCCGCGCTTGGGTTGAGGTTGGCTGAGCGGGAAGACTCATTTTCTGATAGACGGGGGATCCAATTCACGACCCGCAGTCCTTATCGAAGTCACTGCCCTTCACCCTCTCCCGCCAGCGGGAGAGGGTAGATCGCCTCTGGCGATCGGGTGAGGGCTCATCAGCGCTGTTCCGCACCGGTCTGCCCTTCATACCACGCAACCCAGCGTGTGATCTCCTTCATCTGCGGATGATCCGGTCTCAAACTCAGCACGCGTGTGAAGTGATCGCGTTTCCTGTCGTTGTCCCCGACCATCCCGTAAAGCTGTCCCAGGTTGAGATGTGCACTTGCGTAGGCCGGATCTGCCTCGATCACTCGCAGATACGCTGTGATCGCCGTCTCGTGGTCGCCCTTCGCAAAATGGGCGACACCCAAGGCAAACAGAATGTTGGCCAGGTTCGGTCTCAGCCGCAACGCGCCCTGGATCACCACAATAGCCTCTTCTGGGTTGTTCAGCTTCAGCAAGGCCATCCCCAGGTTCAGCCTCGGCTCGTAGCGGTCACCATCCAGGCGAATGGATTTTCGAAAGCTGTCCGCGGCTCCTTCATAATCTCCGATCTGCATCAACACAAATCCCAACAGACCCGGATACCGCGGATGCGTGGGGTCACTCTCGATTGCCCGTCCATAGCACACACGCGCGCGACTCAGAGCGTTGACGTCCACGCAGTAGGCACCCAGTGTCTGCCACCCGTAAGATCGGGCCCGGGCAGAGAGGTGGCTGTAACGGAGGGCATCCTCGAATCGCTCTGTCGCACGACTGGAATCCGCATTCAGGCCAATCCAGAGGAGAGAATGCACGCCTGCCGTCACGCCCACGACCAGAGCAATCCGCTTCACGCGTTCGTGATCGAATGCCCGAATCAGACCGAGTGCCATCCAGGGCACCACAAAGACAGCGGGAAACGCGAGTGCGTCCCAGTCCCGAAAGGCTCCGATCACCGTGTAGCCCAGGAATGTGGCTGTCCATGCGGGGATCGCAGCGGACAGCAGGAAGTGTGACTCACGAGAAACGAAGTAGGATCGTCTGACAAATGGAAGAAGAAGCAGTGTCGGCAGGAAGACCAGAAGCTGCTGATTCAGAAACGCGATTGCGTGAGCGGAGGAAATGACCGCATACGGAATCGAATGGGTCGCATCCCCGAACAGTGGCAGAAGTGCCTCATCTGCGGCGTGTGACTGAAAGCCACCGAAATCGAAATCGGTCACCCACATCAGTCCCAGAAAGATCACGGCTCCCGGTGCAAGCATCCAGGAATGGCGCACGGTCTCCTTCACCCGAACGATCAGCCTGCCGGATGACCCCAGCAGAAGGAGAAGTGAAGGCGTCAGGGTGATCATCGTAAAATGCAGGGCCGTCATCAGTCCCAGAAGGAGTCCAGGTATCCACCGGGGTATACGCCCGTTCAGAGCCTCGAAACCAGTCCAGATATACACAAGCAGAAGCGGATACAGCACGGGGTAGATTTCGTGATACGTGAAGAAGAGCTGGGTGTAGGCAGGAACTACAAGGAAAACCAGAATGATCGATGTAGACCTGGCAGGGACAACCTTTCTGGCAAGAAAGGGGATCAGTCCGAGGTAAAGAAGGCCCGCGAGTATACTCCACGTACTGTATATCTGACTGGCTGACACGCCAAAATGACGGAACATCCCCAGGGCTCGATTCAGCAACCACAACGAGAAGGGCTCGTTGGCAATCTTCCGAAAGCCGAGATCGAGTTCCCGCACCAGGAGGTGTCCGTCGCCAAGGAGATGGGTCCGATCACCCAGGGCAAGGAAAAGGAACGCGCCAGCCACCACCAGGATGCCTGAGCTGACAGCGACGGTCACTCCTGGTAAGCGAATGTTCAGAACGCTCGTCTGGAAAGCAGGAAACGCGACGGCTACGAGCGCGAGCCCACAGAGCAGCCATACATCGGTCGGATAGTAGCGCAGGTGATTGATACCCCAGAGAAAGGGATGATCGATCGATGCCGACCAACCGGACACAGCCAGATAGACAAGTGGGATTGCTGTCAACAATCCGTTTGTGCGTCTGTCATTCATATGATGGATAAACCTGGATTGTCAGCAGCCACAGCATCTCGCCCGTCGGGTATCAGGTGAATTGTGTGCCGCACATCGCTCTCGTCGCGAATCGGGACTCTCGATCGACCGGTGGATCTTCTGGAAATATCCACAACGTTCCTCATTGATCCCCTGAGGTTAAGCAGAATCGAGCGAATCATCCACCCACTACACAGGAGACCACACAGAATGGGACACACGAGAACCGTTTTATTAGATTGATGGGAAAAGCTGTCATTCGAACAAAGACCCTAGAACACGGAACTGGACCGATGCCACTATATCTCGGGATAGATTCAAGCACGCAATCGATATCAGGTCTTGTCATTGAGACCGATGAGAATGCGATTCTCGCACAAGAGTCGATCAACTTCGACGAGCACTTTGCGCGTCGATACGACATTGAAAATGGTGTCGTCGATCTGGGAAGTGGCGTCGTCCACAGCTATCCGCTCCTGTGGCTGGACGGTCTGGACCACTTGTTCTCAACGCTCCGGGACAGGATCGATCTATCGCAAATTAGCGCCATCGCGGGGAGCGGACAGCAGCACGGAACGGTCTATCTGAACGATCGAGCCAGCAGCTGTCTGCAATCATTGTCAGGTAACAGGGACCTGAGCTCCCAGCTGTCAGGGATCTTCTCTCGGCAGACGGCGCCGATCTGGATGGACTCGTCCACGGGCAGGCAGTGCCTGGAAATCGAAGAGGGCGTTGGCGGACGGAACGCGCTGCTCGACCTCACAGGGAACACGGCGTTCGAGCGGTTCAGCGGTCCGCAGATACGGAAGTTCTACCAGGAGGAGCCTGAGGCATACGCGGACACGTCATATATCGGATTAGTGAGTTCCTTTATCGCGAGTGTCCTGGCCGGCAGGCTGGTAGCAGTCGACGCGGGTGATGGAAGCGGCACGAACCTGATGGACATCCGCACGCGGAGGTGGTGCAAACCGGCGATGGAGGCCACCGCGCCGGATCTGGCTGAACGGATGTTGCCGGTCGCCGCGTCCGGAACCCCGGCAGGTCCCGTCAGCCCGTATTTTACGCAGCGATATGGTCTTGCGCCTGACTGCCAGGTCCTGCCCTTCTCGGGCGACAATCCGTGCAGTCTGATCGGGCTCGGATTGGTTGAACCCGGTCACGTAGCCCTCAGCCTCGGTACATCGGACACACTCTTCGCCTACATGGCGGAGCCGCGTGTCTCGACCGAAGGAGAAGGCGCGGTCTTCGCTTCACCTGACGACAGCCACTACATGGCCCTGATCTGCTACATGAACGGGAGTCTCGCACGCGAGGCCATCCGAGATCAGTATGGCCTGAATTGGGACAGCTTCACGGACACACTGCGGACCTCAGCCCCCGGGAATGACGGTGGCATACTGCTGCCATACTTTGGTCCGGAAATCGTGCCCAATGTCGATGCGGGGGTTCTACGGAAGGATCTCGATGAGAATGATGTCGCAGGTAACGTCCGAGGCGTCATCGAGGCGCAGGCCGTGTCCTCATACATCCACTCGCGCTGGATGGGTATCGACATCACCTCCCTCTACGTCACGGGGGGGGCATCGGCCAACGAAGAGATCCTGAAGGTGTTCGCTGATGTGCACGGCTGTCCCGTCCATCGATTCGAGACCACAAACGCCGCCGCACTCGGAGCCGCTCTCCGCGCGCACCAGGGCCATCAGCCTGACATCCCGTGGCCATCGATCGTCGAGCCGTTCTGTCAGCCTGTCACGGGATCGACGATTCGTCCCGATCCATCGACTCGAGGAGCGTATGACGCGCTCGTCGCGGCCTATTCGGATCTGGAACGCTCCCACGTCGGATAACCCCGAGGAGGTCACCCCTACTGGACCGGGGATGCGTGCTCCTCTGCCAGGATACCATACA
>CAYYGZ010000027.1:27564-28344 GCA_964471275.1 uncultured bacterium | reverse complement strand
TGGTGGAGCGGAAGGGGGTCGAACCCTCGACCTCTAGAGTGCGATTCTAGCGCTCTCCCAACTGAGCTACCGCCCCACATATCTGATTGAGGATGTGAAGATTCGTGAAAGAAGATGTCATATCGGACGCCGGCCATCGTAGTGACATCGCACTTCGCACCCAGACAGCAGGCAGAACATCTTCACATCTTCGATATTTCAATCGTCTCGCTGCCGACCGTCTTCAGCTGCGTCACGTCCCCGTGTACCTTGCCCAACGGGTTAACGGCGCTGGCCGGTCGGATCTCATCGCCATTGCTGGCCGGTGTCCTGCCGTAGAATATGCAGAATGCCTTGCCTGGCGGCCAGTAAGCAAGATCACCAAGCTCAACAATTTCGACACCGTTCTCAGGCCCTGCGGAAACCGGGATCGCAAAATAAATCTCGTCTCCCCACGTATTGTAGTCGGACTTGAGAGGGAGTGCATCCCAAACCTGGTTCGCTGTCTCTGACTCGTTCAGCTCAGCCTCGAGGACAACGTCGCCTACAGTAATCTGGATCTCTTTTGGCATCAAAAACAGAGGATTGAAGATTGAAGGTGTGCCTTTCAATCTTCTATCCTCAGTCATCCCTCATCAATCTATCTGGCGGAGAGAGGGGGATTCGAACCCCCGGTGCCCGTACAGACACACTTGATTTCCAATCAAGCCGGTTCAACCACTCCCGCATCTCTCCGGATTCAAACGACGGAGGGCAGATGATAAAAGACAGTGCCCCCCTGCTGTCCTCTGTCGACATCGT
>CAYYGZ010000027.1:0-27554 GCA_964471275.1 uncultured bacterium | reverse complement strand
ACATCGTTCTGGACTATAATCTGGCGGAGAGGGTGGGATTCGAACCCACGGTACCCAAAGGGCACACTGGTTTTCGAGACCAGCCTATTCAACCGCTCTAGCACCTCTCCAAAAGGCAGTGAAAGGGCAGACGGTAAAGGGCAACAATGACCGCCCCCCGGTCTCGCGCTTCACTTTTTGCGTTTTTCTTCAAAGAACAATCGCAGGATGTTGCCACAGGCATCGGCCATCACCCCTCCCACCAGGTCGACCCGGTGGTTCAGTCTTGAATCTGCCGCAATATTGCGCAGGGACCCGCAGGCTCCAGCCTTTGGATCAGTGGCACCGAACACCAGCCGATCGAAGCGAGCCAGTACAATCCCCCCCGCACACATCGCGCAAGGTTCCAAAGTTACATACAAAGAGCAGTGTTCCAGCCACCAGGTGCCCAGCGCCCGTGATGCATCTCGGATCGCCACCATTTCCGCGTGATCGGTGGCATCCTGGTTCGTCCGAGTCAGATTATGACCCCGGCCTACGACCTCCCCCCCCCGAATCACGACTGCCCCAACAGGGACCTCGTCAAGCGCTGCGGCCTTTTCTGCTTCCTCGAGCGCGAGGCCCATCGCATGTCGATCGATGTCCAGAGAGTCCACACACATAAATTATGGGGGAAGTTGCCGCTAAATCAGGGCCTTACGAGACGTGCGAATATAGCAGTTCTCGAAATTTGCGTCAACTGAAACACGCGAAACCGTCCTGCTTCTACCTGCTGTCACCGGCAGAAAGTCCACAAGGATCTCGTGCGATTGGCCTACTCACCACGTGGCGGAGAGCGGACATCTAACGATTGCGCCACTGCTTTGAAGCTCGAGTTCAGGACGCGAGCTACAGCGCTTCTCGGGCGATCTCTCGCCGGTCTCAGTGTTCCTCCAACCTGTTGATTTCTTGGATACCTGGTAGCTATATTGCCGGGCGCTGATCGCACCGAATGTTCTGCCAGGCGCATCTGGCCTGTATCGATGTCACCTTTACGCCTCCGGCCGGTGTATCGCACAGGGACAAAGAGTCGAACGTGGGTTACGCATCCCACAAACCGACCGACCAGAAGGTGCTTGATGTCCTCCAGGAGGCGCTCGATGCGCTTCGGGCGGATGGAACGGTCGAGCGAATCCGAAAATCGTATCTGGAGTGTCCCCACAGATCTATGGAAAAGAACGCACAGACAACCTCGATCACCCGCCAACTTCTGATCCGTGCCGTCGCTGCCTACCTGCTTTTTGGTGCTGTTTTCGTAGCTCTGGATTTCACGCTGCAGTACCGCCGGATCAAGAGTGAAGCCACCCGTGAGCTGAGCTTGATCCACGATTCTTTCGGTCCCGGCCTGGCACAGGCGCTCTGGGATGTCAACACAGACCAGATCAACAGTTTCTTCAACGGGCTCTCCAATCTCCCTTCCGTTATCGGCGCGTCGATCCGAGACGAATGAAGCAGGACCATCTGTATCGGGGGCATAGCCTTAGACGACTCGCACTGTGGTTAGAATCGGTGCAAATGGCGAGGCCGAGCTCGTCGACGTCGATGAGATCCTCTCGATCACGGTCCAGAAGACGGACGATTCCCGAAGCGGCAGTATCTCCGGCGGCCAGTCCTGGGCCCTGCGCGGGATGGAATTATCGACGGTCGGCTCCCCACGGGCACATACACAGTACTCAACACGGGACTCGATCTGGAGCACGGCAAGAAGCTTGACGACCTGACGGGGAAGATCGAGACCGGAAACCAGCAGATTCAACAACTCCTCGATCGGTTCGGGATGATGTCACTGGATGTGGGGCAGATACAGAAACGACTGGCAGCGGCCCAGGGGCCGAAGCGGAAGATACTCGCCAACTCGGGCAGATTGTGAAGGTCCATCAGGAACTGCTCAAGGAACGCGCCAAGATCCACGACGCGCTTGGGAAGAAGATCCCGGACGCACACGTAACCGTCAGAAAAAAAGCGTAATCAAGTGTTTCGATCCGGATCAATGATCTGTCCACGAAGCTCCAGAACGATACCGAATCGTCCATCTTTATGGTACGAAATGACACGGTTATCTATGCACCGATCGGCAACCCTGACGATGTCGATCCGGACACAATGACCGAGTAGATTCGGCAATCAATCGGAAGGACCACGGGGCTGGGCTCGTCAGTAAAGGTTGCCAGCCCTTTTCCTTTCTTGCGATGGCGGGGGTCTGTCTTCCGTGTTTCTCTTGTCTCCGAGCTAGAGCCCGCTGCAACATTGAGGCTGGCCTACAGACTTGTGATCGCAAACGGTGTCAGCATTTCTTCTTCGTGCAGCCCACCGTGACGTCCCCCCACAATGTGTGCAGGATCAGCGCCTTCGTAATACGGATAGAAGACCACTCTCCTCCCGCTCATAAGCACAACCTGGTCTCCTATCCTACCTCTGAACTCTCGTCTACGGCGCCCGTGCCCCCAGAGCCCTGCCTCCTCGACCGTTCGTGACGGCAGGACCCACCCCTTCTGCCCCAGTTTCTTCCGCAGCCGTTCGATCCACTCCGCGTCCTGCGTATTCAGATACTCCGCGCGGCTTGTGCCCGAAGGCGGCACGACAAGCGCTTCATCCGTACCCGCCACTGACTTCAGCTCGAACACGTCCCGCCTGTTCACCTGAACCTGCCCGTGATCGGCGGTCAGGATCACTGTGACGTTTTCTTTCGCCCGCCGCAGCGGCGCGAGCAGCTCACGAGCCATCGCCGTCGCGAATGCGCGTAGTTCCGCTTCTCCTTCCTCCTGCCACACACCATACTGATGCTGAATCGTGTCCAGCGCATCCCAGTAAGCCCAGACACATCGCTTTGCCGGGCTGCGTTGCGTCAGCAGCTTCCGGACCGTCACAAACATATCCGGAGCGCTCACAAACGGCACGACATTCGCCCCGGTGCAGTGCATTTCCGACAGACCGGACCGCGCAATGTCCTTCCGCAGCAGGCACGTGCTTCTCACTCGCTTCTCAGCCAACCGTTCGTGGATGGTCTTCACACCGATCAGCTTCCTGGCCCCGTCGCGATGCCGGATCAGGCGCCGGGGTCGCTCATCGGACTCGGGGCTCAGCCGAATCATGTTCGCCAGCACACCCCGGTCCGGGAGATACATTCGGTATCCCGTAATCCCATGACTGATCGGTGGCAGACCGGTGTGCAGTGTAGAGAGCGCAACCGCAGTAGTCGAAGGGAAGACGGAGGTCAGGGGCGTCAATCGACCGGATCGAAGGAGCGACCGGATCGGATGGTCCGGTTCCTGGTCGACGATGCGCTTCAAGAGTAGATAGCCGCAGGCGTCGAGAAGCACGACAACGACCTTCTTTACCCCGTTCAGGTGCTTCCCGACCACTTCATCGGCGAGTCCTGGTGTCTCGATCTTCGCACCGAAATGCTTCAGCACCGTCGGGGACACATTCGCAAGACCATAGCCGTCGTAAGACGGTAGGACAAAATCGCCCGGTAGCTCGATGTCGCCAATCCGACACGCTCTTCTCAGCTTCCTTTCCACCCGCTCAGCCACACCCGCCATCTTCACTCCTTTACTGGTCTCGCAATTGCCATCGGGTTAGCACTCGGATACCACAGCTTCCGGCCCGAGAGTCACAAACACGACTCGTCGTCGTGGACAACATCGGCTACGAAGATACGGTCAACTCACATATCGGTCGACCCCGAACAGACGGACCAGACGTTCCTGAATTGGGGTTCTACCTGAAGTATTCACAAAACCGATCAACGTCATTCCGAGGGAGCAAGCATAAGCGGCACTGGGGTTGCGAGTCGCGACGTGCAACCACAACTCATCCGGCAACGAGTATAGCGCGAGGTGAGGAATCCATGCGGTCCGACAGCCAACAGCCATCGCCGTCGGTTTGTGGTTAAGTCAGGTGGGCTCACCCACACAAGAATCAGCAACCCACAATCTTCTGCCTGGGCCCAAAACGATCGGTGCATCCAGAGCAGATGAGCTTGTCCAACTTCTGCTGCCTCCCATCGTCAGACCGATCTGGTGACCCCTGCCAGCCAGAGAGGGCGTAGGCCTGCACGGGTACGCAATGAGGGCGATCGGTTTGAACCGACCGCCCTTGCTTCTTATGGGATCGAGAGGCGCTCGCCACCCCGCCTGCGCTTGGTGCGTGCTCTCTCTCGTGAAAGGGAGAGGAATCGTTGTGTCCTTTTGAGTCGTCTCTCCAGCCGATCACATATCGGCTATGACCTTGTTCAGCCGATCCGGATAGTTGGTGATAATCCCGCCAACTCCCATCTCAATCATCTCGCGCATTTCGTCAGGGTTATCGACCGTCCATACCCACATCCCCATAGCGCGACTGATGAACATATTCACAAGGTCAGGCGTGGCTGCCGTATACTTCAGCGCCAGGGCATTTGCTCCCAGCTTCAGAACACGGTTCACTGCCCCGGTCTTGCGTCTCAGCACGGCTTCACCGTCGGTCATCAGAAATGCTGTCGGTATCCGGCGGTCGAGTCGGTTCACCGTCCGTACAGCCGGACCAAGAAAGGACTGCATCACCACACGTGACTGGGCCCGTTGCGCCCGGATGATCGAAACGGCCCTCTCCGCCGCCTCCTCCGTCTTCGCTTCGATCAGAAGCAGCGCTCGCCACCCGATCAGATCGAGCGTCTCTTCCAATGTCGGTATCTTCTCGCTGGCGAACTCCTTATCCCGCCAGCTTCCCGCACTTAGCTCCTTGATCTCGTCCAAGGTCATCGTGTCCACGGGACCGCTGCCATCTGTCGTCCGGTCCACCGCCCGGTCGTGTATGACGACGACGTGATTGTCTGCGGTCAGATGGATATCGATCTCTACCGTGTCGCAGCCGATCTGAATCGCCTTTTCGAAAGCCACGAGCGTGTTCTCCGGCGCCAACCCCTCCCCACTCGCCCCCCGGTGAGCAATCCTCTGCAGCGGCGTCAACAATCCCCCGCCATCCTTCTGCCGCAGCCGCCTGATAGCCTTCCGCTTGATCCGCCGCCGCATCCCCACCTTCTTCGCTCTCATCTGCATAGTGCTTTGCCTGAACGCCTCTCCTTCTCTTTTGGAACCTGAAACGCCTTTCACCCTTATATAGATGCCCGTCCAGTTGCTGTCAAACCGGTTTCAGTTGTAGATTCAGACACCACGTCGTGTCCTCCAAAGGATAGACGCATATGTGACCCATCTACAGGGAGGCAGAAATAACACTGAGCAAAGATCAGGTGAGGAAGATCGAATCGCTACACAAGGGCCTCGCGCAAGCGATGCACAAGCACTACACCGAGCACAACGGACCGGTAGCAGATGTGGACATCCGTTTGTCGATCAGACCACATTCGACGAAGTGATCACGTCACTGGGCGATCTGACCGTCAGCTATACCTTCACGATGACCCCACTGGGTCCCGTCATCCTCAGCTACTCGCCTCCGATTGCCTATGTTCTGATTGAATATGCCACCGAATCGAAGCCGGACGGCCAGATGACCGAGGACCAGTGCAGCGCCATGAACCAGGTGTTCAAGCTGGATCTGGCGGATATCGAAGCGATGTGGTCGCCGGTCGTAGAGGTGAAGGGAGAGGATGCAGAAGTGGAAACCAACCCGGACTCGCTGGCCAGTGTGCTGGAACGTTCCACGTGTGTGAATCTTTTGGCGTTTGAAGTCCACTTCCCGCACGCGAATGGGCTGGTCGAGATCTCCAACCCCTTGGACGAGACGCTCGGGTCGATCGCTCCTGAACTCGCCTGATCTGGTGCTGTATTGTTAGAAATCGATGAATTCGAGCGGTATACCGACCAACCAGAAGAGGCGTGATGCCGGACAAGACGCAGGTCCGCAAGCTCGAACGAATCCACAAGCAGCTTTCGGTGTTGATTGAAGAACACCACACCGAGAGAAACCAGCACGTGACGGATGTGAATCTGGAATAGGTACATTAGACCTATTTCTCGGAGCTTGTCCAGTCCCTCACTACACCGTGCCATACCTGCACTTTCGACCTCAGCCCGCCGGGGCTTCCGGCCATACTCAACTACGCCCCGGCCGTAAGGAATGAGCTCCTCAAGTTCCAGGGAGTCGACGAGGCCGAGAGTCTGGTAACGGACGAAGAAAAGGCCGTGATGACAGAGATCACGACAGGCGACCTCGCCGATCTTGAAGCGGCCAGGTCACCTGTCGAGACCGTAAGGGTGTCCGATGCCACACGCAGCATATGAACAGTCTGATCCGATTCCCTCTCCCCTGTCAGCCCTGGCGCCCCTGATGGACAAACTCGATGCCTAGGAGCCTGAGGTCTAACAAGTGGCCGGAGATATCGCTCAACCGAGGATCGTAAATGCCGATAAACTCAAGTGTGAGCACGGTTTACCAATTAGATCTTGACCGGTCCAGGTGCTTCTTGTATAGTTGAACTACTTGGATTCAAGGTCTTCCGGCGTAGCTCAGTTGGCAGAGCGAGTGGCTGTTAACCACTGTGTCGCAGGTTCGAGCCCTGCCGCCGGAGCCATAAAAATGAAAGAGGGTCGCGACGGAAAGTTGCGACCCTTTATTCATGCAGAAACGTCAAGGGGAGCACGCCCTGAGCGTCAGTAGAGAGGAGCCATGCCGCCCGCACGGGCACCGAAGCACGAAGGTGGGAGCCATAAAAACGAAAGAGGGTCGCTACAGAATGTTGCGACCCTTTACTCATGCACAAAGGCCAAGGGGGAGGCTACCCCGAGCGCCAGTCGAAGGGAGACCTGCTGCCGAAACCAGCATACCAATTGCACGTTCTCGCAGAAACGAGGAATCTGTGGAGAGTGAAAGCCGTATGCTTAGCCCGCGGCTTCTCTACTTCCTGGAAGTCTGGCCAGGCGAATCCCGCGGGTAACACCTCCACTTCGCCTTTTTTCGCAACTTCCTTAAGGCCCTATCCCCAGATCGCCCCGCCGCCTCTATAATCCATCAGCGACCGTCTGGAAGAGCGCATCTCTGTCGGCTGTCCTGACCGTGAGGAGTGGACGACGGGTGCACACTGGCCTAGATCACGACCCATCCACCCCTTGATCTCCCCTACCGCGGAACAGAGCAAACAGGAGCGGAAGTACGAAGAGCGTAAGGGCCGTCGACGTAAGCACACCACCCACGACCACGGTCGCCAACGGCCGCTGGACTTCGGAGCCGACGCCCGTCGATATGGCCATCGGGATGAGCCCTGTCGCATCCGTGACGGCCGTTGCCAGAACAGGCTTGAGCCGTTGCATCGCCGCGCCCCTGACTGCCTCCTGCGGCCCCAGCCCCCGATCCAGAAAACCACGGATTGCGGTGATCATGATCTGACCGTTCAGGACCGCGATCCCCGACAGGGCAACGAATCCGATCGCGGCGCTTACGCTGAATGGCATCCCGCGTAGGGTCAGCGCGAACACCCCGCCCACCAGCGCGAACGGAATGCCCGTGTAGATCAGCATCACGTCGCGGATTCGCTTCAGGCTCAGCAGCAGGAGAAAGAACACCAGCAGCAGCGTCACCGGCACCACCAGGGCCAGACGATTTCGTGCGCGTTCGAGGTTTTCGAACTGACCGCCCCACTCGATGATGTAGCCGGGAGGAAGCGCCACTTCGGCCACGATACGCTCTCTCGCTTCGGCGATGAATGACGACACATCCCGCCCAACCACGTTGCACTGAACCCGCATCACGCGACGGCCCCACTCACGCGTAATTGTCGAGACACCAGTCGTATCTTGGACCGATGCCAGCATCCGCAGCGGAATCTGCTGGCCGCTCTCCGTGGACACGGGCAGGCGTTCGAGGAGCCGGGAATTCGTCCGGTACGTATCGGGGAGGCGTACGACCAGATCGAAGCGACGCTGGCCTTCGTAGATCTCGCCCACGTGGTGCCCCCCGACGGCTTCCACGAATTCGAGCACGTGCCCGGCGGGGACCCCGTGCCGCCCCAGGGACGCAGGATCGACCACCACGCGCAGCAGGGGCTGCCCCGTCAACTGATCGGCTGCGATATCCGACTGTCCGGAGACGCGCAGAAGAACTCGCTGAATGTCGTCGCTGATCCGCACCAGCTCATCGAAATCATCGCCAAAGATCTTGATCCCCAGGTCTGACCGGATGCCCGAGATCATCTCGTTTAGCCGCATCTCGATCGGCTGGGTGAAGACCATATTCAGACCGGGAAGATCCGCCAGTTCCTCCTGCATGGCGGCGACCAGATCGGCCTGACTGGATGCTCGTGTCCACTCGGACCTGGGTGTAAGTGACACAAAAATATCCGTCAATTCCGTACCCATCGGGTCGGTCGCCACCTCGGCCGTACCGATGCGGCTCCACACGTGTCGCACCTCGTTCGGAAACACCGACCGCAGGATCCGCTCAATGCGCGTGTTATAGGCCACGGATTCCTCGATCGAAACACCGGCCAGACGGATCGTATTGACCGTCACCGCCCCCTCGCTCAACCGAGGAATAAACTCGCCGCCCAACCGCGTCGCCTGGAATCCGGTCAATGCCAGCAGCACCGCCACACCACAGAGCACCCCCACCCGATGACACGTAGCAAAGTCCAGCAACCGGCCGTAGTAGGGAACCACCCAACGGCTTACAAGATCCCTTCTCTCATTGTCTCTTTCCGGCAGGAAGATACTGCTCAGAACGGGAGACAGCGTCAGGGCGATCACCAGCGCAGCCAGGAGTGCGAACATAAACGTCCAAGCCATCGGCTTGAACATCTTACCTTCGATGCCCTCCAGAGTCAGGATCGGCAGGAAGACGATCAGGATGATGCCGATACCGAACGCGATCGGGCGGGCCATCTCCCTGCCAGAGGCGACAATCGTTTCCAGGCGTTCGGTGGGCGTCAGGGACCGGCCAAGTTCCTGAGCCCGCTCGAGCAGGCTTCGGGAGTTCGCCTCCGTCATCACCACTGATCCATCGATGATGATCCCAAAATCAATCGCGCCCAGACTCAGCAGGCTGGCCACCATCCCAAACTCGTACATCCCGAGCACCGCGTAGAGCATGGAGGCGGGAATGACGAGCGCGACCAGGAACCCAGCACGAAGGTTGCCCAGAAGCACGAGCAAAACGAGAATGACCAGAACCGCGCCTGCGGCCAGGTTGTGCTCCACCGTCCGGATCACAGATCGCGTCAGCTCCGTACGCGCATACACCACCTCCAGGATCGTGTCATCGGGCAGATACGGACGCACGTCCTCGAGTTGATCTCTCAGGCGTTCGGTGACCGCCTTCCCATTCTCCCCCATGAGCATGAAGGCCAGACCGAGCACCACCTCGCCACGTCCGTCCGCCGTGACCGCGCCGCGCCGGATTTCCCGATCGATCCGTACGTCTTCCGCCACATCCCGGACGTGGACGGGGTTGCCCCCGCGCGAGGCGATCACCACAGCCTCGATTTCTTCGAGGCTCGACACCCGCCCGACGCCCTGAACGAGCTGCGACCACCCTCCTGACGTGATCACGCCACCACCAACGTTGCGGTTGTTCGCTTCTAGCGCCGCGAACACGTCGTCCAGCGTCAATCCGTACTTGATCAAGGCCTCCGGCGACACCACCACGTGATATTGGCGGACGTCCCCCCCCCAAGAATTCACTTCCGCCACACCGGGAACTTTCCGCAGCTCCGGCTTGATCACCCAGTCATGCAGTGTCCGGAGCGACTCGAGGCTTCGGCCCGGGTCATCCGATCTCAGGATGTAGTGGAAGATCTCGCCCAATCCGGTGGAAATCGGCCCAAGCTGCGGACGCTCGATGCCATCCGGAAGCGCCACCGCGTTGATGCGTTCAGAAATGTACTGCCGCGCAACCGTAATCTCTGTGTCGTCGTCAAAAGTCACCACTACCTGTGAGAACCCAAACTTCGACACGGACCGCACGTCTACCAACCCCGGCAACCCCCCGATCGACAATTCGACGGGCAGCGAGATCTGTTGCTCGATCTCTTCCGGACCGAGCGCCGGCGCCACGGTATTGATCTGCACCTGCACCGGCGTCGTGTCCGGAAACGCGTCCACCGGAAGTTTCATCAGAGCCCACGTGCCGGCCGCTGCTCCGCATCCGAACAGTAGCAGCACAACCAACTGGTTTCGCACCGCATACTCGACCAGGCGTCCTAGCACGATAACCTCACTATGTCACATCCTGTCCGCGTTTCTTCCACCACGTCTCTTCTTTTTTGCCTAATGATCGACACACCCGGCCCCCAAACGTGATTTCAGGAACTCCGACATCACGAGAAATCCCGTCCTTACGACAGCCTCCTCGGGTGACACGCCGCTCAGCAGCTCGGTCAAATCTGACCGCGTCGCCCCAACCGTGACCCGCCGCAGGGCGAACAGGTCGGGGGCCTGGCGAACGAACACATACGGATTCTTCTCGTAATACTGCACTGCTCCGCTGGGGACGATCACCCCTGGACGCCTCCCACCCGTAGATACACGGGCACGGCCGAACATCCCGGTCTTCAACCGGTGCACGTCCGCCGTCAGCGCGCGGGCGCGAATGCGCCTTGTCTGCGGATCGACAGCGGCATCTACCCACACGAGTTCCCCGTGAACGACCTCGTCAGGCAGATCGTCGAACACAACCGAAACGCGCTGCCCCACTCGGATATCGTGGATGCGGTCCGTCGGAAGTGACAGCTTCAGCCATCGAGTGGACAGATCTGCGAGCGTGAGCAAGGCCTCACCACTCACCACAGCCTGGCCAGAGACGGCGTCCCGATCGATCAGCGTGCCGCCAAACGGAGCACGAAGCGTATAAAGGGCAGAAGCATCTTCCGAACGCTCCAACGCCGCGATCTCTTTAGACGACAGCCCGAGATTGAGAAGCGCCTGCCAGGCGTTTTTCAGCGCCAACTGCGCCACCCGGAAGTTTGCCTCCGCCTGCTGGAGATGCTTTCGAGCACCGATACGGTCCTCCGCAAGCTTCCGCTTTCGCGCGACCGTCTCCTTCCGGATGTCCAGGTCGATCACCGCGGCCAGGTAACTACTCCTTGCTCGAGCCACATCGACGGAATGGAGTTCCACGAGCGGATCACCCGCCTCGACCCGGTCTCCCGCGTCCCGATAGACGCGCGTCACAATACCCGCGGTCAACGGGGTGATCCGTGTCAATGCATTCCGGTTGTAGTCCGCTTCGCAGAACGCTTCGACACCCGGTGTCGTCTCGATGCGACGGGGGCGCTCAACGTGAATGCCAGCCTTGTCGGCGGACGCCTCCGTCGCCATCCGCACTTTCAGACTCTGTCCCGGCTCAAGTGCGGCGGCCAGCCCGGGCTGACAGATGCCGCATTCACGCTCGGGAACGTCGTGCTCATTGCAGTACAGCTCAGTGCTTGCCGGTCCGGATGGCAGGCCCGAGGACTCTGGCGATGAATCTGACTTCTTCAACTCGGGGCGACAGAGCGTGCATTCATCCTCGTAAAGAGAGTGCTCCCTGCACCAGAGCCGGCTCTTATCCTCAAGTTCCGGGTGACAGATCCAACACCGGTCCTCGTAGCGTCCGTGCTCCTCGCACCAGAGCCGACCTTTCTCACGCTTGGAGGGATCGCACATGAAGCACGTTTCGCCCGCCGCTTCGTGAGAATGCGCTGCCAGGACGTTGGATTCGTGCCCGTGATCTTCCTTGTGCGCCGTTTTGGACTCGGGATCACCGCAAGTTGTCAGCGCGATGATGATCCCCCACGCCAGGAGGCACGGATTCAGACACGTCCAATATGAACGACTTTGACTGAAGCTCATGAGTCATTCCCCCATTCGTTCATCGTGTGATTCATTTCTGGATCAGTAGCGACTTCCTCTGGACCTTCACCCGCCGAATGTCGCAGCGTCGATTCGGCGATTCGGTACCTCAACTGCGCTTCCAGAAACGCCAGCTCCGCTTCTACGAAATCGCTCTGCGCACTGAGATAGTCGAGCGAGGACGCCTCCCCCGCCTCATAGCTGCGACGTGCCGCATCCAACGCGACACGGGCCGCGGGTAACACACGAGCAAGCGTACGCTCAAGCCGCTCCCTGGCCTCCTCGAACTGGAGGTAGCCCACCCGCACCTCCTCCATCACCCGCAATCGGATGGCCTCCCTCTCTGCCTCGGCCATGGTCACTCTGGCCGAGGCGCGGGAAAGCTCTCCTCCCGGGTCGGAAAACCCGTAGAGGGGCAATTCGAGGCTGATACCTGTTCGCCAGGTGCCTGATGTGGGGCCGGGCCCACCGCGCGTCTGCCGTGCAACGCCAATGACGAGGTCCGGAAACACGGAGGCCCGGGAGGCCCCACGCGCGGTCTTCGCTGCTCTGAGACCGTTGTCCGCCGCCGAGAGCTCAGATCGTCTTCGCAGGGCCGAGCTCGTCAGGACATCTATGTCAAAAGCCACCGGGTCGCAGATCAGACTGTCCGACAGATTCAGAACGACATCCGGCGAATTGCCCAGTAACGCACTGAGCCGCACCCGCGAGCGATCCGCCGAGAATCTGGCCGTGGTCAGCTCATTCTTGAGTCGGCCTGCAGCGACTTCCGTTCGGGCGACGTCTAGACGGCCCACGTCACCGGCTTCGAACCGGGCCCGAACCTGCCGCACGACCTGATCTGACAGTTGAACATGAGATGCTGCCAAAACGAGGCGCTGCTCGTCCCCGAGCGCGGTGTCGTAAGCGATCCGCACCGAGAGAGAGACATCCTGGCGCGTCGTTTCGTAAGCCGAAAAACGGGTGCGTTCCGCATCGTGACGGGCCGCCATGACACGCTTCCACCATTTCAGCGGAAACTCGAGTCGCTGCACAACGCCGATTGTTCGTTCACCGTAGCTGCCCAGATCGAACACGGCCGGCAGTCCCGCGTATTCCAACTCCAGTTCGGGGCGTGGAGGCGCGGACAGGAGCCGGGCCTCAGCCCGGGCGGCTTGCCATTGAGAGTGACCGGCGAACACCTGAGGGCTACGTTCAAGCGCAAGAGTGACTGCTTGCTCTCTACTGATCGATTGTGCGGACAGGACAGAGCTGCACATCACCACAGAAGCGGCGATCGAGCACACATGGCCGAGCATTCTGACTCCTCAAGAGGAATAAGGATTGAGTACGCGGAGAATCCGGACGTAATACGCCCGCGGGATCCCGTGGAAACATGGATTCAGCAATAAGGGGGTGATCAGATAAGCAGAACGGTACTGCGGATGAAGCGATGAAGCGCAAGATGCGAATAAGCCAGAGGGGGGCCGACGGACGAGATGCCCGCAGCGAACGGAGAGAGTCTGCTGTCCCAATCCGGACGGCCGACGGAACCGGAGACTGGATACTTGCAGCTTTCGGATATCAGGTGTGCGTCAGCCGTTAAAAAGACATCGTGACAGACGTCGCTGCTCGATGGCTCCTCGACCAGAGACTGGGAATCGGGCACGTTGCCCGGGCACGGGCAGGCGCCAGGCTCGACGGACACCTGTCCTTCCACCTCAACACAAAGGACGACGTGTCCCACGGCCGACTGGACGATCACCAGGTAGGCGAGCAGCCAGACCAGGAGAATCGGCCTACTCTGTATGGACGAAATCAAGCTTTTCAAGGTAGCTACCAGCTGTGAAGTCAGATCACCGATACAAGTCCGACCAAAGACATACCTACAATACTGAGAAGATAAGTCGCTTGCAAGCTCTGCACGTGCGTCACTTGCGCTTTCGAGACGGACAGACACCGGGCAAGCTCGGAACGAGACCCGGCGTGACGCCGGCAGAGCAGAGCACAGGTGCTACCGCTCCCGTCCAGCTCATCTCGGCAGCTGCACCCCCTGCCACCCGCCCGTGCTCACTTCCTGCCGAATAGCCAGCTCTCGCGGAGCCTCTAGGTCCGGCCGCTTGCGACCATTCAGTTCGATCGTGAAGCTGCGCTCGTCGACATTCCCCGACACGTAACTCTCGTGGTCCGGATGGCTGTCGTCGACATAGTCGGTGCCGTGTCGGCGGACGCCGTGGATGTTGCCAGGATGCGGATCACCGATCAGCTCATCCGGCGCTCGCTGCATCTCGACTTCGACGCGGTCCGCATACACATCAAATATGGCAAAGTCCGCCGGGCATCCCGCCGTGCCGCTCGGCACAATATGGTAAACACCGGATTGCTCTCTTGCTGCCGTGAGATGGATATGACCGCACAGCACCGCGACAACCTGGTCGGCGTGTCTCTCGACGATCTCCAGCAACGCTTCGTCCTTCACTCTCCCTGCAGAGGCACGCGAACTGTGGGAAGAGAACGACGGTCTGCGCGCTATCGGTGGGTGGAGAGACGGTATTCACTACCGATACGCCAGCTGAAGCGATCTCCCTGGATCTTCGCCACTAGTAGGGCTGCCCACGTCGGGAGACGATGCGGGTACTGCTTGCGGGAATTGCTGGGGTCAGACCCGTCTGGCGAGGGAACTGCGAAGGGCACCGGGATCTTCGGTCATACCCGTGACCGCACACCCGGAAGCCGGCAAGCGGTCCTGGACGCTCCGCAGCCACGCTTCTGTCCAGTAGCCGTAGAGCATAAGGGACTTCTGTTCGCGGATAACCTCGAAATCGTCCAATAAATCCGGAATCTGGGGGCCGATCGGCTGGTTGTGTCCTTCCGGAAGCCAGGCCTGATCGATAACGCACTGGAGACCCAGAGAGGGGATATCGGTCCAGGCCGCGAAGTGCTGGCGGGCTGCCGCGTGCAGGTGGACAAAGGGAGTTTCGAATGCCTCGCACAGCCGCCGATCGAACGGCAGGAACAGATCCGCATACTGGTCCGGAGAGAACAGGCACGCCCCGTCGAGGGTAAACGTAATGGTGCGGCCCGGGGTCCAGATACGGTAGGAGTTGAACCAACCGTCGGCACACGGAGGCAGCTCCGCGATGTGCGCCTGGCCGACCTCGATGATGATATCCGTGATCCGGGCAAGCAGGTTCTTGAGACCCTCGGGATTGTCGACAGCGGCCTCACACATCGCCTTCCCCCCCATCATCGCTTCGGCCATATCGACAGGTCCCCGGTAACCAAAGCAGCTGAACGGGAATCGGTCTGCATCGACACTGTCCACGGCGCGACGGGCATTGTCGATCAGGCGACGATACCAGAGCGTGTCACTTACATCGTATCCATCAAGCTGGTGGAAATCGGTGAAGCAGTTCTCCGCCCAGTGAGTGCCTGCGCTCACGCGGATCGTACAGCCGACGAAGACTTCGCTGGCGATCCCCGTTTCGACAACGCGAAAGTAGTCACCGTCGAGCAAACCGTGCGTGTCAAACTCTCGCTCGATCTGGTCCCGAAAGGCAGCGGCGTCTAGCTTGGGAGGGGGCTCAAGAATATGCGGATTCGGCGTGTCGACCAGCGGCGCGGCCGGGTTCAGCTGGAACAGGGGCAGATCGTCCCCTTCGGCAGGTGCAAAGCGGGCTGCAGGAACCCAGGGATCGATCTCTGGCTGGCCGTTGCGCCAGTAGCGACCGTGGCGGGCAAGCAGATCGCCAACGGCCGGGTCTGACAGATCGCGAATCATAGGGAGATCTCCGACAAGAGGAGGGTGGAAACAGACACGTTGCCCTCGGTGCCCCGTTCAATGCCACGATACCGAGCCATCATACCGATGATCCCTTCACTGGGCAAGACTGACTTCCAAGCAGTTTGCGGGGACGACCGGAGCCATCAGGAGACACATTCGATTTTCGCGCTGCTCGGCGTCAGAACCAGCAACGTGCGGGAGAACTCACGCAATTAGGGGGCACAGGAGAAAGTTGCAGGGAGAGAATACACGATGTATTGATATGTGCAAGGACGTGAACAGCGGCCTCTGCCGTATCCAGAGCAGTACCTTCAGGGGAGGCCCCTACAGGACAACACAAACCGAACCGTTCCCACGCAAACGCACTTCAGGGAGATCATACCGTGACGAAACAATGGACGCTGACCACGACAGGCTACACCTTCAGCGGAAAGTCTGCGGAGGAGATCCGGGACATCTGCCAGGCCGCGGGGCTTGCGGGAATCGAAGGGGCACCGCCACTGCTTCAGGATCTGTCGGACACAGAGATCGAATCTTTCCGCAGGATCTTCGAGGATGCCGGGCTCAAGATAACCACCTTTCATCTCCCATTCTCCTCTGCCGACGATATTGCTTCCTTCTACAACACGCAGAGAGAGGCTGCCGTCGCCACGATGGTCGAGTGGATGAAGCGGGCAAGCCTCGTCGGCGCCACCGTAGGCATCCAGCACCCGACGACGACCCGCTACGATGTCACGAAGGAAGGCCTTGAACGTTACCTCGGCCATATAGGCAAGAGTCTGGAAGCGATGCTGCCGGAAGCGGAGAAGCTGGGGTTCACGATAGCTGTCGAGAACATGCTCCAGGCCGGCGGTGACCGGTTCTTTTCGATTCCCGAGCACATTACCTGCATCGCCGAGAAATTCGATCATCCGAACCTCGGCTTCTGCCTGGACACGGGACACGCGCTTGTCGCACTCCCCGACCGTGCCTCGAAGATGCAGGACGTGATGGGCAACCGGCTGGCCGCCTATCATCTGGCGGATAACGCCGGCGATCGCGATTCACACCTGGCACCTGGACACGGTCGTGTGGATTGGGAGATTGTGTTTCGGAAGGCATCGGAAGCTGGCTACAGCGGTACGATGTGCATCGAGACGCCTCCCTTCGCAGCGGGCCCGGACTACAGCATCGACGCATGGAAGGGCATGGTAGAGGAGTGCCACGCGCTGGAAGAGAGTGCTCTGGCGTAACACATCGAGGTCGACACAATGCTCAAAATCGAATTCCCGTTCCACGGAGCCGTTCTGAATCATGGTCACGGCAACCAGAACAGCAATGAGTTGACGATCACGGTCACGGGCCGGGCAACACGCGGCCGCGAGGTCCGGGTCAACGGAGTCGTGGCGCATCGAGAGGGAGAGACCTTCTGCGCGGAGACCATCTTGCGCGATCTGAAGACCGACATCATCGCCGTGTCCGACGACGTCACGGGCCGGCAGGAGCATAGCGTTCGGGTAGCGTGGGATCGACACTCACGTCCCCGTTACCGTTTTTCAATCGACGATAACAGCTTCTTCCTTCGGGACATCGCGAAGGAGCAATACGCCTCCCTGTTCGACTGCTTCTATCTGGCCATCCTGCGTGATCTGAACCGACGCTACGGTGCGAAGTTTGTGCTCAATATCTACTACACCATGGGCGATGGATTTGATCTGACACATTTCCCCGATCGATACCGATCAGAGTGGGAAGACAACGCCCACTGGCTCAGACTCGCCTTTCACGCCCAAGCCGACGAGCCGGCCCGTCCATACCAATACGCATCCGCACAAGAAATCCTCGAGGACTGGGATCGTGTCGATCAACAGATCGTCAGGTTCGCGGGTGAACCGACCTGCACGGCGCCAACAGTAATCCACTGGGGGATGGCACAACCGTCTGTCTTCGACGCTCTCTACGATCGGGGTATTCGTATCCTGAGCGGTTATTTCACCCACCGAGGCGGTGCCTGGGACGTCAATTACCTTCTCGATGATGTCCGTTCAGAGCACCTCTCCCACCACGACGCCCTCGTCGACTTCGGCAGCGGCATCCTCTTCTCGAAAATCGATATCGTATGTAACAACACGCCGCTCGACCGTGTCGTGCCTACGCTGGCCCCCCTCGCCGCTGATCCCAATACATCGGAAGTGATGGATCTGTTCACGCACGAACAGTACTTCTGGCCTTTCTACCGCCGCTACATCGAGGATCATGCGCAGCGACTGGACGCCGCTATCGGATGGGCAACCGAGGAAGGGTATGAGCCGGTGTTCTTTGATGAGGGGTATTGGGGACAGGAATCGTAACACACCTGCGTGCCGGCAAGCCTGACCAGGCGAGAGGCACGATTGGGCGACCGATCACCGCCTGGGGGCACAAGACGGCGTCTCAGCCGTTCGCGGAATCGGCTTCCAGATCGAGCCATTTACACTCCGCTTCAGTAAGCGAGATCGACAGCGCATCGAGACAGGAGTCCAACTCAGAGGCATCTCTGGGCCCCACGATGGGGACGACATTGGCCGGGTGATGGATCAGCCAGGAGAGCGCGATCTGAACAGCCGTGCGCCCCTTGTCCTTACCAAGCGACTCTGCCCGCCGTAAACGTTCGAAGTTATCCTCCGTACCGTAGACCTCGGCCATTCGCCGGAGATGCCCGTCAGTAGTCTGCGCCGAAAGATTTCGCAGATTGCTCCCGATCCCTTCGACGAAGAACCCTCTGGCCTGCGACGACCAGGAAAAGAGAGGGAGGCCGGAATCGATGTGCCACTGAACACCATCTACGCCGCAGGACAGCAAACCGGGGTAGAAAGGCTCGGTCTGGGCAGCCAGACTGAGGTTGTTGCTCACGCCGGCAAATCCTGTTAAGCCGTTCTCCTCGGCGTAGCTGTTGGCAGCCCTGACACGTGAGTAGCGCCAATTCGAGCCCCCGAATGCACCGATCAGTCCTCTGGCGCAAAACGTGTTGAGACAGTCGAGGATGCGAGCCACCGGGATTTCCTGATTGTCACGGTGAAGCCAGTACATATCGATATGGCTCGTCTGCAGATGCTCCAGACTTTCCAGCAATTCCTTCTCGAGCGTGTCCTCCATCCCTTCTGCCGGCAGAAGGTTATCGCCGTGACCTCCCTTTGTGCAGACGACCATTCCGTCACGACTGCCTCGCGAACTCAACCATCGCCCGATGATGTCCTCGCTGTCCCCGTAGAGGCGAGCGGTGTCGATAACTGTGCCTCCCCCGTCACGGAAGCCATCCAGCAACTCGAGCCACAGGTCTCCGTTGTCTGAGCTGAAGTGTGCTGTCCCCATGGCGAGTTGAGACACGGGTTTCGGTACGCCTTGCAGAAGAGCTGAAGCGTTCATCGGGATGGCTCCCAGTCTATGCTGTGAAGGTAGCAGCGCAGAAGATCCAGATCTCTGGTCACTGTCGGAACGGGGTTTCGACGTGTATCATCGCTCAGGCATTCGAGTGAAAGATATCCGTCGAAGCCAGAATCACGGAGCAGGGGCAGGACCTCCGCATAGTCGGTTAGCCCTTGATCGAGGGCGAGGAATCGCCAGTTTTCCCCCTCGTCGATCAAACCGTTCTTGATGTGGGTATGGTAGATTCGAGACCCCAGCAAGGGGATCACCTCGGACATCCGTTCACCCGCAAAGGACAGGTTTGACACATCCAACGTCAACCCTATCGTGACGTCGGAAGCGATTTCCAGTAATCGCTGGCACGAAGCCAGTGTATCGGTGAGCTGCCGCATGTGAGTCTCCACTGCCAGCCGGACTCCCACCTCGCCAGCCACCTCTGCCAGCCTCCCCAAACCTTCCTGCAGTGATCTCCAGTGACCTTCACCGGCCTCAAGTGAAGATGGCGATCCTGGCGTAATCTTGATCAGATCCGTGTCAAAGGTCGATGCCAGGTGAATATACGTTTCCGCCGACGCGACTTCAGCATCGAGGCTTTCAGGATGCGTAAGATCCGTAAAGAGCGAGAAGGCCGAAACAGCCAACCCCGAGTCGCGGATACGGCTTGCCACCTCTCCCGGAGCCTCCTCTGCGAGTGTCAGACTGAAGTGAGGCGTCGTACACGCCAGTTCGATAGCAGGAAACCCCATCTCAGCCGTTGCCGTGATGGTGTCATCAAGGTTCAGTGCGAACAAGCTCTGACTGAATAGCGATAGGTTGATAAGGTATCACCCTTGTGAGTTGGATTTCCGAACCACGTCCATTTGCTCCCAGACTCTCTCGTGGTGTCGTGTATTTCGTGGTCCGATTTTTCGCGCTCTGGCCTGAACACCTTGGAAACAGACAGGCGGACAGAAACCATCTCTGCCCGCCTGTAGACTAGATCAGAAGGTGAACCATCTGGATGGTTCTCAGAATTTGCGAGCTACACCGACCCCGATGATGTAGGGGTGTAGATCCACATCAGCCGTAACGTTCGTGCCAAGAGCAGCGACGGCCGCCGTTGTGCTCAGAAATATCTTCTTGACGTCAATGTTCAGACCCCATTCCTCACTTTTTCCGATGTCAATGCCGCCCTGCAGAGAGAGACCGAAACCTGTGTCGTAGCTGATGTTGGTTACTGCCCCTGGATCGACATTAAGAAACAGGGTGGCATTGCCCCCAACGCCGATGTAGGGTCGGGCAACCTGACCTGGCGCGAGATGGTACTGAAGGTTGAGCGTGGGAGGCAGCAACCAGACGGTTCCGAGATCCAGAAAGCCTGCCGATGTGCCTACCGCACCAATGATCTGCCTGGAAACGCCAACGATGATCTCGGCGTCAATATTCTTGTTGAAGAAGTAACTGATATCCAGCTCGGGCACATAGGAGTTCCCGACCGTCACACGACCGCCAATCGAGGAGATGGTGCTGCTTTCATCAGGAACGACCGCCAGTGCACGCAGCCTCACCAACCACGGGTTGTCCTCTTGAGCCTGGACTACCGCCGGTACAGCCAGAACAGCTACCAGACCGACCAGACACATCCAAGCAGACGCTTTATCCAACGCTTTAGTCCTCATCACAGGTCTCCCTCCCAAGGGTGTTTGTGCTGCACGGAACGTGTTGCCGTGCAACCCTTAAACCCTACTCCGGAGAACACCCGATCGTCAAGCGGTTTGGCCGGAAACAGCGAACGGTGTGATCGACCACACATCCGTCGGTAATTCTCGTCTCCTCCTCGTATACTCGGGGACCCCATCCTGGCGCGGTCCGGGTGGTCGCGTTACCCACTCGACCGAGCGAAGGGAAGCAGGTGCAGTCTACACGAATCGGAACCAGATATATCCAGCAATACGCCCGCAATACACGCAGTATCCGTCAGGTCGGTACCGCGATTATTCTGACTTCGAAATCCCCGGATGATATATTCCGCAGATCAAATCCTGCATCATCTTGCGCCACCAAAACAGATCCGGACTCTCATGTCGGTGATCGATTCAAGCGACAACGGACATCTGGAGGAGCGACCTCAGACCCGTCTGCGGAACGCTCGCAGACGGCTGATTCGCGACCTCGCAGGAATCGGGATCACAGGCACACCGTTCCTGATCATCCTGTCGCTGATCATTGGAATCCTCTGTGGGGTAGGATCCCTGGTGTTCAAATGGCTGATCGGTTACTTCAGCCAGCTCTTCCTCGTAGACGCCCCGGCCCTTCTCGGATCACTCTACCACCTTCCTGCCTTGATGGCCATCGCATTCATTGCGGTCGCCGCACTCATCAACAGCGTTGCGCGCGAGGTCAAGGGAGCCGGAATCCCGGAAGTCATGGCTGCGGTTGCTACCGAAAATGGCGTAATCCGGTCTCGAGTCGCATTCGTCAAGATTCTTGCATCAGCGCTCTGCATCGGTTCCGGGGGATCGGTCGGACGAGAAGGTCCGATCGTCCAGATCGGCTCATCCATTGGCTCTTCGATCGGTCAACTCCTCGGCTTCACGGGCGAACGCCTCAAAGTCCTCGTCGGTTGCGGAGCGGCAGCCGGGATTTCGGCAGCATTCAATGCACCGATTGCGGGAGGCTTCTTCGCTCTTGAGGTCATCCTCGGCGACTTCAGCATCTCGACGTTCAGCCCGATCCTCTTTTCATCGGTCATGGCCAATGCCGTCACCCGGTATGCATCTGCAGATGTACGAGCGTTCATCATACCCGAATACCAGCTCAGCAGTCTATACGAGCTCTTCTTTTACTTTGCCCTTGCCCTGCTCAGCGGCTTCGTCGCCGTCGTCTTCATGCGGTTCCTCTATATCATCGAGGATCTCTTCGATAAACTCCCACAGTCCGTCTACCTGAGAGCAGCACTGGGAGGACTTGTCGTCGGAAGCATCGGGCTCTACTTCCCACAGATCCTCGGCGTTGGCTACACCACGATCACGAACATCCTGCTGAATCAACTGGATTTTTCTCTCCTCCTGATCCTGATCTTCGTAAAGGTCCTTGCTGCCTCCACAACGCTGGCGTCGGGTGGGTCCGGTGGGATCTTCGCGCCGTCGCTGTTCATCGGTGCCGCGTTGGGAGGAGCCTTCGGCTACCTTGTGCAGGCGCTCTTCCCCGGGATCGCCTCACCCCCAGGCGCCTACGCTCTTGTCTGTATGGGTGCCCTGGTTGCCGGGATTACCCACGCACCCCTCACGGCCATGTTGATCCTGTTCGAACTCACGGATGACTACCAGATCATCTTACCGCTGATCCTGGCTACTGTGATCAGTTCGCTCTTTGCACGCTATCTGGAGCGCGAATCAATCTACACGTTGAAACTCGCACGCAGGGGCATCCGGGTATCTCAGGGGTTTGATCTCAGTGTGCTCGAGTCCCTGCGCGTAAAAGATGCCATGTCCCACAGCTATGATTTTGTGAACAAGCAGACACCTCTCTGGGAGATCTCCGCGATCTTCCAGAACAGCAACCTCGTCGACTTCCCGGTTGTTGACGAGGAGAACATTCTCCAGGGGATCATCTCCCTTGCCGAAATCCGTCCCGTCGTCATGCAGGATGATCTTTACTCGCTCCTGATCGCAGACGACATGATGCAACCCGACCCGCCTTACATCGAAATGGACGCCCCGCTCCTGGAAGCCCTGGGACTATTCGCAGAGGGCGATGTTTCAACGCTTCCCGTCGTGGACACCGAGGAAAACATGAAGCTCGTCGGCGTCCTCACCCACCAGAGCCTGACCATCCAATACCATCAAGAGATCCAACGACGTTTCGAATAGGGTGACTCGCAGAGACACCGTCTTGCGTGCCAAGGCTTCAGGGTAAGCGAGAGCGGGAGTCGCAGCGTTGGTCGCCTCAGGATCAAGACCGTCGTTATCCGCAAAAAAAGGGCCGCAAACGAGGGATTTCTCGTCTGTGACCCTACTGCGTGCTCCGCGTGTCAATGCCCGCTTCATGACCACTGATCGTCGGATGCGGTCTGGCGCAAATTCCATGTTAGTCTTCATCACGATCTTCCGCGCCTTCTTCAGCTTCTCACGTGTCCGCGTCAACAGATCCACGACTCGACAACGCGTCTCATAGATCTCCTCATAAGACGCCTTGTGATCACATCGTGTTGCGCCCACGCAGAAGTCTTACCGGTCCTCGCTCAAGTTTCAATCTCCTCCTGTATGTAAAGCAGCGGGCGAGAGAGGGATCGTTGCTCCCCAGGTATGGTGAATTGGGGAAAATTTGCGGCCTTGACAGTCATCGGTCACGCAACCTCGAATTCGAGGGCATCGATGTCAGCGCGCAGCGCCTTCTCCGTGGCGGCGCTCAGGGGTGCGGCCTGACGGGGCGGACCGACAGGCGTACCCCGCCAACCGAGCATCGCCTTCACGCTCGCCAGGACCCCGTGCTCCATAAGGATACGGATGACGCGGTTGGCGCAGCGCTGGCAGTCCATTGCTTCCTCGAGACGACCGTCATTGAAGGCGGCGCGCATCCGCAGATACAACTTCGGCATAATGTTGTAGGTCGTACCGATCGCCGCTTCAGCACCCATCACCATGGCCGGCAGGGCCATTTCATCAGGACCGCTAATGGCATTGATGGCCCCGCCCGAGCGATCGATGAGCTGACCGAAAATATAAAGATTGTGATCAGTAAATTTGACACCCGCAAAATTCGGAACCGTGCCCATCGCTCTCAGAAATCCGTCGGCCGTGACGCGCTTGTCGGCCTCGCCCATCAGCCAGTAAACGTAGAATGGGAACTCCGTGGTCGCACCGATGGCCGCATAGTGCTCGACTGCTGCGTCCAGATCATTGGGACGGTCGACGGGAGCAACCGATGCGACGGCGTCGATACCTTGGATATTCGCCGCATGCCGTGCCAGCTCGATGGCATCCTCGGTGCTGGCACCACCCACCTGCAGGATGATGGGTACAGTCCCGGCGACCTCGCTGGCGGCAGCCTCTGCCACACTCTTGCGTTCGGGAACGTTCATAAAGCGTCCTTCACCCGTACCACCACAGACAAAGAAACCGTTCGAACCAGCATCGATCAGAGTGCGCAGCAGTGCCCGTACACGATCAGTGTCCACCCGTTCAGTTGAATCGTCGAAACCGGTGCATAGGGCCGGCCAGATACCACGAGCAAGTTTCATTGTCATTTCCAATATTCTCCGAATCCCGATACGCAGTTGATAGATGTGGATACACGAGGCAGAGCTTTTGCATGATTTGATGGGCCAGCACTAGCCTGATCAATGTAGGAACTCTACGCACCCACACACTAGCATGGATTATACACGGACAGCATCCCTGCAGCGTCCGGTGCGAGAGCACGGGAACGAGGGGAGCGTTGCCCCGCTTCGTCTATTCCTGCTCGCGCGGTGAGATACAGTAGCCAGACAGCCTCGATCTTCGTGTTCAGTGAATAACCCAGGCCAAATATCGGTCCGTCATAACGTTGTCAACCTGCCCGACTCTTCAGGATCGGCCCCTATGCTACACGACGCTAACGTGTGTAAGAAACCCAATCGATCTGGAAGATGAGGCATTCTCTGGAATCAAGAGCAACTCCGAATGCCGAACGCCGAATATCCAATACCGAATACACACCGACTTCGACATTTCCGTTCAGACCCGGCGGGATCTATCCTCGATCTGATAGGCATCGCTTTCTCTTGTCCTGTCAGACGGTAACTTTCCCAGAGCAGAATCCGAGGGAACCGCATGATGGTACCCTAATGACTGAGAACGAGAACTCTCCCCCCGGCTCCTGCTCGATCAAGCGACCACCTACCACACGTTTGGACAGGTTCGAACTCTCAACACAGTCTGATCCGTATTCCCTTGCCAGGAACCGTAAGCACCTCTTCTTCTCTTCCTGTCTACGGAACAGTTTGACTACCCAGGTGACGAACACCACAAGAGGGAGGATGATGTGCCAAAAATCGTATTCATCGGAGCCGGCAGTTTCGGTTTCACCCGCGGGCTCGTGCGGGATCTGCTGACTTTCCCCCTCCTCGAGAAATCGGAGATCGCCCTTGTCGATATCAACAAGCCGCGTCTGAGCTTCGCACGAAGGGCCTGTGAAAAGATCGTTAAACAGGGAAACTATCCGGCCACGGTGACTGCAACGACGGATCGTCGAGAGGCCCTAAAAGGGGCCGACGCGGTGATGGTGACGATTCTCTGCGGCAGCACACGTGTGTGGCAGCACGACATTCTGATACCCAAAAAGTATGGAATCGACACAAACGTCGGTGACACACGCGGTCCGAGCGGCATTTTCAGAGCACTGCGTACCATCCCGACGATGGTTGATATCGCGCGAGACATGGAGGAGTTGTGTCCCAACGCGATCATGCTGAACTACACGAATCCAATGGCCATGCTCTGTCACGCCATGCAGCGGGAGACATCGGTTGCGCTGACCGGATTGTGTCACAGCGTTCAGGGGACATCCGCGATGATGGCCCGCTGGCTCGGTCACAAACCGGAGAGCATCGACTACGAGTGCGCCGGAATCAACCATATGGCCTGGTTCACGAAATTCGAACGAAATGGCCGGGACCTCTATCCACGGCTGCGCAAGCTCGTAGCGACGAACAAGAAGGTCTACAACCACGAGTTGGTACGCAACGAGATGTTCCTCGCCCTGGACTACTATGTGACCGAGTCATCCGGACACAATTCGGAGTACAACTGGTGGTTCAGGAAGCGTCCCGATCTGATTCGGAAGTACTGCAGCGACGGGACGGGATGGAATCCCGGGCACTACGCATACATTCTCAAGCGGTATCAGAATCGCGAGAAGAGCTGGCAGGCCGACGTGAAGAAATGGCTGGCAGACGAGAATGCCATCCCACTCAAACGGGGACACGAATATGCGGCGTCGATCGCCAGTGCGTGGCTGGGAGGCGAACCTTACAAGTTCCACGGCAACGTGACGAACGACGCGTTAATCGACAATCTGCCACAAGGCGCTTGCGTTGAGGTCCCGGTCGTCGCGACGCGAAATCGTCTGAATCCGGTTCGCGTCGGAACGCTGCCGCCCCAGTGCGCGATGCTAACGAGTCTGAGCGCACAGATCGAAATGATGGTAGTGGAGGGATGTCTCACAGGCGACCCGCGGCTCATCTACCAGGCGATTTCGCACGACCCGCTGACCGCGGCCAAGCTATCTCTTGCCGAAATCAAGAAGATGGTCCAGGAGATGTTCAGGAAGAATCAGAACCACCTGCCGCAGTTCAAGAAAATCGGACTATAGGTTCGTGAGGGATGATCGAATGTCCCGGTGGCCGCGGCTGAACGTGTCGCGTCCACCGGTGACGCCGGACGGATGACCGGCGCTCACATTCCCTTACGAATCACCTCGAGATCGATCGACGATACGCCTATCAGCGCCGCATACCGCTCGGGAGGGGGTGTCAGCAACAGCATTTGCGTTCTCTCCGTGGCCTCTTCCGCAAGCCCACCGCACCTGCCAGCCTTCCCGCATTCCGTAGGCTCGCCCGCTAGAGCCTCCGTCTGGATGCGTTAGCTACGTCTACGATTCTCCGCCTGCCCGTTGCTCGGTAACCCACCCGCAGAACTTCGACTTCCGTATCGGATGCGTCATCCACGACTGATCCGGTTCGGGATCGCCAATCACTTCCACCACCGGCTTGAGTCGCGACATCGTTTCTGTCCTGGTGCTACCGTCACGTGTCGTCCACCGAACCCGCCTTTGCTCCTGAATCGCCAGGACGACAAGATTGGTCATCTGACAGTCACCAAGCACGTAATCCATGACCTTCTGGTGATGTCCCGCGCGCCATTCCTTTGGTGCATCGGCGCCCACCAGAAGCTTTGCTTGTGGGACATTCATCCCCGCTGCTACACTTGCCAACCCCACAGGAAAACCGAGCTGGTTGAAGAACTGGAACATGGGGTCGTAACTCTTCAGAGCTATCCGTGCGGCGAGTGCCATGTCATCGGCGTGGTGACCGATCCATTTCAGGTCAAAGCCCAAGCCGTTCCACGCACAGACCGCGTATCCCTTGCGCTGCATCTCGTCAAGATACGCCAGGAGTTCACCTGCCCGATCCTGCGTCAGATTCAGCGCGGGTTTGCCGGTCTCCTCCTCCGAATACCACACCCGTTCTTCCCCATCGTGAAGGGCCGTCGCCGCCACCGAGATATGGAACGGTGCATACTTCTCCATATCCTCGTGTTGGCCCAGTTCGAAGATATCGGAGATCTCGATGTCAAAGCTCAGCAATCTCTCATCGCTCATATTTGGGGTTCTCTCTGCTATGACGAGTTGATGCACCGTGTATAGACAAGCCCATGCGGCGACGCCATTGTGTCGGTTATCTCAGAAGTATGATGCTCCTCGCGGCGGCCGGTCAGTATCTATGCAGGTGGACTGAAGATATACCGATAGCCCCCTGCCCGCCACGAGTGCTCGACGTTCTCACCCAGTCGCGTCAAGTAGATTTCGATGTCCAGGGGCTCTCGGTTCTCGCGGATTGAGGAGTTCGATAACTGTAAGGCCTCCGGGTCACGGTCACCCCGATCGTC
>CAYYGZ010000026.1:17692-28594 GCA_964471275.1 uncultured bacterium | reverse complement strand
TTGACAGCCCATTTTGGTATCTGTATACTTAGGCCGTTGCCTTGGGGTGAGGCAAAGCAGTAAAAGCGTAACTGGTTGATTCTAGTGAAGTTGCAGCTTCCGGAAGGAGAGTTGCATCTTTGCGTTTTGCTGTTATATTTGTGTCGGCCTAGATGAAGTTCCTGGTTGTTTCGCTAAATAACAACTCATAATCAGAAGTAACCGTTCAGGGCAAAACTATACGAAAGGAAGGGAGGGATCACTATAGAGATGAGCGTCGCACCTCGTTTTTCATTCCGCCCATCACCCTAGATGCAATTAGTTGGGTAGGTAGTCGGGAAACGAGCAGGAGAGTTGCGAAGGCAAGCAAGTAAACTTGATGAAGTTAAATGAGATACATTCATCTGCCTTTGAGTTTGCTATTCAAGGAGAGGTGTAATGAGCCTTAAGAGAATTAGTTGCCTGTGTGTTGTTCTGCTGTTGCTCGCCGGTATGGCCGGTGTTGCTGACGCAGCTACACCGCAGGGCGTACGCCTGAGAATCGAACATCCCGCCACTGATACGTGGGCCGGGATCGGCGATTCGGTGGTGGTTTCAGTTGAGTATCTTCCAGGTACGGCAGCACTCGACAGTGTGTGGGTCGCTATCGTAGAGGATACGACGGCCACGAATACGACGACGCTGAATGCGTCTTTAACGAATAACGGCGGTGCATTCGTAAAGGGATTTGGCACGACCGATGCCAGTTCTGCGGACTCGGACGGTTTCAAGTCCTTTACAGCAACCTTCCAAGTGACTGCAGGCCAGACGGTCGAAAGCTCGTCGAAGAGCCTGAGTCTCAGTGCACTTGTCAGCACGGACACAGGGGCAACCTTTACCCCCTTGACGAATCAGAATTCCGATGAAACGATCTCTGGTGTGACCTCGTTCGGTACTGTGGGCGATGCCGTGAAGATCGGTATCGATGCACAGCGTCCTGCGGCAAGCATCACGAGTGTCAAGTTGGACACAACGGGGGTTTCCAATTTCCCGAATGATGCTGGCGGCTACCTCGGCGATGGTAATAACGCCTCCGGTGATCCCAAGAAGGCCTTCAAGGTCGGGGCAAAGGCGAAGGTTACGTTTGTTGTGACGAATGTGCCTTCCGGTGCGTCGGGTATCGTTCACCTCGTGGACACGGCGAACGTTACTAGCGCGGCAGACAGTGCGATGAAGACGATCAACTTCGAGTTTTCAGACCTGGTATCGGGTTCGGCTGTCGACTCCACCACTCTCGGAGCGGGAGATGTTACGGGTGACAACCGGCGCATCGTGGCTGTTTCGTTCCTGACGGATGCCGCAGGCAACCTCAGTTCGACGAATGCGACCGATGTAACACCGGTAGGTGTGACGGACGTCAACATGCACGTCCTTGACGTCAACGCACCGACAATCACGCCGCTTACACCGAAATCCGGCGCGACTGACAGCACCTATTTCACAGGTGTTGTGGACACGGCATTGACCATCGTGAGTTTGACGGGCGGGACAACCTCGGTCACCTACGCGGCGAGTCCGCTCAAGTTCACGGTTAGCGAGGGAGCCAAGGCCGCTGATGTGAAGTTCGCTGATTCCACACTCGTGCTTTCAGCAGCGTCCACAACGCTTACCAGTTCGAGTCTGACGGCCTCATTCGCAACGGACTTTGGGGTTAGTACGCAGGCTGGCTCGACAGATGATCTCACGATTTCCGTTACGGACAGTGTTGGCAATGAGACGGAATCCAGTCAGGCAGCTGTGACCTATGATCAGGTTGCACCTGGCGTTTCGTCGATATTCCCGACGCGAAGCGAAGCTCCACCGGACTTCGACAACAGCGATGAGCCGACGGTCAACAAAGCCACGATGATGCCAATCATCAAGCTTCTCGAGGCGACGGACTCGCTGGCAGCAGTTTATGTCGAGGTGACAACGGGCACCGAAAAAACGGCCAAGCAGGAATTGGCCCCGGGTGATCCGCTTCTCGCTACCACCGATACTGAAATCACGATCACCTTTGCTGACAGTCTTTCATCGAATCGTGAGTACACCCTTCAGCTTCTGTTCCGTGACTTGGCCGGTAACCATCAGGCTACTGCCCCGGATACGCTGACTTTCGATGCAGACTTCCAGAACCCGGTTGCTGATTCCTTCGTTGTTGCGGCGAGCAGTAGTGAAAATGTCGTCATTGCAGGCGAGGCTCTGATTCTCGATATCACCGGAATCGACACGGCCCTGACCAGAGCTTCCAGCTCTAATCGGGCAGCGGTTACACACGGTTCTGCCGCTGTGCTCCGCATCGACGCAGGTGATCAGGATATCAGTACCGTGACGATCGCGGGCACCGGCGTGACGGACAACGGGGACGGCACCGCAGCGTTGTCTGCTGATGACTGGACACTGGGCGTGCGCTCGGTGAAGATCACGTCAACAAAGACGCTTGCTGCCTTCAGCACTTACGTTGAAGATGTAACGGGCGACGTTGTCAACTATGGTGGTAATGCTGATTCGCTGCAAGTTGACGCAGGAAACTTTGCCAGCTACAACGTCACGGTCGTCGAAGACGCAGACGGTGGCGATTCCGCCGCCGGCGTTTCCGGTGAATTCCAGGTGGCAGTCCAGCCCGCTGATCGTTGGGGCAACCCCTCAGCGAAGACGTGGGGTGCCACAGCCTCACCGGCACGGTCTGATTCAACGGCCCTGATCGATAAAGATGTTTCCGGTACTGTTGTACTCGGAGAGGTCTACGTGACCATCTCCTCGAACAACGGCGCGATCGGTGTTCCACAGGGACCGCAGGCAGTGAACTCAGCAGGTTCAGTGTTCACGGTGGGTGGTGCCAGTGAAGCCGGAACCGGCTTGCTGATCTCGGTGCGGTCCGTTGGCGCAAGTAAGGACAGCATCGGCAGCGCAGCCAATGCCGCGCTTGATGACGATCTTGCTACAGGTAGCACGGTCGCACTTACCTTCGCACCTGAAGGTGTTGCGGTTGTGGTTCCAGGCGCTCTCGCGGCTCCTGCCAGCCTGACCGTCGCAGACTGGCTGGGTGCGGATGGTGCCGGTGACCAGGGTGGATTTGTAGCCGTAACGTTCCCGGCAGCAACTGGAGCGGATCGTTACCGGATCTTCCGTGAGGTGGCGTGGGCAGGCAGCGATGACGCGGTAATGGTCTCCTGGACTGTTCTCGACAACGTCGCGGGTGACTCGTTGCAGCGTGCTGTTGTTCCGACGCTGGACAACGTGTCCACGAACTGGGCTGTTGCTTCAGAATCTGGCGGATCCTCGTCAGAGCGCGCGGCTAGCAAGCGCGTCTTTACGAAGCAGATCGTCCAGAATATGGTGAAGTTCCTGGGTGTGGATCCGAACCGCGTTCTGTCGATGACAGAGCTCGAGCAGGTCTTCACGCCTTCGGATGATTATGTGAAGTCGATCCTCGGTGACCGTAAAGGTTTCCGTTTTGCGGCCATCGATCCTGATGTTGCGACCCTGGTTGGCGGCACCAGCACGGTTCCGCAGAACATTCGCACGCAGGCTGGTGGTGTGAAGACGTCGGCCCGCACGGCGACCGAATCACCCGTCGCGGCTCTTGACAATATTGCACCTGCCGCCATCACGGGGCTCGCCAATAGTGTCGACGGCAGCAGTGTTACACTTTCGTGGACCGCATCGGTAGATGATCGCGTAGTCGCCTACTCGTCCTACAAGGGCTACGCTGTGCCGATCGCTGGTGTTGATCGTTACGAAGTCTACCGTGGTGAGACCGAAGACGCTCTCGAGCAGGTCGGTTCTGTCGCTGGCGGCGTCACGACTTTCACCGATGATATCGGTTCACTGTCTAACGTCATCTACCGTGTTGATGCAGCCGACCTGGACAACAACACGGCCGCACCGACGCTTAGCGTGTCGATTGCTGCACGTGCAAGCTGGTTGAATGCAGACGGCAATCCGATCTTCATTGTCGACGAGGCAGACGGATCACCGACGGTTGTTGACTTCGGTGATTTCATCGCCTTCGCCGGTAGCTATAACGTCAGCACAGGCGAGCCCGGATTTGTCGCCAATGCTGATACGGATGACAGCGGACTCGTGGACTTCACTGATTTCCTCGGATTCGCAGCATCCTTCAACCAGGTCGCAGTGAGCAGGAACGGTGTGCCGATTGCCAGCACAAAGCCGCTCCCGCATACGCTGCAGCCCGGTGTGAACGACAACGTCGAGCTTTCACTGAACCTCACGAGTGAGAAGGTCCTCGTCGGCCAGACGGTTACGCTGAACGTCACAGTCGACAACGCCGCATCGCTCAAGGGCTTCGGTTTCGGCCTGTCGTATGACACAGATAAGTTCGAGTTCGTCGAGGCAGCACCCGCACAGGAAGATCTCCTGAAGTCGGGTGGAGCCGATACGCCGGTCTTCCTGAAGCACGAGGAAACACCGGGTGAACTCACCATCGCCAACGCCATCGTGGACGGTTCGCCGGTCACGGGTGCAGGTGATGTTGTTTCTTTGACGTTCCGCGTTCTCACGGAATTCGAGGACAACGCACGGTTCGATATCGCTAACGGTGTCGTCTTTGACGGCTCGCAGCTTTCGAACCTGGTCGTTGCTCTTGGAAGCCTGAACGTGGAGAGCACGCCGACAGAGTTCGCTCTGTTGCAGAACTTCCCGAACCCGTTCAACCCTGAGACGACGATCAAGTACAACGTCGCTTCCGGCTCGAACGTGTCGCTGCGGATTTACAACGTGGTTGGTCAGGTTGTAAGGACGCTCGTCGCTGAGCAGCAGAACGCTGGACGCTACACGGTCCGGTGGAATGGTGCTGACGATCGGGGTGTTTCGGTCTCCAGTGGGATCTACTTCTACCAGATCTCCGCAGGTAACTTCTCGGACGTCAAGAAACTGATGCTCCTGAAGTAGCCGTTTGAGTGGGCCGGGGTTCTCATCTTCGGATGAGGACCCCGGTTTCTCTCAGCAAGTGTGAAGACATCTTCAAAAGAATGAAGGAAAATCCAATGAAGAGTACCAGAATGTTCCTCATCTGGCTCGTCGCGGCTGCTTGCATATTCACCGGGGTAGACGTTCAGGCACAGTCCAATGCACAGGCTGTTCTGACGCTTGATCTGGTCGGAACCGATGTTACTGCGGCCAACGGGACGGATGATGCGGTAACGGGCGGGGCAATTGCCGGTGCGGGAACCCAGTTTTTCGTCGAGGTTTTCGCCAACCCGCTTGACGCGGATCTCGCTGGTGTCAGCTTCAGCCTGACGGCAGATCAGTCGGTTGTTACGTTTGATTCCGCAGCCAACGGCACAATGGATACACCGTTTGCGATCGTCCTTCCCGGAACTGATTCCACGCAATCCGTGGGCTCACTTATCGGGCCAATCGGTCCGACGGCCGGTTATATCGGGCGTATCGCTCTCGTGACAGTCGCCGATGTGACGGGTGTTGAGTTTGACATCACGATCAGCGTCAACGTTGCAGCCAGTACGACCGACAACCGCGACATCTCTTCTACGATGTCACTCAATGCGGTTCCGAAGGTCACCGCTGACGGCAGCATTGTCGAAATTCCGCGTGGCGGCGTCTCACCTGCAATCACGGTGACGGCCTCCGGCTATGCAGCTGGTGCGGCAGTGAGCTTTACTGTCGCCCAGACCGGTGGATCGGCTGCGATTAGCGACACAGACAATGGTGACGGAACACTGACGCTTACGGCCAGCGGTTCAGGTTTTGCGACAGCCGACGTCACGGCATCAGACGGCACGACCACGACAGCAGCGGTCAGCGTCACATTCAGTGAGCAAGTTGCAGCTGAATTGGCCACCTTTGGTGGTTCTGTTCTCGAGGAGGTCGTCAACCTGAACTGGACGACGACCTCCCAGACGAATAACGCCGGCTGGCAGGTCATGCGCAGCACGGACGGCATCACCTACGAGGCTGTCAGCGACCTGATTCCGGGCGCCGGAACCTCCGATGCGGTTCTCAATTACGTGTTCAAAGATGGAAACGTTCCGGGCGTTGAAGTTGTTTACTACCGTCTGAACCAGATTGATCTCGACGGCGCCATTCACAGTTCGGCTCCGATCGAAGTCCTTCTTGGTGCACGCTTCCTGAACCTCCCGACGGAATTCGATACGCACGTGTATCCAAACCCGTTCAACCCTGCCACGACGATCGCTTACGATCTGCCGAGTGACTCGGCGGTTTCGATCGTGATCTATGATGCGCTGGGCCAGGAGATTCGTCGACTGGTTACCGAGCAGAAGGCCGCCGGACGCTACACGATCCAGTGGGACGCTCTCGATAATCTCGGTCGCGGTGTCGGTAGCGGTGTCTACATCGCTAAGGTTGAAGCTGGTCAGTTCACGGCTTCGCAGAAGATGCTGCTGCTGAAGTAGTCGATTCTTCAGTCGTTACGATGGAAAGCCGCAGTGCCCAATCCGGGCCTGCGGCTTTCTCTTTTTTAGAGACAGCAACCCATAATCCTGCTTTGGAGGGAAACTTGGAACAGGTCAGAATTGGTCTGGTTGGTTGTGGTGGTAATATGACGGGTCACCTGCGGCGGCTGATGGGGATTTCTGATGCGAAGGTGGTCGCTCTTGCCGACCCCAGTCCTGACAGCATCGGGCGGATGACAGAGCGCGTCCCAGAAGCGGCCGCCCTACCCACCTACGACTCACACGAAACACTCATCGCAGAGGAGGATCTGGACGCCGTTGTCATCTCGTCTCCGCATACGATCCACTATGACCAGATCGTCTGTGGCCTCGAGGCCGGTTTGCACGTCCTCACGGAGAAACCGATGGTTTGCTCTGTTGAGCACGCCAAGGAAGTCATTACCCTCTCGGAGCGTGTTGACCGACTGCTGATGGTATCCTACCAGCGTCATCTGGCACCCTCATTCCGATTTATCCGGAATCAGATCGCTGCCGGGGAGCTGGGTGATGTTCAGTTTGTAAACGCCCTACAGGATCAGGCCTGGTATCGGAATCAGCAGGGCACGTGGCGGCAGAAGAAGTCCCTCTCCGGAGGCGGTCAACTAAACGATTCCGGCAGTCACCTTCTGGACATCATCCTGTGGGTCATCGATCAAGCCCCTGTGGAGGTATCCGCCAGGATGGAGTATTTCGATGTCGAGGTGGATATAAACACAGCCATGACCGTTCGCTTTGAGAATGGGGCGCTCGCCAATTTCTCTGTTGTCGGGAACGGGCCTGGACCGGGTATGTGGGAAGACATCACCATCTGGGGCTCGCAGGGCGCGATATACTCCCGGAATGGCAGTCTAACCTGCAAGTATGGTGGCGATCCTGTCGAGATTGCTGAACTGCCCTCTCGTTTCGCAAGCCCCGACCAGAACTTCGTCGACGCAGTCCTGGGACGCGACAACGTACAGGTCCCTGCAATCTGCGGACTGCGCGTGATTCAACTGACCGAGGCCGCGTGGGAGTCCGCGGAATCCGGAGGTAAACCGATCGCCGTGAAGACCTGATCGGCCGTTGACATTCACCCCGGGGCCGGATAGCTTTAAAGCAAGCGTATGACTACCTATGCCCACCCTTGGACAGCACGGCAATGCAGGTACGAACGATCGAGTTCCAAGAGAATTTCCGCCTCGTCACGTTAGAGGCCACGCGGCAGCAGAGCCTGCTGAATCGTGATCCTGTGATCGCCACACAGAATGCAGCCGGAACGCTTGCTGCCCAGCGAACACAGGATCTGGGCCGAGTCCTGCCCCGGGAGGAGTCCGACTCCCCCCAAGTGGTCGAAGAACACCAGGCAGACGGCGGGAATCTCCGTCGACAGCGACAGAGCGACCAGGGCAGCAAGGGGCAGCCTGAAGACGGTTCATCCAAGACGGGGCTTCCAAAAGGTAAGCGGATCGACCTGCTCGCCTGAGCAGCTGTGGGTTCTGGGTGAGCCGGCTCCAGATTTGGAGCCGGCTTTTTTTGTAACATGTTGTTTTTATGTGGAATGGCTTGCGGTCAGACTTGACGGTCCGGTCTGGTCGGGCTAAACTAGCAGAGCATCGCGAGCGAGCGACCCACGATCCAGAAGGGGGTGGACCCATCAATTTCCAAGATGATAACAGAAGTCAACGCAAGTCGCCGGACGATTTTCTCCAGGACTACGTTGACAGGCAGCATTCGTTCCAGTCACTCTCGGTCATTGATCAGATCCTGATGTCGATGGACGAGAAGGACAAGCGGCGGGTTCTGCTCTACCAGCTCAGGCGCCAACTCCAGGAAGACGAGATTACGTTCGAAGAGGCCCGTCGTACGATCATCGAGCTCGAAGCGGCCCTGGAGAAAGTCACCGGACCCGCAAACCGCATCGGTACCCTGCTGGAGCGGCCGGAGAACGGTGTGGCCTGTATCTCCGTCGGTGGATCCGAATACTATGCGAATGTGGACGCCCGGATCGATGAAGACGAACTTGAAGTCGGTACCCGGGTCCTCGTGAACGAAGCGTTTGCCGTCGTGGGCAGCTTGGGCTACCCGTTTGCTGGCAACATTTCTAAGATTACGGACGTAATGGATGACGGCCGTCTGAGAGTCGGGCAGGAGCACGGTGCACAATCGAGCATCCTGACACGCTCAACGCACTTGATGGAGATCGACCTCAAGGTTGGCGAGGAAGTGCGTGTGGATCCGAGTCTGCGTGTCGCGCTCGAGCGGATCGACAATCCGGAGGTGAGCGACTACTATCTTGAAGACATCCCAGATTTGCCCTGGGACAAGATTGGTGGCCAGGACGAGGCGATACAGGCGATCAAGGATACGATCGAAATGCCCGCCCTTCATCCCGAGCTGTTCGAACGCTTCCAATACAGCACGCCCAAGGGCTTCCTGCTGTATGGTCCACCCGGTTGTGGAAAGACGCTCATTGGAAAGGCCACCGCATTCAATCTCGCGAGTCAGGCGCAACGAGAAGGCAACACGGACCTGAAGCAGTGCTTCATGCACATCAAGGGGCCGGAAATCCTGAATATGTGGCTGGGCGAATCCGAACGTCAGGTCCGTGAGGTCTTCAGTCGGGCGAGAGAGAAACGGAAAGAGGGCTTTCTCCCCGTGGTATTTATCGACGAGGCCGAGTCGATTCTGGGGACCCGAAGGGCCATGCGATCGCATAGTATCTCGAACACTGTGGTTCCGATGTTTTGCGCGGAGATGGACGGGATCGATTCTCTTCAGGATGTCATTCTCGTTCTGGCCTCAAACCGACCTGATCTGATCGATCCTGCGATCCTGCGGCCCGGCCGGATCGATCGGAAGATCAAGGTTACAAGGCCAGGAAAAGAAGACGCCAGTGAGATTCTCAAGATATACCTCACCCTCGATTTGCCGATCGATGCGGGCGAAGATGGCGGGACCGTCCTACAGGGACAGCACGCGATCGATGGCTGTGTGCACGAGATGGTTGAAGAGATTTTCGCCAAGCGAGATGACACACGTTTTTTGGAAGTGACGCTTCGCAGCGGTCGCAAGGATATCCTCCATCGTGGGGATCTCTGTAGCGGCGCCGTTCTGGAATCGATCGTGCGACGGGCGAAAGAGTACGCGATCCTGCGTTCGATCGCCTCAGGGAGCGAAGAGGGAATTTTGCTGGACGACCTGATGAATGCGGTCTCCACCGAGTACGCGGAGAATGAGATTTTCCCTCCGAATGATAGCACTGACGACTGGCTCAAGCTTCTCGACTACGAGCCCGAGAATGTTGCCAAAGTGTCGCCGATTCGGCCCGAGGTTCAGAAGCGCCGCAATCAGCCGAGCGTGATCTAGCGGATGAGTCATCTCTTCGGGATCGAAACGGAATACGGCATAACGATCGAGGGTGTCGAGAAGATCGATGTTGTCGAAGAATCGATGCAGCTCATCCGCTGCTATTCGGATGCCAAGTTCGTCCCGCTTTGGGACTATCAACTGGAGAACCCGAGGAAGGATGCGCGGGGGTTCGAGGTCGATGAACTCCTGAATGACATCGACGAGAAGGTGCACCTTCAGCAGGATCGCAAACGGAAGATTCCGTTCAAGGAACTGAAGAGCGATCTGATCATCTACAATGGTGCACGTTTCTACAACGATCACACACATCCTGAATACGCCACGGGCGAGTGTCTCGGATTGTTCGATCTCGTCGCCCAGGACAAGGCGGGAGAACGGATCGTCGATATCTGCGCACGACGACGCAGCGAGGCACTGTCTTCCGGTCGCGTCGTGATGTACAAGAACAACACAGATTTCGAAGGTCACAGCTACGGCTGTCACGAGAATTATCTGATGGCCCGGGAGACGCCATTCGATCGTATCGTGCAAGGACTGCTCCCATTCTTTGCTACCCGTCAGATATATGCAGGTGCGGGAAAAGTTGGCGAAGAGCGGGGCAAGAAGGCCGGTATTTACCAGATCGCCCAGCGATCCGAGTTCTTCGAAGTCATTGCGAGCATCGATACGATGCACAAGCGCCCGCTCGTCAACACGCGGGATGAGTCGCACGCAGATCCGGATCGTTACCGTCGATTGCACGTGATTGTGGGCGATTCGAACATGTCCGAGTTTGCCACGGCACTCAAGGTCGGCGCGACTGCGCTCGTCGTGGATCTTATCGAGTCGGATGATCTTCCTGACATCGTTCTGAAAGACCCGGTTGCCGCGATTCGCGATATCGCCCGGGACCAGACGTATCAATGGCTGGTTGAGGTAGAAGGATCACCGAATCGGCTGATTCCTGCGGTCGATGTCCAGCGTGCTTACCTGGCTCGTGCGGAAGCACGCTTCTCTGGACAGGATACCGAGACCGATTGGGTTCTGCGAGCCTGGGCGCAGACCCTGAATGCCTTGGAGATCGACTATTCCTCCCTGATCGGTTCGATCGATTGGGTGACCAAGAAATACCTGATCGACA
>CAYYGZ010000026.1:0-17682 GCA_964471275.1 uncultured bacterium | reverse complement strand
GGAAGCTGAGAGTCTTACCTGGGAAAATCCGGATCACGTGACGTGGTTGCAGAGTCAGGATCTGGAGTATCACAATGTCGACCGGGACAGCGGTCTGTATTATCTTCTGGAAGCAGAGGGTCAGACCCCTCGGCTCGTCGAGGATCTGGAAATCGCGGAAGCGATGACCAAACCCCCAGATGGAACCCGAGCCTACTTCCGGGGTCGAGCGCTGGAGAAATACGGTGACCAGGTGAAGTCGATCAACTGGGACCGCATCGTCTTCGCGGCGAACGGGAGGAGCGAAGCCGTCGACCTGCGGGGCATGGTCGATCCCGCGCAGGCGAAATCGTGTAACGAGATACTCAACCAATCCGAATCTTTCGATCAGTTTATCAAGACACTTCGGGAAACAGAACTTCAGCCGGTCGTACTGGCTTGATTACTTTGGAGGTTTCTATGCAGGACAAGTTCGTAACACTTGAGCGAAAGCAGCGCCCGACGGGCCCGTTGCGTCCTGGCGATGATGAGGGGGGACCGAGCCGTCCGAAGGTGGATCGTCCGGATACACAGGATCTGATGAAGCGAATGCGACGCGTCGACCCCAACCAGGCACGTCGGTATCGTCAGCGGACGGGAGAGTGATGCCCGATTCACCCAAAACCGGCAACACCCTCGGCGCCCTGCCGTCACTCGGACCTGGCGCCGACTTCTTTGATCTCCTGAAGGCAGGCGGATACCATTTTCCCGGTCAAGTGATGACCGATGTCTCGGGAGGACACGGCCCGGCGTTCACGCCGACGGAAGGGACCACGATTCTGGCACTTCGGTATGACGAGGGCGTTCTGATCGCGGGAGATCGTCGTGCGACTGCAGGAAACGCGGTGATCTACGATCGGGCAGACAAGGTTCTGCCGATCGACGACTACTCCGTGATGGCCATTTCAGGGTCTCCGGCGATGGCTTACGAGATTGCCCGCATCCTAGAACACTCCTTCCAGTATCATCGACGTCGCCAGCTCACTGAAATGAGCATCGAGGCAAAGCTCCGGCGTCTCTCAATCCTGATCCGAGACAACCTGCCGATGGCTATGCAGGGGATCGGGGCCGTCATCCCGATCTTCGCCATCTACGACCAGAAGGATACGACCGGGAAAATCTTCTTCTACGATGCGCTTGGCGCGCAGTTCGAGGCCACTGATTTTACGACGACAGGCTCAGGTGCCGCCGCCATCCGGGGAGTGATGTATCATCTGAACCGATGGGGGCAAACGCCTTTCGCCAGCCTCTCTCGTGAGGAGGCGGTCGGTCTGTCCCTGCGGCTGCTGTTTACGGCGTCAGAATACGATTCCGCGACGGGGAGATACGAGAGAGCCGCAGATGTGTTCCCCACGGTCAAGACGGTGACGGAAGACGGTCTGACGGATATTTCCGTCGATGAGCTCCGCGATCTACACACACGATTTATCGACGCAGGATAGAGGCCTGTCCCGTATGATGCTTGATGAACCCTATCGCTTTGCCGAAGCCGTCTCGAATCGCCGTGATTACATCGAGGATCAACTACAGGGCGGGAGTCCAGTTGTGGGGTTGACCTACAGGGACGGAATACTACTCCTGACGATGGGGCGGGGCCAGCAGAAGTTGTATGAAACGTATGACCGGATCGCGATGGGCTCGGTCGGTCATCCGACCGATATCGAGAAACTCAGACAAGCTGCGGTCGATCTGGCCAGCGTCGTGGGCTTCAACTATTCTGACGCGGATGTGACGCTTCAGCAGATCGTCCACTTTGGGCTGGGTCCTGCCGTAAAGGCCTCATTTGATGACATAATTCGGTCCCCATATATTGCCCGCATCTTGCTGGCTGAACTCGACGGGGATCACGGTTCATCGTTCTACACAGTGGACTACGACGGGGCTTTCGCGACGTACGAAGGCCACGCGGCGATCGGTGCGTCGCCGGATGCGGATCAGGCGATGGAGACGTCGCTGGATGCCCATCATCAGCAGGATGTAGCCCTTGATGAGGCCCTGCAAGCGGCACTGAAGGTCTGGGCGGCAGGATGGTCAACAGGTCAGCAGGAGAGTGCCGCCGACGAGGTGACTGCCGTTTCCGATGAGGAGGTTCAGCGCACGCTGACCGCCGCGAAGGAGACACTGACCGTTGAGGCCATTGCCCTGAATCGGACCCGGAATGGTAAATCAAAGTATCAGAGTGTGGATTCAGAAATAACCCAAGCCGCAGTCGACGTAACCGCAGGTTGACCGATCCGCCATCTGTGATTTGCGCTCACGCCGGACCCTCGTGGGTCTGGCTTTTTTTTGGTGTGTTTCTTGATCGATCGAATTTTTGGACTAGAGACCGAGTATGGTTGTATGGCGCCAGAGCACGAGGGCTTTGTCAGCCCCGATGCCATCTCGGTCAAAGTCAAAGATCATATCTTTCATTCTGAGCGAATTGGGATCGTCGACATCCATTACCGTGGACGAGACGAGCCACCCGGTAACGGCGGCTTTCTGTTCAACTCGGGTCGTGTATACATCGACATGGGTCACATCGAATACACAACTCCCGAGTGTATGGGCCTGTTCGATGTGGTTGCCTACGATCGGGCGGGTGAGCGTATTCTTCAGAGAGCACTGATTTCTCTGGGTCTCGAGAAGGAAGCCGCGTTCTTGAAGAACAACGTGGATCACTTTACGGGCGCGACATTCGGCTGTCACGAAAACTATCTTGTCCGGCGAAACGTCCCGTTCTCGACGGTGGTGATTCCGTCTTTGCTGCCATTCCTGGTGACACGTCAGATCTTCTCGGGAGCGGGAAGGGTCGGAAGCTATGACGACAGCTTCTACTACTACGGGCAGGATGATCAGGACGATTCGTATCGCGAGGATCTGGTAGGGTATCAAATTTCGCAACGTGCCGACCACATCGTCACAGAGATCTACCAGTGGATCCAGTTTTCTCGTGCAATCATCAACACACGTGACGAACCTCTGGCCGACCACAGCAGATTCCGGAGATTGCATCTGCTGGTGGGCGACTCGAATATGTCGGAGTATGCGAATGCGTTGAAGATAGGTACGACGGCAATGGTGCTGAACCTGCTGGAACGAAAGATCTTTCCACGCGATGTGAGTCTGGGAGATCCGGTCTGGGCACTGAAAGAGATCTCGCGAGATCCCACGCACAAGTGGATCCTCGAGCGAAGGAACGGTCGGACGATTTCGGCGATTGATATTCAGCGATCCTATCTCGAGTTGGCCAAACAACATCTATGCGGGCTTGATGCGGAGTCAGACTGGGTCTTGACAGAATGGGAGCGGACGCTCGATGATCTCGCTCGTGACCCGATGAGCTGTGCAGACCGAATCGATTGGGTGACGAAGAAGTGGCTTCTGGATATGTTTCGCGAGGATGAGGGACTGGAGTGGTCGGCCCCCTGGATGCAGAGCCTGGATCTCGAGTATCACAACATCAACCCGGAACGCGGTCTGTATCATGATCTGGACCGGAAAGGTGTCATTCGCCGGGTGCTCGAAGACGACCACGTAGAGCGCGCCGATCTTGAGCCGCCACAGGACACACGCGCCAAGGGCCGATCCACGCTGGTGAAGGCACTATCGGAGAACCGTGTGAGATACATCGTGGATTGGGATTCCGTGTATCTGGAGAACGAACACCATCTGAGTTTCCGTGATCCATTCGATACCTATGACGAGGAAGTCGAGACGTTCATCGAGGAGATCAAAGTCGCATCGGAATCATCGCATACACCGGGAACGATGCGGAGACCGTTACGATAGAGGATTGAGGAGAGAAGATAGAAGATTGGAAATCAAGGCGTGTGTTGAAGGTCGGTTCTCGATGGGGAAACGGCCTTTCTTCTTGCCTGGAACACAAGAGAGAAAGGGCAGATGAATCTGAAGCCGGCAGGAAAACGTCAGCATGCTAGTGGAAGCGACCTCCCCGGCCCCGTCGACCGGGTGTGCGGAGATGGCGTCGGATCAGGTCGCGGCTTGGCTTGTCGAGATCACCTGCATCCTCGATCACATACTTTCGTCGCTTTGTTCGGTCGCTGACGGTCACGCGAGGGTACTCCCGGTAGTCCACATCCGTCTCACTGTTGATGTTGAGCGAGTCGATCCCGTCTCTTGTCATCACGCGAACCCGTTTCCCGGCAGCCGATCTCTCGATCGACAGTAATTCTGTGATCACGGGAACGTGATATTTCTCCAAGAGAACGGGCTCTAGTTTTGCCCGGGATTCTTCATCGAGGTCCGTCCATTTTCGGATCAAGGTCATTTCGGACCCATCCTCGGCCCGAACGCTGATCCAACCCTCGGGCGAGGAATTTGGAAAACAGCGTACGAGACTCTCGATCCGGGTCCGTGTGCCTTCCACGTTCCACCAGAGACCCCCGTCTATCTCGACCTGGCATTTGTCTAATCGGTGTCTTTCCATGTCGGTTAGTCCGCTTCAAAGTCCCCATCCTGAAGGGCGAATTGGAGATCACAGAGTCTGGCGTAACGTCCTCCCAGAGCAAAGAGCTCTACGTGTGTACCCGACTCGATCACCCCCCCCTCTTCGATCACGTAGAGACAATCCGCTTTCCTGACAGTCGACAATCTATGCGCGATGGCAACGGTCGTGCGTCCCTGAACGAGCGTGTCGAGGGCTGTCTGTATCTGCACCTCCGTCTCCGTATCGACGGAGGATGTGGCTTCGTCAAGAATCAGGATGCGCGGGTCACCGAGAATCGCACGCGCGATGGCTATTCTCTGCTTCTCGCCACCAGAGAGTCGAACACCGCGCTCACCGATTCGGGAGTCGTAGGCATCCGGGAAACTGCACACAAAGTCATGTGCATTCGCCTGGATGGCGGCATCTATGATGTCATTATTCGACGCGTCCAGCTTCCCATAGGCGATGTTCTCGCGGATCGTCCCATTGAACAGGAATGGATCCTGGAGCACCATACCGATCTGGCTGCGGAGTGATCGAAGCTCCACTTGCTTCAGATCCTGACCATCGATCAGGACGGTGCCCGCATCGGGATCGTAGAATCGACAGATCAAGTTGATGATCGTTGTCTTGCCAGCACCACTCGGGCCAACCAGCCCGATCAGCTGGCCGGGACTCGCCGTCAGGTTCACTTCGTTCAGAACATTGACGCTTTCATCGTAAGAGAAGCGCACATCCGCGAGCTCAATCTGACCCTTGATTCGCTCGAGTTTGGTTGCTCCTGGAGCATCCTTGATGTCGGCCTCGGTGTCAAGCACTTCGAAGATTCGTTGTGCTGAGGCAGTTGCTCGTACGATGGTGTCGTTAATCCGGGTCAGGCTTTCGACAGGGCCGTAGAAGCGCCACAGATAGTTCTGAAAGGCAAATAACGTTCCGATGCTGAGCGCACCCGTGATGACCTGGTGACCCCCGAACAGCAGGATCATCAGGGGACCTAGGGAGATAGCGAGGCGCGCAAAGGGGAAGAACGTGGCTCGGATCTTGATGACACGAAGGCTTACCTCCCAGAAGGTCTGGCAGCGTTCACGGAAACGGGAGAGTTCGTGTTCCTCACGAGCGAAACATTGGATAACCCGGATACCCGACAGGTTGTCCTGCAGTGTTGCGCTGATTTCGGCGATTCGTTCGCGGGCAATGGTATACAACGGCCGGATGCGACGGTTGTAGATGCTGATGAGGAAGGCGTAGAGCGGCAGTGGCGCCAGCGTGACAAGTGCAAGCTCCCAGCTCAGCGAGAACAGGATGCCACCAAGGATCAGGATCGTCATCACGTTGACGACGATGCGCTCGACGGTATCTGTAATGGTGTTCTGCAGCGATTCCACATCACCGGTGATCCGTGACATCAGTTCACCCGTACTTCGGTTGTTGAAGAATCGCAACGAAAGATGCTGCAAATGATCGTAGACCTGCGTTCGGAGCGCGAGGAGGATGTCCTGTCCCGTCTTCTGCAGCAGGTAGCGGTTGATGATGTTGAGGAAGCTTCGAATGATGTAGAGGCCGAACAGGGCGAGGGCGAAGCTGAACAGGGCCTGCAGGTCGTTGTCGACCTTCCGGGTATCGAAGGTATCGCCGATGTAGCCGTCACCGGAAACGTAGTCGGTGAGGATATTGTCGATGACGTGCCGCATGACAAGCGGCTGAACGGATTCCAGCCCGATGGTGGCTACTGTGCAGAGGATGCCGATGACGACGCGGCCTCGGTAGGGCAGGGCGTACTGGAGCAGACGGGCGAGTATGGACATGGTCAGGCGCTCACGATAAGCAAGATCCGTGGAACCTCAAATGAACACAGATGAGCACAGAGCGCGGACCGCAGCTGTGGAGCGTCGTGCAACCCCCAAGGCTGTTGTGCCGGGGACGAGTGCCCGGTAAGGCCGAAGGATGGAAGGGGGTTCACGAGAAGCGCTCTTCCTTAAAGGGATCGCCGTGCTTGTGATAGCCGGCCTGCTCCCAGTAGCCAGGCTGGTCGTTCTCGAGAAACTCCAGGCCGTTCACCCACTTGGCGCTTTTCCACGCGTATAGCTTCGGGACAACCAACCGAAGCGGTCCTCCGTGTTCACTGGATAGCGGCTCACCGTTCCAGGAGTGAGCGAACAGGACATCCTCGTCGATAAGGTCCGATAACGGGAGGTTGGTCGTGTACTGTCCGTAGGCTTGGACCATCACGAATTTCGAACTCGATAGGATGTCGACACGGTCGATCACTTCGCGGATGGGGATGCCTTCCCACGTGCTGTCCAGCATACTCCATCGTGTGACACAATGGAAGTCTGTGGTGATCGTAACCTGTGGGAGATCAGTGAATTCCTGGTAGTTGAGCACCACCTCATTCGCGACGTTGCCGAATATCCGGAATTGCCAGCGCTCCAGATCGATGTTCGGTGTCGGCCCTTTAGACAGGACGGGAAATTTCTCAGTCAGGTACTGCCCGGGCGGGATTCGGCCCTCTGGGTCATTGTCCGGATCCCTGCTGGGTTGTGCGCGCTTGAGGCGGTCCACACGGTCTTCTGGATTGGGCTTCAAATCGATCCTTTATAGAACAGGTCAGGCAATAACGAATGAGCCAGTCTTGCACAAGGAGATGCGGCAAGCTGGCCAACGGACGCGTGTGTCGACCGGTGCGAAGAAAGCTATGGCCGACCCCAATGTATTGCAGAGAGGGGCGGGGATCAAACGTGGGACTCAAGAGGAGATCAGATGGCTGAGGGTGATGCCTGCAGCGACGGAGACATTGAGGGAGCCCACGTCACCGGATCGGGGAATGGAGACGAGTTCGTCGCACTTGTCAGCGGTAAGCCGGCGGAGGCCGTCTTCCTCGTTACCAAGAATGACGAGCCACGGTCGGTCGCGTTTGATTTCGATGATATTTTTCTCTGAGTGTTCGGAGGTTCCCAGGACCCAGATCCCGGCTTCTTTGACGCGATCGATCGTGCGAGACAGGTTGGTTTCGATCGTGAATGGGACGTATTCGACTCCTCCTGAGGCGACATCGTAGACAGTATAGGATATGGGGGCGTTTCTATCCTGTGTCGTGATGATGCCGGAAATGCCGAAGAAGGCAGCGGACCTGAAGATCGAGCCGACATTGTGAGGGTCCTGAACCGTGTCCAGCCCTATCCAGATACCGTTGTCCGGTGGCGAGGCGATCAGGGCATCGAGTGTATCCGAGTTACGTTCCTTGATCACCGCTTCTGCGCCGGCGTGTCGTCGTTGCTTGCCTCGATCCCGTCTCCCCGGACGATCTCCGCCGTCCGGATTAATCGGTATTCCCAGATCCTCGGCTGCGCTGCGTACGCTGCGCCATCCGTCTGAGAGATCCTGGTCGGGGCACTGAATTTCGAACACGTCTTGCGGTCTTCGGTCGAGAACTGCGAGTACGCTATGTGGGTTTCTGAGTCTGAGTGAAGCCATACCTTCCTATCGCTCCTGTTTTCGAGACATAAACTTCAGGCCGGACCCCGTTTCATCGGTGGATTTCTATGTCCGCGAGATCGCACGACCGACCGGTTGCTCTCACCTCGTTCTCTGTCGCGTCGGATGTCACGGGGGGGCTACTGACTGTGTGGATCAGGAATCGCGTGCTGAACAGGTCTGGTCCCCGCCCCATACTCGTAAACCAGACGGCCTCCCGTGTAGGCGCTGCAGGAGACCAGTATTGCGCAGGCCGTGACCAGAACGGTGTGGGCGAGTCGTCGGGCACCCCCATACCGTCCTCGGGAGACAAGATGGATCCGTACCAGGGCGAGCAGCAGTGCCGACCAGAGGGTAAGAGTCGACAGATCCTTGTGATCATCCAGCGATTGCGTGATTCGAGGCACATCCTGCGCAGTTTCTGCGGCCGTCTCCCCGGTGTATGCGGTCGGAATGGCGGAAACCGCACCCATAACCAGGAGTGCATAGCCGGCCCTCTCGAAGTACGCGAAACGGTTCGTCCGAGCAACCCAGTCGAAGACAGAAGAGAGGATAATGCAGACGATCGGGAAGTGGACGATGAGTGGGTGGATATCCATAGGGGCAATGACAAGTGACAAGTGGCAAATGACAAATGAAAATCGGTGGGTGATAACGATTCCTGCACGATTAGTTGGGGAATCAAGTGCAGTCAGGCTGTCCCGGCTGGGCGATGGGGCTCTGGTTTGCGAAAATCGGTGACAGGGATCTGGAAATGTGTTTACTTAAAAGCTCGCCGTAAATGATTTGAAAGCAACAACTTCTAGACATTCAGGAGACGGTAATGGAAGAGAAACAGCCGAATCGATTGTGGATCCTGCTGGTGCTGTTTGGTGCGGTTATCGCGCTGGGCTGGCTGGTCTCATACTACACGGACTGGCTCTGGTTCAAGGCGACGTCTTATGATGGCGTGTTCTGGAAATCTGTCCAGGCTCGGTTTTCATCAGGCGTCTTTTTCGGCGCCCTCGCTGCGTTGATCGTCGGCATCAACCTCTACTTCGCGGGGAAATTCACCCGTCACGCACTCGAAGTCGAGGGTTCTCCGTTCGAAGAAGGGCAGATTCCCGGTGAAGGTCTGCTCCGTTCAAGGCGGGGATACTTCTTCGCCGGTGCCGCGCTGATTTTCGTGATGGGCAGTATCGGTGCGAGTCAGTGGCCGGTTGTCTGGCGGTATCTGCACGCGCAGTCGTTCGGGACCGTAGATCCGATCTTCGGGAACGACGTCGGCTTCTATGTCTTCACTCTGCCGTTCTACCGGTTCCTGGTCAACTTTCTGATCGGCGGGCTCGTGGTTTCGGCGATTGTCTGCGGTCTGACGTATGTCGCGAGTGGCGGCATCCGCATCCAGGAGCGTCTCCAACTGATGCCCCGTCCGATGGCCCATTTCTCGGCCCTGGGCGGCATCTTTCTGCTTCTCGTCGCCTGGAACTACCGCCTCAAGGTCTATGGACTGTTGACGTCGCGCGGCCGCATTTTCACCGGTGCGAATTATGTTGATGTCAACGTTCAGATCTGGGCCTACTGGTTCCTTGTCATCTTGTTTATCGCCGCATCGATTCTGTTCTTCCTGAATATCACTCGTCGAGAGGCCCGCTATCCGCTGATCGGACTGGGTATCCTGATCGGTGGTGCTGTGGTCGTTGGGTCTGTTCCTTCGACGATCGTACAGAAACTTTTCGTCGATCCGACCGAGCTGACACTCGAAACACCGTATATCGAGCACAACATCACGGCGACACGGGAAGCCTACGGGTTGGACCGTATCGACGAACGTCCCTTCCAGGCTGAAGAGACGTTGACCCGGTCGGATATCGAAGCGAACGCACTGACCATCCGAAATGTGCGTATCTGGGACGAGCGCCCGATGGCGCAGACGTATCAGCAGGTGCAAGAGATCAGGCCGTACTACGTGTTCAACGGTGTCGACGTCGATCGCTATACGATTGATGGTGTCTACCGCCAGGTGATGTTGTCGGGGCGTGAGATGGATACGCGGCGTTTACCTCAGCAGGCTCGCGCGTGGGTGAACGAGCGGCTTCAATACACACACGGGTATGGTGTGGCGATGAGCCCGGTGAACCGCGTGTCGTCCGAGGGATTGCCCGAGTTCTTTATCCGGGATATTCCGCCAGAGGGTGTCTCGGATCTGCAGGTGGATCGACCGGAGATCTATTACGGTGAGATGACCTACGGGATGGTCGCTGTGAAGACGGGAACGCCCGAGTTCGATTACCCGAGCGGTGACGAGAACAAGCAGACGACCTATGCGGGAGACGGTGGTGTCGAGATCGGCAGCCTCTTCAACCGCCTCGCGTTTACGGTCAAATTTCTGGATATCAACATTCTCTTGAGTAACTACATCAAGCGTGAGAGCCGTTTGATGTATCATCGCCAGATCGTCGAGCGCACACGGAAAGTGGCGCCCTTTCTGCATTTCGACAGTGACCCGTATCTGGTTGTGAGCGAGGGTCGGCTCTTCTGGATCCTGGATGCGTATACGACAACGGACATGTATCCATACTCGACACGCTCGGGCGGCCGGAGCGCAATCAACTACATCCGAAATTCGGTCAAGGTCGTGGTGGACGCGTATCACGGCGATCTCACGTTCTACCAGGCCGATTCGGAAGATCCGGTGATCAACGCCTATCGTGAAATCTTCCCGAGTCTGCTGAAGGATATCTCGGAGTTGCCTGAGGATCTTCGTGCACACGTGCGGTATCCGGTGGATCTGTTCCGCGTTCAGGCTTTTATGTATCGCACGTATCACATGCAGGATGTGAACGTGTTCTACAACCAGGAGGATCTCTGGGAGATCCCGAACGAGATCTACAGCGATCGTCCGCAGCGGATGGAACCTTACTATATCATCACGAAGTTGCCCGAAGAGGAACGGGAGGAATTCCTGCTGATGGTTCCTTATACGCCGGCCAAGAAGGACAACATGATCGGCTGGCTGGCCGCCCGCTGCGATGGTGAAGGCTACGGTGATCTCGTGGTCTACAAGCTGCCGAAAGACAAATTGATATTCGGACCGATGCAGCTGGAAGCCCGCATCGATCAGCAGCCGGAGATCTCGAGCCAACTGACTTTGTGGGGACAACGTGGGTCGGAAGTGATCCGGGGCAACCTGCTGGCAATTCCGATTGAAAGCTCATTCATGTATGTCGAGCCGATTTATCTGCAAGCGCGGCAGGAACTCGACCAGCCCCAGCAGTTTCAGGGCGGCGGGACCGAGGATGACGATGAGCCCGGACAGCGCCGGCAGCAGCGACCGCAGGGACCGACCCGGGAGAGTACGGCGATTCCGGAGTTGAAGCAGGTGATCGTCGCGTTCGGGGGCCAAGTCGTGATGCGGGATACGTTCGAGGAGGCGCTTACCGAATTGTTTGGTGTCGGAGATCGCCCTCTTGCAGGAGATTCAAGCCCATCAGACCAGCCTCAGATCGTTGGCAACTCGGGAGAAGTGAAATCGGCAGCAGATATGGCCGCGAATGCAGAAAAGCACTACGAGAACGTGAGGAAGGCGCTCCAGCTCTGGGACTGGACGGAGGCCGGTAGGGAGATGAATTCTCTCGAGCAGTCGATCAGGGAACTACGGAAGGAGTTGGGCAAGAAGTAATCTGTCTGTACCCCGTTGTGAGACAAGTGGCGTCAAGAACTCAGGAGAAGGCATCGATGAAGATGGGGCTGCCACGCTTCAGGATGAGGGCACTGCTGGTTGTCATCGTGGTGACGGTTGCCGGCCTTGTCGTGTGGGCGCAGCAATCGTCCCTGATCGGAGGTGGCTTTTCCTCCGCCGGAGGAACGATCTCTTCCGGTGACCTGGTTCTGACGGGGTCTCTCGGTAGCTGGTATTCGACACAGCCACTTCAGGGACCGAACGGTCTGGTTGTCCAGCCGGGCCGGCTGCGGATATCCTCACCCGTCGCGAAAACGGGCGACCTGGATGGTGATGCTGATGTCGATTTCACGGATTTTCTTGCCTTCGCGCAAGCTTTCGGTGCCCGCACGGGGGAGGCGGCCTACAGTCAGATCGCCGATTTCGATTCCAGCGGTGTCATCGACTTCAGCGATTTCCTCACATTCAGCGCGGCTTTCGGAGGCTGAGAGGATTTGCGTAACTCCGCGGCGCTTTGCGGAAATACCCCGGCTGCCAGTTTGACCATCCTTTCTGCCGGGAGCTGGCTCGGCTACGTCTCAACCCACTCCCTTGCTTCGCTGAGCGTCTCGAATCCCTCTGTTGCCCAAGGCAGATCAGGCTGGTTGGCTGCGTAGAATCCCAAGGCGACGTCGATGGTTTCTGAATTGGAGATGACAGTCTGGCGGATTTTCGGATTTGTCTGTGCCGCCACCAGATCGATAGCCCCGATCTCTTTAACTTCGCTGAGTGTGATCGTGAAGTCAGTCGCTTCGATAAAATCGAAGATCTGATAGCTCAATCGATCAAAACCCTTGTGACCGTATATGTCGTCTCCTGCCCGTTTGGTTTCATCGCCGGTGACGTGGTCCTGGAATTGTATGTGGTACCCCACGTGATTCCCAGGCCATCCTGTATGGCATCGATTCTCCTTCGTTCAGATGCTTGGGGTCGTGTAACCGGACACTACTCGCAACCTGCACCCATTGAGGAAATCAACGAGAGGGTGCATAAGTCGTGACCTCGCAAGCTAAAACTGACTGGGTGCGCTGCTGGAAGCCTTAGGGAAGCAGATAAGGACAGGCTGCACCGACGTTGGTCACGTAACGATTCCCCGGCTCCGTGATTCCTTCTTGTGTTACTGAGTGTCTTCCTTCCTGGGGGCATCAGTACACCCAGACACACAACCGAACCCGTCAAGTGGGCGGATCCGGACAACCGTCCTATCCCGCGTCCACGCACCGCAGATGAAAACGCCGTGTGGGACGTGATCGACCATACCCTCTTCCACAAGGTTGGACAATGGTTTGACCTGGCATACTCCGACCGCTACCTGGGTGTAAAGGTCGGATTGCCCAAGCGACAGGCGGACAATGTCAATTCGCTGGATGAAGCTGTTAACTCCTCGTGGTTTACCAATCGACACTTCATCACCCGGATGTCGCACGAGATGCTGGCGATCGGTCCAGATGAAGACGGGCCTGTCACAATCGGCCTCTGACAATCATCGCGGGGAAGTTTGAGGGGAAGGTGCCGGGCTTTACTGTTCGGGATGTATCGGGATCGGTGTTCTACCTGAAATTCGACGGGAAGGATGGACCTAAACTCGCCACGTCGGCTGAAGTCATTTCAACAAGAATTCTGCACGCCGCCGGATACAATGTTCCGCAAAACGTTGCGGCACACGTGCAGTTCGAAACGATGGAGATCGGCGGCGAGGCGAATACGCTGAATATGTACATCCGTGAACGAGATAGTCGAGGCTATGTTAAACACTATCTGATCGATCAGGGCGCGAGTCTCAGGAGCAGCACAACGGCGCCTCGAAGTCCGAAGTCGGAGAATGAGTATATGGTCGACCTGGGTGAGGTTGGGCGTTCGCTTCTGGGTGGCGGGCTGTATCGTAGGGTTTCTGAGACCGCACTACCGATGGAACATCTGGAGATCGGCTACCTGGAGAGCGAGGTCTTCAACCCCGGGTCTTGGGTGACGAACTACCCGAATGTAGCCTTCGAGCATTGCACCAATCGGGATGGCTACTGGTTTGCACGTTCCAACCCGATTGACAGGTTTCGGATCGCGGGAGAGAACCTCCTGTTCAGTGATCTGGCCGTGGATGGGGGTCTGGAGGCGGCCCTGACCCGCTCATACAGATGTCAGTTCTATGACATAGATGGGAACGGGCCAAGAGTAAATAAGGGCGTGATAACGGATATGCCTACGATTCCGATACCTGAGGACCTGACGATGGGTGTCCTGTATGCCTGCCAGGTGAGGACACGCCAGGCCGATTGATTGCCAGTGCTGTCCCGCTAACTACGATCTGCTCATTTGTAGACTTTGAAGCTTCCCGCTTTGTATCTGCTCCAGTAATCGTTCAGGACTTCCTTGATCTGGGGGCTCAACAAGACGCCACCAAGAATGTTCGGAAATGCCATTCCCAGGATCATCGCGTCAGAGAAGTCGAGGACGTTCTTGAGTGCCGTGACCGACCCAATGAAGACGAAGCAGACAAAGATGGCGCGATAAAGCAGTGTCGAGCCGTCTCCGAACAGATACTCCCACGCACGCTCACCATAGTAAGACCAGGAGATCATAGTAGAATATGCGAAGAGAACGACGGCGATCGAGAGGACGTAGCGTGCGCCAGGGATGAAGGATTCGAAGGCAGCGGCGGTCATAGCGACGCCCTTGTCCTTCAACTCAGGATCTTCGAACACGCCTGTGATCATACAGACAAGCGCCGTCATCAGACAGATAACGATGGTATCGATGAAGGGCCCGATCATGGCTACGATGCCCTCACGTGCCGGCTCATCTGTCTTGGCAGCTGCGTGTGCGAATGCTGCAGATCCGAGACCTGCTTCGTTCGAAAAAGCAGCGCGTCTGACGCCCATTATCAGGACACCCAGAAACCCGCCATAAATCGCGGGTCCAGTGAAGGCCTCGGAAACGATTCGTGTGAGGAGGGCTGGAATCTCGGTTGCGTTTGAGAAGATGATCGCTAGAGCCGTGACGACGTATAGGATGCACATGCTCGGCACCAGCCGTGAGGTCACACTGCCGATTCTCCGGATTCCCCCGATGATGACGACTGCAACCGACACTGCCAGGACGAGTCCAATCAGCCAGCTGAGTGACTTGACCTGGGGTGATACGGTGCTTAGCACCTCGATGGTCTGGTTGGCCTGGAACATGTTCCCGCCACCAAACGACCCCCCGATCACAAGGAGCGCGTAGACAACTGCGAGCGTACGTCCGAGGGGTCGCAGGCCCTTACGGGCGAGACCGTGTTCGAGGTAGTACATCGGTCCACCGGATACGTGGCCATCCTCGCGTACGTTGCGATACATTACGGCGAGGGTGCACGAGGCCAGCTTGGCGGACATCCCGAAGAGTGCGGTGAGGACCATCCAGAACACCGCACCGGGCCCACCCGTTCCGACGGCGATTGCAACGCCGCCGATGTTTCCGAGACCGACCGTTGCGGACAGAGCGCTGGTCAGGGCCTGAAAATGCGAGATTTCGCCGGGATCGTCCGGGTTGTCGTACCGGCCACGGATGATGTCGATCGCGTGTGTAAACCCGCGAATGGACAGCCATCCGAAGAAGAATGTGTAGTAGACGCCCCCGGTAACGAGAACGGCGATGATCAGGGGGAATCCCGTGCCAAAGTCGTAGAAAAGGAAGGCGAAGATCAAACCGACCGTTTCGCCCAGGATTTCGTTGAGGTAGTCGATCTGGGACTGAATCCAGCCGCCTGAGGCAGCTGTTTCCTGGGCGGAGAGTGCAACGGGTGATAGGATGATCAGGGCTGCGAGTGCAGTTCCTGTCGTGGTGATGCAGCGGCACAGATGTCGCATACGGGCCTTCCTGAATGTCCTGATTGAATTGGAAACGAGTCTCCGGGGAGGTGTGGGGCAGGTTTCTGAATATTGGAAAAAAATCCTACGAAAGCAACAGGAATAGACCTCCAGAGCCGTGACGCAACTCTTTCGTATACACGTAATTACGCGTCATTTGGCTTGACATGACAGGTCAGGATGAGGATTATGATTCAGCGGGTGTGAGGCCGTCTGATCCGCTGCAAGACCACGTGTATCCCCGCCAATCCACCAAGGGGCTTCTGTGAAGTTATCGGACGTAAAGGCTCTTCAGCTGTTGCCGTTTACGACTTGGATCGGAGAGCTCAAGGATTCCAAGGTCCGGCGCGCGGACCTACTGGCCGGTATAACGGTGACCATGGTCCTGATCCCACAGGCCATGGCGCACGCCCAGCTCGCGAGCCTTCCTCCATACTATGGGCTGTATGCAGCATTTCTGCCCCCCATCATTGCCGCCCTCTTTGGCTCCTCACGACATCTGACAAGCGGTTCAGTCGCTCTCGTCTCGTTGATGACCGCTGCCGCGCTGCAGCCCTTTGCAGTGCCGGGGTCGGCGGAGCACGTCGCCTATGCCGTTGTCCTGACGCTGATGGTCGGGATCATCCAGGTCGTTCTCGGTGCAGTTCGATTGGGTGTTCTGGTGAACTTTCTGTCGCACCCGGTCGTGCTCGGTTTCACGAATGCGGCAGCCGTGATTATCGGTACGTCGCAAATCGATATGCTTTTTGGTGTCGAGGTGGCGCCTGGCGGATCTCACTTTATGCGTGTCTGGCAGATGCTCTCAGAATCGTATCTGTCGCCTCACCTTCCGACGATCGGGATCGCTGTCCTGGCATTTACAGTGATGATTTTCCTCAAGCGGTGGAAACCCCGGTCGCCCTGGGTGCTGGTTGCCGTGATCCTGACAACCACGCTGTCCTGGTATACGGATTTCGAAGCCGAATTGGGTGGAAGTGTCGTTGGCCGTATTCCTGAAGGAATGCCTTCGTTTGTGTTCCCGGATATCAGTCTTGGCCTCTTCGCCAAACTGTTTACTGCTGCCGCGACGATCGCTTTTATCGCGTTTGTTGAGACGATCTCGATCGCCAAGGCGATCGCAACGCAGAGCAAGCAGCGGATCGACGCCAACCGAGAATTGCTGGGTCAGGGGCTTGCGAACCTGGTGGGCAGTGTGTTTCAGAGCATGCCGATTTCCGGTTCGTTCGTTCGATCTGCACTGAATTTCCGGTCTGGTGCGAGGACAGGATTCTCATCCGTGATCGCCGGTTGTCTGGTGATGGTGACACTCTTGTGGCTGACGCCGCTCTTCTATCATCTTCCTCTGGCGACCCTGGCTGCGATCATCATGATGGCCGTCGCCGGGTTGATCCAGATCGATCCGATTGTCCGAGCATGGCGTGTTCAGAAGCACGATGGTGTGGTTGCGGTCGCGACGTTCATTCTGGCCCTGTCGTTTGCGCCGCATCTCGATCTCGGTATCCTGATCGGTGTCGGGCTTTCCCTGTTTGCCTATCTCTACCGCACGATGATGCCGAGGGTCGTCTCGCTTTCCCGACATCCCGACGGTACGTTCCGAGATGCCGAGTCTCACAATCTGCAGAGCTGTGATCACATTTCCCTGATCCGTTTTGATGGCTCTCTCTACTTCGGGAGTGCGGGATACTTCGAGGACAAGATTCTCGAACGTGTCTCCAAGATGCCCGAGTTGAAGTATCTCGTGGTCGACGCTGAAGGGATCAACCATATCGATGCAACTGGGGAGGAGATGCTGATCCACGTGGTGCACGGGTTAGAAGAAGCCGGTGTGGAAACCTATTTCACGAGGATCAAGCAACAGGTACGTGCGTCACTGGATCGGACAGGGTTTATCGAGGAGCTCGGAGAAGAGTATTTCCATCGGTCGCTCTACCGGGTGTTGACCGCAGTTTGGGAGCGACTCGATGCGGATGCGCCGTGCGAACGCGGATGTCCGACGAACTGCCCGTTGAATCAGGCGGAACTTCCAAAGGGTGTGGTTCACTACAGAGTTTAGGCTGTACTGATTCAGAATGGTGTTTACAGTTCAGATTCGTTGAAGTCGGATGTTCCCTCACGTCGGATCAAGGTCATTGCACGCACGCACGTGTTTGTACGATTCGCGCCGGGGACATTCCTTTTCGGGTTCAGAGGGGCTATCGCGACGCGGCTCACGATTGTTC
>CAYYGZ010000025.1:0-29027 GCA_964471275.1 uncultured bacterium | reverse complement strand
CCGAGCCCATCGGTTCGGAAGACGTGGCATCCGGTCACAGCTGACGGAAGCACAGCGTGAAGAGGTAAAGGCCGCAGTCGAGACGCTGCGGGCGGCCGAGGCATCCCGGTCGGACATTGACGCAGCGGTGGGATCACTGCTCGAGGGCTATGGCGTGGATATGCCGGCACGACGGGACAAGCTCAGCTCCGTGCTGAGTGAGGATCAGCTAGCAGATCTCCGTGCAGAGATCGACGGTCTCAAGGAATCAGGCGCCTCGAGAGAGGATGTCCGGGCGGCTTTCGAGGCAAAGCTGGGTGAGTTCGGTGTCGATCCTTCAACGGTCAAGCGCCCTCCACCTGGTCGCCGCGGGGGTCACAATAAGCCCCGCGGTCGCCGGGGTGGCAGGCGAGGCCCTGCTCCGGCCCCGGCAGCTGATGCTGCAGCCAACGATAGGAGCTAGAGTGATCTTTCGGCGGGACGGCTCCGGTCGTCCCGCCTTTTCTTCCGACCTTCATTCCCGACCGGGCGAGATTCTGCGATGCGATTCCCTACGCCAGCACTTTTAATACTTGTTCTGATTTTCGCCGCTCCCTCACGTGCCGAACTCATCCGTGAGGCCTCAGTTCGTTCATCGGCAGATACCAACATTTTCGGCACTTCGGTAGCGACGTCGGATTACTTGACGGAAGCCTCTACGTATATCGCGAGCGCATTCAACGGCCAGGGCTACGACACACGTCTGTTCTATCAGGGATCCGGCTACCTGTTCGCGTCGGCCGGTGACCGATCGTTCACGACCCAGGAAGTCGGGATCTCTCACGCCCGAAAGATCGGGCAGGGCCGCAACAGGCTCTACGCGGGTGCGACGTTCCTGACGCGAATTGACCGTGCCGATTACAATGTCTACGATTACGCCGGGATGCGTGCCTATCTGAACGGCAAGTTCTATGCAGCTCCCAAAACGATGATTCGGTTGGGCTATCATCTGGCCACACTCAACTACTGGAATCTGGATACGTCCAGCTACGCCGACCACTACCTCTTCGGGCAGGTGACACAGTTTCTGCCATCAAAAACGACGCTGCGAGGGGATCTCAGCTACAGCTACAAATCCCATTTCAGTGACGAGGCACAGGTCGTGCTCGGGGCACAGATCGCACAGTCCGTCGGACCGGGTAAGGGAATCAGCGTGCGGTATCAGCGTTGTGTGAATACGATCGCGCCCCCAGATAATCTGGCACTGGGTGGCTTCAGCCTGGATGAGGATATTCTGGTCGATCGATACGACTACAGCGGGCATCAGCTTACCGGCAAGTTGACACAGCAACTCCCTCTGCGATCATCCCTGGTTCTGTCAGGCGGGTATGAGACGCAGACGTATGATGACCAGGTCGCCCTGGACGCAGACGGTATCCCGATGGCCGATCTGTCGATCCGGCTCGACAGGATCACGTTCGGGCAGGTGTCTCTCGAGGTCCCGCTTCTGGATCGCCTAGACTTTGGTGTAGACTACCGCTTCGAGAAATCGCGATCGAACGATGCCTTCTACGATTATGAGGGCCGAAAATCGGTAGATGTCAGCTTTGGGCTGAGTTTCTAGCGACGGGGTGGAACATATCTCGACACAACCTCCTGCGTGCTGTGCTGCGAAGGATCAGGTGAACGCTGAGAGTGCACAGAATATCGTCCCAGGTGAGTGAGGTCCCCCACCCGTTGGCGTCGTGATTCCCACGCAGAACACGAGGGGGGGCCCGCGGCGCTTCAGTCTTGTTATGGAATCGTGTTCGTGCCTAAGATTGTTGCGAACGAGGATCTCCGGAGACGATCGCTAGCACGCGAAAAGAGAATCAAAGGTCACGAACCTCAGCACTGAAGAGAAGATCAGAGCAATGAGGTTGGGCCGTCGCAGCGCGATCTCTACAATACGTAACAGAGGGATACAGAAATCGAACAACCAACCGGATGGATCTCTCGTCTAACCAGTAGCGGTACAGAGGATAATGAGAACCGGTCTTCTTGGGGAGTGGCTGTTGACCCGAGGAGGTCACACGAAGGAGGAAGAGATGAGACGCAAGTATATGTGGATGGGGATCGCAGGTCTCGTGCTCGTGCTTGGCATATCTGTCGTTCACGCGCAGGGACGTCGCGGAAGAAGGCACCAACCTGCCGGACCGAGGTTCGAGGCACTTGATCTGAGCCAGGAGCAGAAGGACCAGCTCAAGTCGCTTCGCTCCGACGGGCAGAAGGAGATGATTCAGCTTCGGGCGGATATGCAGGTCGCGAAGATTGAGCTCCGGGAGCTGCTGGGCCAGAAGAACCCGAGTCAAAGCAAGGTCGACAAGACGGTTGCGAGCGTAACAGCGACCCAGACGAAGATGACTGCGAATCGCGTGCAGCACAAGTTGGCGATGAACAAGATTTTGACCGAGGAGCAGCTTAAGAAGCTCGAAAAGATGCCAAAGGGACGGAAAGGCGGGAACAGGGGGCAGTTCCGCGGGCGTCGCGGTGGACCTGCCAAGGGAATGAGGGGTGGCGAACACGCACCGCTCTGCCGCGGGGGTTGCCCGAAAATCTAGCAGTCGACACAAAGAGAGAGGCCGTGGTCTGACGAAGCGATTTCATTCTCACCCGGCAGGCTTCGGCCGGTCCGGCCTACCTTGGCAGCAGGCGCCAATCCTCGTGGTTGGTGCCTGTTTCTGTGCTTTGTGTATCCGAGTCTGGACAGTCTGGATCAGCAAGGTGATCTTAACGAGTCCATACGGAAGATGGGTTGGACCTATTGGGGTGACGGAGGAACTGCTTGTGGCCGGGAAGCGCATTCTCATTATCGAAGACGATGAACAGACTCGCTTCTTCCTGGTGGAATCGTTCGAAGAGGCTGGCTAAGAGGTCGAAGCCAGTCCCCAGCTTGCTACCCTGATCGGTGAAGCGAGATCGGGCACCTATGATCTGATCACGCTCGACCTGGGCCTGCCTGAGATCCGTGGCACCGATGTGGCCGATCTGCTTACCGAGTATACGGACACCCCGATCCTTGTCGTTTCAGGGAACCTCGATGCTGTGGCTAGACGGCGGCTGGAGCATGTGGGTGTGACCGAAAATATCCAGAAGCCCTTCAAAATGCGGGAGCTGCTGGAAACGGTAGAGAGGCTGGTTTCAGGTACTTAGCCTGGAACGCGCGTGAACCTGAATCGCATCAGCCGCCAACGCTCTCCTGCCGATGCTCGAGTCCGGTGAGGTGTCCGCATACTCGGCCAGATTGAAGGATGCCGGCAAGCTTCCGGCTGTCGTGGCGATCCACGAGAATCGTGGGCTGAACAAGCACATCGAGGACGTAACTCGGCGGGCAGCGCTGGCTGGATTCTTGTCGATCGCTCCGGATGCGCTTTCGCCTCTGGGTGGAACACCGGGCCAAGCACTGGTTCTCCTGATTTCCAAAGGTCAATATTGCCTCCGTAGGCACTATTGCGTGCCAAAGTAGTCGATGGACAAGAATTCTCGAAGGAGAATCTGGAATCTGTGCGAGATTGGGTTGGCTACCTGCTCCCCCAAGCACTACAAGCCAAGTGCGGTCGCTGCAAATCTAACTGACTGTAAAATTAAATTTTATATCCCGTCGGCCGGCTGGGTTCGGGGCGCTGTCGGATCTCGATTCAGTGTGAAAGAATTCGTCAATCCGAATATTTTCGGCAAGTTGGAACTGTCGCGAGCATCCCGTGTCAATGGAGAAGGCTGAAACTCTCGGGAAGTTCGCGAATTAGAGAAATGACAGTATCTACCCCGGCATTGTTGATTCTCTATCTGCGTGGCTTTTCGGGAGTTTAATCTTGCCCGCAACCTGTTGCACGCCTACTTTTTGTCTCCTATGGAGAGTAAAGAAGCGTCCTCATCTGCATGGCAACCGAGCCGGTATGTTGTCGTGGTCCTCATCGGGTTAACGGCTCTCGCTCCACTCTCGACCGATATGTTTCTGCCTTCTATGCCTCGGATGGCAGAGCAGTTCCAGGCCGAACCTTCCCACATCCAGTTGGCCGTAACCCTGTTCATCATAGCGATGGCCATTTCACAGCTTCTGTACGGTCCTGTTTCCGATCGGTATGGCCGGCGAAAGACGATGCTGATCGGGGTCGCGGTTTATACGGTTGCCGGCGCGATGTGCGGTTTTGCGACGACCGTTTGGCTGCTCGTGTTCGGTCGTATCTGCCAGGGAGTTGGCGCCGGCTGCGGGCCTTCGGTCGGTCAGGCCGTTGTCAGGGATGTATACGGGAAGGAGAAGACCGCGCAGGTTCTGGCGACGATGGCGACCGTTATGGCTCTGGCGCCAATGCTTGCCCCGATACTGGGCGGCTACCTGCAGGTGCATTTCGGGTGGCGCGCCGTCTTCGTGGTTCTGGTGGGGATGGGCACGCTTTTCTTCACGGTTTACGCTGTGCTGATCCCCGAGACGAACCGGATGCCTGATGTAAACGCATTACATCCCGCACATCTGCTCGACAACGTCCGTGATCTGCTCGGTAATCGCCAGTATCTGGGCAACGTCCTGTTGATGACGATGTTGTTCTGCGGTTTCTTCGCTTTTATCACAAACTCGTCCTTTGTGCTGATCGAGGTCCTGGGCGTTTCCGCCGCCGTCTTTGGCTACTGCTTCGGTTTCGTTGCCTTTGGTTTTATGAGCGGCGCGTTTATTTCCGGGCGCTTCAACAGACGCTATCCCAGGAGACTCCTGATTCGGGTCGGGACATTGATTTCTGCGACGGCAGGTCTGGCCCTGGGAATTCAGGCGTGGGCAGAGACCTATCAGGTCGTGGCGATCGTTCTTACAATGTATTTCTATGCCCTGGGCGGCGGTTTCATCAGCCCGATGGCTTCTGCCGAGGCGCTGATCCCCTATCCTGAGAAGGCTGGACTGGCTTCCTCCGTTATGGGGTTTATCCGAATGTTCGGCGGTGGGCTTTCCGGCGTGATGTTCGTCTTCATCTACGATGGAACACCGAACCCGATGCTCTACGCGATCGCCTGTTCGGGGTTGACCGGGCTCGTTCTCTACATTGCGCTGTTGCGGAGAGCTCCGGCTGTCACGTAGTCAATCAGGCAACCACGTCATTCCTCATGTTCGCCGGTTGTGACGGCTGGCATTGTGACCTGAACACAGAAAGGGCGCCGAACCGCTTGGTTTGGCGCCCTTACGTAATCTACTCTGAGTCCGAAGCGTCTCGTTTCCAGCCCGGGTTCGTTCCCGCTTCCCAATCCTCCGGAAGCGGTTCGACCAGTCTCCCATAGAGTTTCGGTCGTCGCGCCCGCAGGTATCGATGACCGGATGAGACGTCGATCTTCTCCGCCGTGCAGAGCCCCACCACGACATCATCTTTCAACGCATCCGATTCGACGAGGATCTCGCCAAAGGGATCCATGATCATCGCATTCCCATTTTTGATGGTGTCGTGATCGACACCGATCGGGTTGGTGTAGATGGCATACACGCCGTTTTCGTATGCACGTGTCGGTAGCCATCTCATCAACCATCCCCGCCCCTTGGGACCGAGGAATTCCTGTCGCAGACTGACCGGATCTCGATGTCGATTGTCCCAGAGCGCTTTGTCAATCAGGCCACGACCCGGCATCGCGGATTGAAGACCGCAGGTGACGTGCGGCATAAAAATGATTTCGGCTCCCATCATCGCCGTGATGCGGACGTTCTCGGGGAGGTTGTTGTCGTAACAGATCAGGACGCCGCACTTGCAGCCGCACAGGTCGAATGTGGTGAAGGAATCGCCCGAGTCGATGTAGTCGCTGATGAACGCGTGAAGCTTACGATGCTTCGCGATAAACCCGTCCGGACTGACCACGACATAGGTGTTATACATCCGGTCGCCATCGCGCTCCACGAGGCCTGCCATAATTGGTACGTCGAACCTGCGGGACAGCCCGATGAGCCGCTCGGTGGATGGGCCATCGGGTACGGGCTCGGCCAGGTCCAGGAGTCGCTCGCGTGACAGGGTCATCAGGAACGTGTAGCCCTGGATACAGCACTCGTGGAAGGAGACGATTTTCGCTCCCTCGGCAACTGCCCGTTCGGTGAGCGCTTCGATTCGGCTGAAGTTATAGTCGATGTCTGCGTCGCGGGCTTCGAACTGCGCGGCGGCTATTTCGATGTCTCTCATATAGGCTGTCCCGTGTACAAGCTAGTCATCCCGAGGCTTGGCCGAGGGACCCGTGTGCTAATCTGCTTGTGGCCCGGGAGTGCTGATCAGTTTCCGAAGCTGTCGTGGTCTCTGTGGCCTAACCACCGATGAATGTCACCCGACCGTATGGATTCCTCACTGATGTTCAGAATGACGACGGGCTACTGATACCAATCACGACTCAAGTCCTGCTATTCTGGATTCATCCCCTTCACAAGGTCAACCCGTTTCTCGCGCCGCCAGGTCTTGATCTGTTTCTCTCTGTATATCGCGCTCAGCGGATCGTTGTATTCCTCAAAGTAGACCAGCTGGGTGATGTTGTACCGTGAGGTGAAGCCCTTCGTTTTCTGCTTGTGTTCCCATACGCGACGATTCAGGTCGTTTGTCATCCCCGTGTAGAGAGTCTTGGACTTGCTGGACAGGATATAGACATAATATGATCTCGTGACGCTGCGAGTATAGCTAAGTCACGAACTCATCACCACCCCGTATGGATTCCTCACTAACGTTCGGAATGACTTGCCTGGAGAATTCCTCCGTTATCGGCAATTCAATCCGTCGATGAGACCGCGCATATAGCCGACGGCGAAGAGTCGTCCGAGGATGTTGTACCCGCCGGTCTCGTTTTCGTCGATGGCGAAGGTCGGGGTGTGATCCGGGCGGATTGGGCCCTCAAAGCCGATGTCCTGGTAGGCCTGGATGGCTTTGGCCATGTCTGTGTCTCCGTCGTCGTGGAACGACTCGGAGAAGTGCGGCACCTTGCCGTGCAGGTCACGGAAGTGGGCGAAGGGGATCTTCTCTTTGCCGAAGTGTTTCAGAGCCGTCGGAATGTCCGCACCCATCGCCGTGAAATTGCCTTGGCAGAAGGTGACGCCATGGTATTCACTCGGATAGAGGCTGAGGATCCGATCATAGTTTTCCATACTGTTGGCGATGCGACTGATTCCTCGGATCGGCGACAGAGGCGGGTCGTCCGGATGGATACCCTGCTTCACCTTTGCCTCCTCGGCAACAGGGATGACCTTTCCCAGGAAGTATTCCAGCGTTTCCCAGAGTTGATCTTCCGATACCTCACCGTGTTCGGTCAGGGGCGCATTCTCCATTAGGCTGTGATCATAGCTACTGGAGAGAGCGTTCCCGCGTGTCCGTGTCGTGAACGAGGTGCGCATCCAGCCGAAGACGGCCATCCAATTCCAGCACATAATGTTGACGTCGGCTGCACCCAGGTTGAGGATCGTCTGACAGTAGTCGTCGATTTCGGCGTCACGCCCTTCCTTGCCAAGCTTGACCGTGTCGGAGATCTGGACGGACTCGACGACGGACCAATCCAATCCGACGTCAGCGATCCTCTGTTTGTGTCGCACGATCTCCTCATAGGGCCAGACATCCCCTACCTTGTATATGTTCCGTGGGAGCGTGGTGACGATATCCGTAACGCCAATCTGCTTGGCGACGGCGAGGTTCTCTTCCGAGAAGGGCCTGAGGACGAGTGCTAGTTTCATTAGGTCTCCTTGTCTTGTTGCGACCTGTAGTGATCGTTGGGCTACGTCAGCACGAAAGCCGTAGGTCACCCTGAACCGAGTCGAAGGGCGACGAGCTCCGATATATGCTTCAGTCTGTGATTCCGTTCTTGCTGCCGCAAACGTGGACTTCTATGCCCAGCGCCTGTGCCATCGAGGCCTTGGCTGCGAGGCAGCGATTGGCGGCTTCAACAGATTTGGCATAGGCGATCTGGATGTGGTTCGCCTTGTGGCGGGCCATCATCTGGTCGCGTGAGACACCATAGGTGATGCCGTGCATGATCGGCCACTGGGGTGTCGTCGCATCGAGTCGACGCTGGGTCTCCTGTTCCGGCAGCTTGACAACCGTGCCGCGGCCGATGTCCATCTGGAGTCGGTCGTCCTGCATGAAGACGCGGCTCCAAACGATCTCCCCGGGTTTGCTGACACCCATACAGGTTCCGCCGCCGTTCGGGAAATACATAGGCACCTGGCGATACGAAGTCGTTCCCGCGTAGCCGTCGATGAAGTGGGCGGGCGGAGCGCCGCCGGAGATCAGGAATACCCATACGTAGTCGTTGACGCCGCGGCCCTTGTAGTGATCCCCCCAACGGATGTCGTGCAGTGTCGTTTCCGGGGGCTGACGGAGCGCCTTCCAGACACGATTGGTCAAGAGCGCATCCAGACCGGCACATTCGTCGACTTCGTTGAAGTGGGGAACGGGTTCGCCCTTGTAGAGGACGCGGCCGTTCTCACGGGCTTTGACCGGTGGGCGGTCCGAGTTGTTCAAGATGCCCTCGACGAGGTCGGAGGCCGGTGAGAGATCTTTCAGGCCCTGCTGATACTGGATGCCGATCGTGTCGCAGCCGAAGTCGTCGGCAATTCGGACCGCAGCGATATACATCCGGCATTGGTCTCGGAGCTGCGCATCGGTCAGGTCCGTCTTGTGCTTCTTGCCCGTGATGAAATCGACCCCCTTACGCTCGAGCCAGGCCCGAACGCGATCGGCTTCAGCATCCTCGATCGTCTGCATTTCGGCATACAGTGCGGACTGGCTGAGCCGCTCCTTGAACACACCCGTCGGATTGAGCAGGTGATCGGGAATGATGGCGTTGAACATGCCCATACAGCCTTCATCGAAGATGCCCATGATGGCTTTGTTCTTCTGCAGGTCGGCGGCAAGGTCCTCGCCGAGATTGCGATCCCTGTCTGCCAGTCGGTAGTTGCTCAGGTCCCGCACGTGGCTCGTGTCGTGTGTGACGCGTCCCGTGTTCAGCCACTCGCGGAGACCTCGTTTGAAGAATCCGTCCGTAAAGTTGAGGCTCCACAGTGTGCTGTACGGGATGTCTGCCTTGGTGAGCGAGCCGTTCAGGTTGAGCATCCCGACGAGCCCCGGCCACTGACCGCTCCAGTTTGCTACGGTGAGAATGGGCGCGCGGTGCGACGACAGTCCCGCCATGAGATGATGGCTGTACTGCCAGACCGCTTCGGCCACGATGAGCGGCGTATCGGCCGGGATGTCCCGAAAGACCTCCATACCCTCCTTCTGGCTGCCGATGAACCCGTGTCGTTCCCCTTTTTTGTAGGGATGACCCCGTCGGACCTTCCACCCCTCTTTGCGGATGGCTGCCGAGACCTGCTGTTCCATCGCCTTCTGCGCGGGCCAGCACATTCTGTTCGCGCTGAGCCGGAGGTCACCGTTCGCTACGAGAATCACTTCCTTTGTGTTCGCCATTTCTCACTCCTGATCTGAATGTCTTCGTCTTAACCGTTCTCGATTCATTTTGGTGATGGTTATTCAGGTATTGCAACTCCTCCTGATTCGCTGGACGCATAGGCCGATTCAACGACTGCCATCGTCCTGTAGGCATCTTGAATGTCTGTTTCCGCCGCTTCGATTTCCCCGTTTGCCGCACGCATAACGCCCGCAGCCGTCCCGATGAAAGCGTGTGGATACCAGGTTCCAGTCAACGGTACCTCAGACCAGCCGGATTCGCCCGCAGAAACTTCAAGGTTGTCCGACTCGCCCTTGGGGTAATCGAGCAAGACGCCCATCTGCGCTCTGATCGCCCCCTCCGTACCCTCCCATCGGATATAGCTTTCCTGGTGCCTACGTCCGAAATCGTGTCCGTGATTCGTCGCAATGGTGGCCGTCGTGTCGTCACCGTAGTCCAGGATGATGTTCGTCCGGGTCGCGGCCAGTTTCGGGTTCGCGGGGTGACGGGTCGTCTTTGCGTATATGCTTTGGGGCTCGCCCAGAAAGTGACGAATCAGGTCGATGTAGTGGATTGAGTGGTAGAGAATCTCGAGTCGAGGCAGCCCCTCGAGGAAGGGCCATAGACCCCACGGAGTGTGCACGGTGACTCGGAACTCCATACTGTGCAGTTTACCGATTCTACCCGAGTCAACCAGATGCTTTGCCGCGAGAACGAAGGGCGCATATCGGAGTTGGAAGTTTACGGCTGCCGTGAACTGCTTGCGTTGACAGATGTGCTTGATCTGCCGGGCACTCGACAGTTCCTCGCCTAGGGGTTTCTGGATCAGGACGGCTGCCCCATCGGGGAGGTCCGGCAAGACATCGACCAGGGCACTAGCCGGCACCGCAACATCGAACAGGACAGAGTTGATCGAGTGGCTGGTCGCCTGGTTCATCGAATCGTATACGACCGGTATGTCAAATTGATCCGCAAGTTCGCGAGCTCGGTCCGTGTCCAGATCATAGACACCGGCGATCGTGTAGTCGGCGAGACGATAGGCTGGATAGTGTGCATCGTTGACGATCCCGCCGGCTCCGATCGAGACGATCGAACGCGGGTTGACGGGCTGGGTTGGTGATTGGGGGATGTCGGTCAGGTCAATCATCGGAGGACCCAACCTACGGTGACCGCATGAGGGTGACAAGAGTGTTTTTCGCAGCGAGGGGGATATCGTGAGACGTCGCTGTTCTGAACCTGTCAACTCAGTAGCAGATGCCGCCGCAGGGCTAGGCAGAGGCGCCGGCGTAGTTCCTCAAACCGATTCGCCAGAAGAGACGTGAGAGGACGAGTATGCCGGAAGCGACGGCGATATCCAGCAGAAGGGAATCGAGGGTCAGGCGGCCGGTGAGCGCCTCGGCCGGTACCGTGATCGCGAAGGCGATCGGAACGATGAAGGTGAGGATGAACTTCAACCAGACCGGGTAGATGCCGATCGGCCAGCGTCCGGCCTGATACATTGTCTCGAAGATGACGAGGATGTTCTCGATCCGGATGAACCAGAAGGACAGTGTCGCCAGGATCAGCCAGAAGCTGTAGATGATCGCTCCCCCGCAGACAAGCACAATCGCGAATCCAACCGTGTCGTCGAATCCGATCTCGGCACCGCGACGGGCAAGGGCAACGCCGAGCACGACAACACCCAGGATGATATCCGTGATTTTCCAGATGCGTATCTGGCTGATGCTGATCAGGAACTGCGCGTCTTCCGGCTTTGTGAGCGTATAATCGAGCGTGCCCAGGCGGACGTCCTCCATCAGACGCTGCATACTGGGCTGGATGACGAGTTGGATCGCGCCGCTGACGAGGACGTAGATACCCAGCAGCGCAAGGATATCGGTCGATGTCCAATCCCCCAGTGTGTCGGTATGGTTGAACACGACCAGAAGACCCGCAAGCGCGGTTCCCAGACTCATGAGCGACGAAGCGATCTGAACGTAGAAGTTCGTTCGATACGCCAGTTCGTTCATGATCCCGATCCTGAAGAATGTATACAGGAGATTCAGCCGATGCATTCTATGCCCCCACCGCAGAGTATCTCCGCACGCCTCGCCACCAGACCAACCGATGGAGAATGACTCCGGCGATCAGCCAGGCGGTCTGTATCAGCAGCCCCTCGGAAATCTCCTCTGGCGTGAGTCTTCCCAAGACCAGCTCGACAGGGAAGGCGACCGCCCATTTGAAAGGGAGGACATCCGCCATCGTGCGGAGCCAGTCCGGAAGCAGATTCAGCGGGGCGATGCGGCCGGACAGAAACAATCCGAGCAGGAAGTACATCTGGTTGAATGCCTCGTTACGCGTGGTCCAGAAGGCGATCAGGGCGAGCGACCATTCCAGCAGGAAGCGCAGGAGATAGGCGAGGATCATCGAGATGATGAACAGACCGAACAAGGTCAGGTTCGTGTTGAGCGCCGGGTCGAAAAGCCAGTAGAGGAAGCCGGCAGCGGGGAAGATGATGACGGAGGTGAGTACCTTGTAGCCGATGTTGTCGGCCAGATCACTGTGGATCGGGTGAATGGGTTTGAGGAGCACAGACGAGAGATCGCCGCTCCGGATGCGATACTCGTACTCGTGCATGATCCAGGTGAAGGTGAACTGGTTGACGAGCATAAGGACGATGTAGTAAGCGGCGAAGTCTGCTGGAGAGTAGCCGCCGACGGATCCGCCTCGTGCGTCTGCGACCGTGGTCCAGACAACGAGATAGACCAGAGGCTCGAGAAGACGTCCAATCATCCAGATCGACATAGCAACGCGATACTGGAACTGGAGCGCCAGAGTGGTTTTTAGGTATGAGAGATAGATTGCGAACATTGGGACGGCTAAAGAGCCCGAGTGCAAGACGCAGGGCGTAGAGTTTGGAAGGATCACCTTCTTAGCTCTGCGCTCTATCCGCTCTGCTCCCGGTTGTCGCTCCCTTCTGAGAAGACCTGTTCAATGACTTCCTCGATCGGTGGATCTTCTATGGTGAGATCGATCACGGGCTGGTCGGAAAGAATCCTGGCCGTGATCTGGGGGGTGTCAGATTTGGGAACACGGAGCGAGTAGCGGTTCCCGTCGGCCTCGACAACGTCGCCGTAGGGAGCCAGATCCGTGTTCTCGGTTTCCAGTTCGACGATGATCGTCTTGTGAGGCGAAAACCGGGTGACGAGATCCGCAAGGTCACCATCGAACAGGATGTGACCGTGATGGATGACGATGACGCGTTTGCAGAGCGCTTCGACGTCCGCCATGTAGTGGCTGGTCAGCAGGACGGTCGCGCCATACTTGCGGTTGTATTCCGCGACGAAGTCACGGATGCGCCGCTGCATCGTGACGTCGAGCCCGATGGTCGGTTCATCCAGGAACAGAACCCTTGGTTTGTGCAGGAGGGCTGCCGCGATCTCGCATTTCATCCGTTCGCCGAGGGACACGTTGCGCACGGGCCTGGACAGGAGCTCTTCGATGTCCAACAGATCGGTGAGCTCCTCGAGAGTATCTCTGTATTCCGAACGCGGTATCCGGTAGACGGCTCGATTTCGCTCGAGCGAATCGATGACGGGAATGTCCCAGATGAGCTGATTCCGCTGACCCATGACCAACGTGATCTGGCTGAGGAATTCACGCTCTCGCTTTGAGGGTGTGTGTCCCAGTACGTCCACTTCGCCTGACGTCGGATACAGCAGCCCGGAGAGCATTTTGAGCGTGGTGGTCTTGCCGGCACCGTTCGGGCCCAGGAAACCGACGACCTCGCCACCCTCAACGCTGAAGGAGATTTCGTCCACAGCCTTCACATCGCGTGTCTTGCGGTGAACCAGGCTCTTGAGCGCAGCGGCGAGACCCGCCTCACGTTCGGGGACGGAGTAGGTCTTGGCCAGGCTGTTTATGGATATCGAAGTCATAGAGTCAGAATCGAGTTCAGAGTTCAAGTGCAAAGTGCAGAGTACCAAACGAGACACGGTTGCATTCTGAACTGCCTTTAGTCTTCTCGTTTGTGCTGTTTGAGATACACCTGATTTCCCCAATCCAGATCCTCCGGGAACAGCATCATACCACCGCCGCGCCACAACCCGCCGGATTCGATCAGATCCAGATAGGTGCGGCGCATCACCGTGTCGCGGGGCAGTGTGGCGATGTCGTCGTGCGTGAACAGCCGGGAGAAGCCGCTTCGCCCCCCGCCTGGACCGATGGGGTAGAGATAGGCTTCTTTCTGAAAGCGGCAGATATTCGACGTCTCGGGCATGCCATCCTGATACTGGGGATCGAGCAGCCAGGATCCACAGACGATGGCCTTGAAATCTCTGTCGGGGAAGTAGGTTCGGTAGTCACGAACGAGTTCGCGCAGGGCCGCCCCACACGCGTCGAAGTCCATTGTGCCGTCTTCGGGGATGTGGATTTCCACGATCGGGTCCCCCGGGGCCAGGATGCCATTCCACTCTTTGGCGTCGAGTGTTATCGGTTCTCGAAGCGCCCGTCCTGACGGGGCGATCGGTGTCGCGACAGTACGATCCTCATCTTCGACGAAGGACGAGGACCACCCGTCCGTGTCTTTGTCTCCCGTCTTCCAGCCGTCATCCGAGAATCGATGTCCCTTGCCAGCGGCGACCTGCACAAGACCAGACGTGACGTGGCGATAAGCGTGGAATTCCGATCGATACGACGCGTGGATGAATTGCAGCCGTCCCAGGCGAAGAATGCGGCCGGTCAGACTTCCGAGAACCCAGCGAAAGCCACGGGTGTGCAGTCCCCAGCGTGGGGCTGTGAATGTGTGACGGAACCCGGTGTCGGTGGGCTCGCCGAGAGCGTGATATTCCTTTGCCCAGATATGGATGTCACGACAGTTGAGGCGACTGATCGATTCCGATATCCCGTGATCGATGTGATCGGTACGCATATGTCTGATGCCTGAGAGTGCCAGGATCAGGTAGAAGGCACCGGTGAATGAGCCCAGACCCGGGATGTCGGCGGGCCAGCGAGATGTGTCAGGTCCGATTGTGTCGACGTGAAAGAGGACTCGATGTACGTGCCACGCCAGCGTGTGAAGTCCCGCATCGGAGCCGATCAAGACGGCCGCTTCCAGGCAGTCTGCGACAGCATCATCGGAGAGCTCTGTCCAGCCTGCCGATTCGCGAATGTACTGCGGCTCCAGGAATGGCAGATCGGATGGCCTGTCGGCTACCGAGACTGACCAGCCGATCTCGAGACCGGTACCGGCCAGGGAATCGATAGAGAAGGGTGACACGTCTTTGCCGTTGATGGTTGCCCTCACGGTGTGGCGCTAGCTCAGTTGACCCCTAGCAGGACGGATCAGACGGAAGCATAGGCAAGAGGAAAGCCGCGTGGAAGTCAAGCCGCAGGTGATCCGATCTCGACTGGCGCTCGAATTGACGCCGCACATTCGATGGCCAGAATACAGCATTCGCTTCGTGACTGTCTACTAGCGCACGTCTCTGATGTATTTGGCAGCGTATGAGCGAACTTCGCGACCGTTCAGGACGTGAAAGCGACGCAGACGGTCCAGTGTCTGCAGGGAGAAGCGATTCATTGGGATGTAGACGAGACGCTTTCCTTGTTGCTTGGCAATGCGTCGCCATTTGGCGCTGGGAGCGACAGGGGAGACGAGAGCAATCCGTTTCTCGTTCGAATGGTAGGTGGCTCCCATAATCAGGCGTTCTTCGAGCGCGGCTGCTTCCTCAAACCGGGGATCTGTCCAGACGTCAGGGATCGACCGGGGAGGGAAGAGCAGGAAACAGCCGCCGTAGATGGCCTGTGCAATACCCGGGCCCAAGACGTTGTCGCTGAAGTTGGAGGCATAGAAGCAGAGCGTCGACTCCTCGTTGTGTTCGGCGTACCACGTGGTGTGCCACGGATATTTCTGCGGGTCGGCGGGTGTATCGTAGATAAAGACGACCGCATCGATGGTGCCTTTCGACGGAGGTAGCTCCTTGACGTAGAGATCGCCGGTATGCCAGTTCCGGAGCGTCTCCCGGATGTCCAGCCCATCTTTCAGTGAAGCAGTGAATTTCTCAGACTTGGCCAGGTCCTCGCCGATCAGGATACGCGCCTGTTCGCGCACGTGGGCGTTGAAGCTCTCGATTCGGTCGTCCTCTGGCGGATACGAGCACTGACGATACGGGTCCCACTGCATTTGCCATTGCTGCTGCTTTTCCTCAGGCGGGCTTGGCCGCAGTGGCAGCTCTCGCCATTCCAGTTGGGTTCCCAGCAGACGGTTCTTGGTGTCGGCATCGCCCGTCGGGAAGATCCCGACATCGAACCGGAGCGACACTTCCGGGTAGGGTGAGGCGATCTGAGGCGTGTAGCGTCGCGCGGTTTCGATGAGCGTTGCCGCGAAGTCGTCGCCCCCGATCTGCTTGCCCGCGAGCGCGATGTTGTACAGGTCGGGCGACATGCGGCTGTCGAGCAGGGACAGGTTGCGGATATACTTGAGCATCAGGCTCAGTGTCTGCGGGGTGAGCCAGTGAGAGGCGAGGTCGTGTCGACGGATCCACTCCGATCGCGATTCCAGGACCAGGGATTTGATCCCGTCGATTCCGAGTGTCTCGTCCGGGAGCATCTCCGCGCGTCGATGCTCATACAGATGCGAAATGAACGGAAGCTCACCCATCACGAAGAAAAGACAGTTCTCGGCGACGTAGTAGATTTCGGTCGGCCAGACCGGGCCCTTCTCTTCCGGCGGGGATTGGCGCTCCGTGTAGGCGTCACGGATCCAGGGCCAGTCGAGCACCGAACAGACAAACAGGATGTTGTCATAGTCAAGTTCGAGCAGGTGGAGTTGATGCGCCATCCAGCGAATCCTCGACGATCGCTGGCTGCCGGGAACGGGTTGAGGTAATCCGGGTATCAGGGCCGCATCGAACTTCTCGAGGCTCACGGTCTTCAGCGCATACGGATCCGGGTAGTTCGAGGTGTCATGCTCGTAGGCGTCGACAGCGAGATCGACATATGCGCGCGGTATGTCGGCCGCAATCGCTTCGCGAATCGCAGAGATGACCGGCTGACACGGATCGACCGGCACGAAGGTGTAGGTGGAGGGATCCTCACCGACGCCTCCCTCTCGTTGCGCCACGATATGCACGCGCGGCAGATGACCGATCGCCTCCTCCACGTGCTCCTCGAAATCCGATGGAATCGGCAGCGCGACGCAGTCGTAGGAATTCGCGTGAATGCGACGGCGTACCTCGAGCGCAAAGTCACCGCTGCCGTGGATGATCGGCAGGAGCGTGATGCGATCGGAGAGCTGGAGGACGGGATTGGTCAAAGGCAAGAGACCAGGAATCAGGTTTCAGAGTTCAGGTAGAACCGGAGCCCTCGCCCTGACTGAGGCTTTGCCTCAGTCGTCGCTCTCCCGTTGGAAGGGAGAGGGTAGAGAGCCGTAGACGCTAGCTTTCGTCGTCGCGATTCGGGTTGAGTGGATCGTTGGGGCCGAAGAAAAAGTCGCTGAGGTTGACACCCGGAACTTCACTGCCGAGGACACGGTTTCGTTGTTCGGCCATCTTGTCGAGGTCGAGCGCCTCTTCGCTGAGGACGCGCTCCAGTGCTTCGCGCCAGGCCACATCGCGTGCGAGCGGATGATCCGGGTCCTGGGCCAGACGCTTGAGAGCAAACTGAAGAATGTGGATGCCGTCGCGAGGCGAGAACTCCAGGTTCAGGTCGTGTGCCCGCTGCAGAAAGTCGACGGTCATGTTGAGCATTTCGGCTTCGGCAAAGGGGAGATGATACTGGAGGATCGCAAGCTCGTCCTGTCGGTTGGGATAGCTGACTTCAAGCGTCGGCTGGAGCCGAGAAATGATGTAGTCCGGTATCTCGTAGGTGGATTCGTCGTCATTCATCGTGACACAGCATCGGAAATCAGGGTGCGCTGGGATCGTGATCCCGGCGATGACGCTCTCGACGTAGCGGCGATGATCGAGCAGCGGGGCAAGCGATGCCCAGCTTTTCTCGTTCATCCGGTTGCCCTCGTCGAGGATACAGACGCCGCCCATAATCATGGCGGTGACCAGTGGGGAGGCGTGGTAGGCGATCTTGCCGGATTCGATCAGTACGGGTGTGACCAGAAGATCCTCGGGTCGCGTGTCGCTCGTACATTGGTATATATAGAGTGTCTGTTGCTTCTCCTGCGCGGCAGCCATAGCCAGGGTCGTCTTACCGATTCCGGGGGGGCCGATGAGGCGGGGAGAGAGCGGGAGATCCTGCTCGTGAACGACCAGCCAACAGGCGAGGAGTTGTTTGAGGACATCGGTCTGCCCGATCCATTCCTGAGACTGCGTAACCGGCGGGCTCAGCGACAAGCTGACGCCATCGATGGCGACCTGGGTCTTCGATATTCCGGATTTCGGCATTCCTGTTCCTATTCGGGAGACGTATTCGCATCTTCTGTATTTTAAGGGGGTTGTGTCTGGCTGAATATAACTGGACACTGTGGTTGTGTCCAGCAAGGGACACCACGATGGTGTTTGACAAGCCGTTGCAAATGCGCTAATTCTACTCAGGATGGGAAGTAAGTGGTTGGTTATATAACGAGTGAGGTGCTACCGGTATGAGATTTCAGTCTCAGAGACTCATCGGGTGTGTTGTGTCTGCGGTGATTGCGGCTGGCTGTCTCGCCGAAGATCCGGCCTCGTTTCGCTCTGTCGACAGCCTGCTGCCGGGCCTCTGGGTTCAGGATTCACCTCCTCCGGCCCCACCAACTGTCGATTTTCGCCCGGATCAGAGCTTCGTTGTGTACAGCAGTGGCGTGCCAGGCATCCTGGTTCCGGACTATCACGGTTCCTTCTGGCAGGCTCCCGGCGTGATCGCATTCCGTGGTACGGGTGCTACCGAAGGCGTTCACGTCCAGTTCGTGCTTTTCAGCATCCGTGAAGCTCCCGAACTGACGCTGACGCTCACGGAGATCACTGATGCGTTTATGTCAGAGACCGTGGGAGTGGAGAACATCGACGACCTGACCGCTGATGGGGTCCAATCCGCACTTCGCCGCTTGGACAGTTTACCAGTTCCCGACACGGCCCTTGGCGATTCCTGGGATTACTCGAAATGAGAAATGTTCCGGTGCGAGCGAACGCTTGGACGTTCTACGCGATCCGACGTAGTGTGGTTGGGGTTCTGTTCTGTCTGGTTCTGCCCTTCTCGGCGGCGTCACAGGATACCTCGATGCTTCACGGGGTCGTAACCGACGCGAGTGAAGGGACGGCCCTGCCTGGCGCGAACGTCCGGTTGTTTTCCTCACGGATGTCTCTTTCGGCGATCACGTCAGCGGCCGGTGAGTTCAGGTTCGAGAGCGTGTCTCCAGGCATCTACGGCGTGGAGATCTCCTATATCGGCTACCGGCCGTGGTTGCTGACCGAGATCAAGATCACCGCCGGGGATCCGACGCGATTGGATGTGAAGCTCCGGCCTACCGCTCTCTCTCTGGATGAGATGGTTGTGACTCCGGGTCGTTTTTCGATCCTGAGCGACGAGCCCTCCGCGCCCCAGACGCTGACACGCAAAGAGTTCGAAGCCATGCCGTTTGTCGGTCAGGACATCTACCGAGCCGTTGCACGGCTGCCGGGTGTGTCTGCAAGCGACTTCTCGGCGCGCTTTACGGTGCGGGGTGGTGATTACGACGAGATCCTGGTGACCTTGGACGGACTGGAGCTCTACGAGCCGTTCCATCTGAAGGATCTGGGTGGGGGCGTGATGAGCATCATCGATGTGGGGCTGATTCAGGGCGTGGATCTGATGACCGGCGGGTTCCCGGCAGAATATGGCGATCGCGAGACCGCGGTCCTGGAGATGCGAACCCGGGCGCCTCGCGAAGGCGCGCTGACGCGAGCAGAAATCGGGATTATGCAGGCCTCCGTGCGTGCAGAGGGCGCGACGGACCGGCTCGCGTACGTGTTTTCCGGTCGGATGAGCCATCTCGATCAGGCAGTCAAGAAGTTCAGCCCTGATGATGATTTTTCACCCGACTTCTACGATGCCTTTGGGAAGATCTCCTTAAGAGCGAACGACCGGCACACGCTTTCTATGAACGGTCTGCTTGCCGCGGACGATATCGTGGCGGTCGACGAGGCGTTCGATCGGTTCGAGAGCCGATATGCGAACGGCTATGTCTGGGGGACGTGGAATGCCTCACTGACAAATGGTGCACAGGTGCGGACGATTGCCCACCTCGGCCAGCTGTTCCATCGTCGACAGGGAACCGAGCTGGGGTTCGACAACAACGTGACCAAGCTCGTCGATGACTGGCGGAACACCTACATCTACGGCGTCAAGAGTGACGTCCAGATCACCGGTGGAAAGCGGCACGCGCCGAGGTTCGGTGTGGACCTGAAGCGTGGACAGACGTCGTATGATTTCTTCGAGCGCACGCTGCTGCCGAGTGAGCTGGGCAGCAGCCAGCTCAGATACGCGACGGAGTCTGCGCTCGTCGATCCGACAGGAACAGAGATCGGGTTGTATGCCAGCGACAAGTTTCGAGTCTCCGACCCGCTGACGCTGGATGTCGGTCTGAGGTTCGATCGACAGTCCTGGACGGATGATTCCAAGATCAGTCCCCGCGCAGGTGCGGCGTTCAGTATCGACGAGCAGACGGTATTACGAGCCGCCTGGGGTCGATACCATCAGGCGCAAGGTGTGCAGGAGATGCAGGTAGAGGACGGTGAGCGTGCTTTCCAGACGGCGTCTCTTTCGACACACTACGTGGCCGGGATAGAGCGACAGATCCGAAGGGGTCTTGTGTTCCGGGCCGAAGCCTATTACAAGGATCTGGCGGATATCAAGTTTCGCTACGAGAATCTGGATGATGAGACAGACTTCATTCCTGAATCGGAGGCGGATCGCGTCAAGCTCTTCCCGCTCTCCGGTGTGTCAAAGGGGATCGAGCTGTTTCTCCGTCGGGATACGGGGCGAGTGAACTGGTGGATGAACTATGCCCTCTCGAGCGTCGAAGAGACCTTCGATTTCTCGGCTGCCGCCTTTGAGGTTATGGGAGATACGGCACCCAGACGGTTTGATCAGCGACATTCCTTCTCGGTCGACGTGATCTTCAGACCCAAAGACAACTGGCATCTGGGTCTGGGGTGGGAAATCCGGGAAGGGTGGCCGTATACGCCGAGGCTTGTGGAGACCGTGACGAACTCCGACGGTTCCCAGAACAGTTCACTCGTTGTGGGTGAATTCATGTCAGGCAAGTATCCGCTCTACCATCGACTGGACATGAAGATCAGCCATTGGTATGACTACGGTCGGGTGCAGATGCGATTCTCTTTCGGGTTGACGAATGTGTACAACCGGGAGAATGTTCGAAGATATACGTACACGGGTGGCAGGTTCGGCGGTGGCGGTGGGTTTGGCGGTGGGGGACAGCCGGGCGGCGGCCAGATACCGGGTGGCACGTTCGGCCGTCTGTCGGAGGGTTGGTTGCCGGCTCTCCCCTTTGTGGATATCGGATTCGGTTTCTAAGCAGGCTTACTCGCATTATCTGGATGTTTCCTACCGGGGGATTCGTGAAGTTCATTCGTCACTCATTGCTGGCTGCTCTTCTTCTGCAGTTCGCCGGCTGTTTCAGCTCCGAACGCGACAATCTGCAAGATCCTGCCAATACCCCGATTCTCCAGCTCGGGGACGTCTCGTTCGACAGTTCCGACGGGTCCGTCTCCGTTTCCTGGTCGTATATCGGTCAAGGAGCGATCTCCGAGTTCCGCGTACAACGGCGGATAAGCGGTTCCTACGAAGATGTCGGGTTTCTGCCCGGCGTCCCCGGCGGCCGGCTTGAGCGCAAGACGCTGACGTTTGTCGACCAGGTTCTTCCCGCGGGTGAACGTCTCTTCTATCGAATCCTGGTACCGATTGACGGAGCACCCGAAACCTACACCGCCGCCCGGAGTGTGACCGTCCCCGGTGCGCGACTCGAGTCGCTCACGGCGAATGCGACGGACGGAAGCGTTCGCGTGTCGTGGCGTGCTTCGGATGACGTGACCGGTATCGAGGTCTATCGTCTGCGTGATGGCGTGGAGACACTCATCTTCGAGACCGCCAATACGCGTGTTCGGGCCTATGTCGACGAGGGGCTGCAGGGCGATGTCGCCTACACTTATTACGTAAGATCGCAGCTGGAAAGGTTCTCGCTCACCAGCGTGGCAGGCACGGCATCCTTCTACACATCGCAGGGGACAACGTTAGCAGGCGTTCGGTCGAGCGCGACAGCGAAGTCTTTTCTGGTCATCCCGAAACTGACCTCTTCCAGTACGACGGTCCACGTTTACAACCACGGAGCCAGTGCGACGATCGAGCAGAGATACTCCGCCTCGAGGTTCGGGTCAGGAGGCTTGACGCCATCCAGATCCGGTCCCCAACCGCGTGAAGATCGGGAACTGGTTCCGACAACTCTGTCCGTCGATACCCCGGGCCGGGAGTTTCGAGTGTCGAGCCCGGCCGATGGGGGGCAGACCCTCCCGGTCGAGCTGTTTGTCAGCGGACTCAGTACGGCAAGTGACGACGTTGTTCTGAAGGCGCACACGTTCAGTTCGCAAGCGGCCCTGTCTCGCGAGTGGGCCCGGGACGGCGCGTCACGCACCTGCCTCTCTGCCGACTTCTTTACCGGTACGATCTACCTTGCCGCCGGTCACAGGCTTTACGTTCTGGACAGCGAATTCACGCCCGCGATCGAGTTGGATCTGCCGGACGAACCCACCTGCATCGAGGCCTCCAACACGGTTCTCTGGATGACAGCCGATTCGCCGGGCCGCCTTCTACGCGGAGAGCTCGCCCTGTCCGACAGGATCCCGACAGGTGTGACGTGGACAGAGGTTCCGCTGCCGCCCGGATCCCATCCAACGGCGCTGTCGTCGAACCGGACGGGTCAGCTTTTTGTCCTCGACGTGGGTCTACACCGCGTATTCGTGGTAACGCCCGAAGGTGAGATCGGCCTGCACTGGGATTTGCCGAATGAGTCCTTCGACCAGGGGGATATTGCGATGACCACGTTGAATGTTTTTGTACTCGACAATGCTGGATCCGTTCACACATACCGACCTTAGCCCACCCCCGGGAGTATCGCCGAACGTGACTGAGAAACTGATATGCCTGATCCTGGCCGGGGCAATGCTCCTTGTTCAGGCCAAGGGTGCGATCGCCCAGGCGACGGGGGACCCACCTTCCGAGGTGAGGGTGCCAGGTGAACGCCCGGTGTCCGAGAGCCTTTCAGAGCTTCTGTCATCACCCGGTCTGATGACTCCGATTCCTTCCAATGATCGGCCCACGAGGCAAGACCGCGCGCGTCTGTTTTTCGAAATTGGGCGGTGCTACTACGCCCTGGCGGACTCCGGTCGCGCTGAGCGTGCGCTCCGGTATGCCTACTCACTGAATCCGGGGTTGGAGAACGAGGTGTTGACCCAAGGGGGGCGGGAGTTCGAACAAGCGAGGCATTTCGTATCCGATCTCGGATTGACCGAGAAGCGACAGCACTATGCTCGGACGTCCAAGGTGAAAGCGGCCGGTCGATCGCTGATTCTGCCGGGCTGGGGACAGATGTATCGGGGACACCGGAAGCGAGGCCTGATCGCGCTGGCGGCAACCACCGTTGCCGGGGTGTTTCTGGCGAAGTCGGTCAGCGACTACAACCGTGCCAAACAGGCCTATGACCACACAAACATCGGGGAGCTGGACCTCGAGCTGCTGACGGAGACTTCCGATTTGCCCCGTCCCTTCGAGACCCGATACCAGACCTACCAGAGCAAGGCGAGCACAGCGAATACCGCCGCAATCGTGTTTGCGGCCCTGTGGGGCGCCGCAGTACTGGACAATCTGGTTCTGGAACCCAATCGGCTCGAACTGCGATGGGAGTTCGGCGAGTGACCCACCGGTTCGGGTCGCGCCCGATCGAAGTCCTGTCCGTACTCATCGTGATTTTGTGCGTGTCCGGATCGGTTCTGGCGACGGGACGTATCGCCGTCCATCCATTCCGGTATACCGCCGATGCGGACTATGGTGTCTACCTGGCGGACAGGCTGACGTCCGAACTCTACGGACACAGCTACTTCACCGCACTCGACTCGCTCAGGTTCGAACTGATCGAGCCCGACACGCTCAGCGATGATCTTGTCGACAGGGCGATGGCAGGCAGCCCGGACCCGACGGACCTCGAGACGATCCGGGGGCACGTGGATGCCGATCACCTTGTGCTGGGCATCGTCACCTCCCTGGGTCATCTCTCGATCCAGGTCGCCGTACTTGATGTCGGCTCCGGCAGCCTTGTATGGCGAGGATCCACGACCGACAACCCCGCCTGGACCTGGACCCAGATGGACAAGAACGTCGGTGATATTCCCGTCCTTGCCCTTCTGAAGTCTATGGGATACGACGCCTTCGACACGAGGCCCAAACCGCTGGATGCAGCTGATCTCCCAAGAAAGATTGCCCTGCAACCGATTCACACCACTGCGGACGGTCCCCTTGCGGCAGACTGTCGGCGACGACTCCAGTCCGGTCTCGAGCGTGATGGTCTGTTCGAGATTGTGAGGGGGAGCCTGGGGTCTGATCCCTCACGGACGGCACCCCCCAGACTGGGCTTCAAGTGGCGGACGATGGCGCACTCCGGTCTGGAGGTCGATGCCGTCCTGTGTAGCAGCCTGAAGACGCTGGGCAAGGACGGGATTGTGCACAACGTGGGCGTGGCATCCCGGCTTGTCGAGGTGCCGACCGGGCGAATACTCTGGGCGGGTTCGTCGAGCGGGCGCCGTGTCTGGCGACACGACAAACTGACCGATGTGACCGACGCTACGATGGCTGTGCTTACAGAACGGTTCGCCCAATTTGGCGCAAGTGCCGCCGCGACGTCGTTGGCGGACGTTCTAGCCGATGCGACGAACGGTCTCGGTTGGTCCCGGGTGGGGCAGGCCTACCAGCAGAGAGGTTTGCTCCTGCAGGCTCGAGAAGCCTTCAACACGGCGCTGACATTTCCTGACGGCAAGGCAGCGGCTTTCAACGGTCTCGGTCTGGTCGCGGCTCGTCGGTTTGAGGGGTTTGATGAGGGGGTCAGATACTTTAAGAAGGCCCTCGACGTGGACCCGGGGTTCATGGAGGCATACGCCAACCTCGCCCAGGCACACTTCGATCGAGACATGACGACGGGCACACGGTATGCGAACGAGGCGATCGAACGCGACCCGGAATACTCGCGACCGTATCGGATTCTTGCGAACTGGTATGAGAAGAACGAGGAAGACAAGAAGGCCGTCGAATACTACACGAAATACGCCGGCATGGAGCCGGACGATACCGAGACGGTCATTCGCTTTGGCCACGCGCTGGGCCGGCTGCAGGACTTTCGAGGGATTGAACGACACATCGAGCCCCTCCTGCGGTCGCATCCTGAAGCGTATGAACTGCTGCCGATCGTCGCCTACAAGGATTACCGGATTCGACGGTTCAACCGTGCGCGTGAGCGCTTCGATCGGTTCCTCGGGCGTATCGGGAAAGGCGAGAGAGATATATATGAAGATCTGTCGCCTCTGCTGACCGAAGCCTACCGACTGGCCTACGGGGAACTCGATGATGAGAAGCGGCAGGTTTTTGCGGATCGGTTCTGGTTGGAGCGAGATCCTGATCTGACGACGGAGCCCAACGAGCGCCATCTGGAACACCTGTCTCGCGTCTGGATAGCGAGACGCGACTACTCGGATCTGGCCTTCCCCTGGGATCAGCGTGGTGAGGTCTACGTCCGATACGGCGAACCGGACTACCGAGCTCGATCGGGTTGGGTTCCGAGTCTCCTGCCGCCTGCCGTAGAAATCCTGAAGAACCAGATCTACCAGGAACTGTACAGAGATCCGCCGGACGGCGAGTTGGTCGGCCCGGTGTTTCCGATTCGGAGCGATGTGGGTCTCTCCATCCGCGATATCGAAGAGAACATCGTAGATAACCCTGGTGGACCGCTGACACCGACGGCAACACGCGAGCAGCAGGCTGCACTGGATGCAGACCGCCCCGGCACCGGCGTTTTGGGTGCTTTCGATCCGAACCCGGAAGGGTATGCGCCGGTCACGCTTCAGAGGGATAACAGTATCGTCCGCTGGGAGTCCTGGGCCTATGTCCGGGTGGGCGGCGGATTTGTTTTCGACTTTACGCAGGAGACAGGGGGCTCGGCGGGATTCGATTTTGCACCTATCCCTGCGTTTGCGCCGTCGAATCTGAAGAACTCGGTCCGCCTGGCCGAGTATGCGCCGCAGATAGCGTATGAACGGGCGGTGGTGGAATCACCGGACGCATACGATGCGCCGCAGTATCCCGATCTCGTCGGTTTCGAGGCGGATGTCGTGGACTTCAGGGCTGAAGGCGACGAGACGCGGCTGGATGTGGCGTATGTCATCCCGGCCGCTTCGCTCGCTGTGAGGCCGACCCCGCAGGGCAGGGGGCGAGTACTCACTCGTTCTGTTGCACTCGCGGACACGGCCTTTTCACGCGTGCTCCGGCAGGAGCGGACCGTGGTCTTCAAGGAAGGTGAAGAAACGAGTGCCTCGCTTGTCGATGTGATCCCCAGTTACGTTCCACCCGGACGCTACACCATGACATTGACCGTTCGGGAGGCGGGAACGGCAAAGACCGGGTCCGTAACGCGTGAGATCGACGTGGAGGACTACCAGGTCGACTCCCTTCGCGTGAGCGATCTGCTCCTTGCTTCCAGGGTTGATGAATACACAGGCACAACACGATTCCGCAGGGGGAGTCTGGAGGTCGTGCCGCAGCCCTCACGAACCTATACCACCGCGGAACGTCTAAAGTTTTACTACGAGATCTACAATCTCGTGCAGGATTCGTTCGGTGCGACACGATACAAGGTGACGACGTCGATCGTTGCCGTCGGCTCCCGCCTTCGAGGCGTCGGTGCACTTCGGAGAGCACGCCGGCAGGAGGCCGCCGCCACGGTGGAACAGTCGGGGAGCAGCCCTATGGAAAGGTCCTATCTTGAGGTAGATTTAGAGACAGCAAGGCCCGGGATGAACCGGCTGATCCTGGTTGTGGAAGATTTGAACGGAAACGCGGTCACCGAGAAAGAGGCTGTCTTCCGTCTGGAGAAAGCGAAAAATTGATGGGAAGAATGCTGCACATTGCCTTGGGCATCTTTGTTCTGCTGCTCCCGACCGCATCCCACGCGGATTCGTGGATGAACCGCGGGGTGCCGAACGGTGACCGATACGGCTGCGCGCTCTGCCACTACGAATCGGCACCGACTCCCGGGGCAACGAGCTTCCCCCTCAACGGTTTCGGCGACGATGTCAGACTGTGGCTGCGACCGTCGACTTACATCAATTGGAGTCTCTCGATTGCGAATCTGGATTCCGATTGGGACGGATACACGAACGGCGAGGAGTTGCAGGAACTGACGGGTTCCTGGCGAGCCGAGTATATCGGGGAGAATGTACTGATTGACCCGAACAGCTACGATCTGAAGACCGGGAATCGGTCGAACATCAGCAACCCGGGCGATCCCGGACCGTTTGGTGGTGTTCCCGGAGTTTCATTTCAAGCGCTTGCGACGGATACCGTCAACGTTGGTGAGACAGTAACAAAGGAACTGGTCGGATTTACGTCAGCGCTCGGGCGCGAACTGGTTTACAGCTTCCCGGCAACCACTTCTCCTCCCGATGGGGCCCAGCTTGTGGGCACCACTTTCAGGTGGACCCCCGCTTTTGAGCAGGGCGGTACCAATCGGATTCCTATCCGGATGTCGGATGGTACACAGGATATCGTCCAGAACTATGTTGTGGTAGTCCTCGGTGGCGCGATCCCACCAGATCCCCCGGAGCCGCCGCCCGCTGAGCGCTTTGTCCCACCGGTGACCGATTTTACCACCCTTCGAATGGATTTCGATGGAAACCGGAAAGTGGACTTCAGTGATTTTCTGAAGATCACGGCCGCGTTTGGCTCACGAGATTTCAGGTTCGATTTCGATCGGGACGGCTTTGTCGGCTTCAGAGATGTTCTTTATTTCGGCTACTTCTACAATCAGCGGGTCAGCACTTCGGTCAGTTTCCGAACACCCGCCCTGGACCAGCACATATACGAACCCGTCACGCACGGCGATATCGTTTTCCGAAACTCGGAAAACGATCTGTTCGAACGGGCCCACTCCGATGATATCCTGATCGGTAAGTTTGAAGTGACGAACGCACAGTATGCACTGTTCTGGGACACGACGAGCCGATCGGCTGACCGGACACCGTTGGCGATCGACGGTGTGATTTTTTCCGATTCTCACGCGGCGAACCCGACTCTTCCCGTCGTAGGGGTCGACTACGCTTCCGCACAGGCCTACTGCGAGTGGATAGGCGGCCGCCTTCCTACGTGGTCAGAATGGGTGATCGCGGCGAACGGTGAGGAAGACCAATTGTATGCGCACGGGAATGATATTTCCCCGGCAGACGCAAACTATTTTGACAGCGGCGATCCGTATGAGCCCGGCCCCACACCCGTGGGATACTACAACGGAGAGACGGAAGGGTTTACGACGAACAACAGCTTCTCGAAGTATGCCGCGTATGATATGACGGGAAATGTTTGGGAGTGGGTGAATGAACAGCGCGAGTCGTTCGGTCTGCAAGAGGCTGCGATCATGGGAGGCAGCTTCGATGACGATCAGTTCGGATCGAGCCTGTTCTCGCAGGCTTTCCATTGGGAAGATGTGACGGTGCGGAAGAACACGATCGGTTTCAGGTGCGCGCGAGATCGATAGGCCCGATGCAATCGTGATTCACAACAGACCGCGCCAGTTCGACCGCGGTCTGTTTTGTGTACGGAGACGGCGAGGCAGGAGTCTTGTTACCGGGTATCGAGTCCCAGTAGTTCCCTTACAGTGGTCGCGGAAATGCACCGCTCACTGCGAATGCCCTCTGCGGCGGCTTCACGCGGCGGAGGGTGTATAGCCTTGCTCCGAGCAGAGCCGAGGAGAGGGGCGGTCACCGACAGGTGAACATGAGAGCGAATTTCTGGGACACCACGCTAGTTCCGATAGTCTTTCAGCGTTGAATCCGCATTCCTGCTCCTGGCCGCTTCGGCGACTTCCTGGTCGACGATGGTCTGTCCAATCGGGACGAGCGCGATCCCGGCCAGCTGGAGATGCTGGATCCCGAACGGGATTCCAATGATGGTAATGAAGCAAAGGAGAGCTGGGCCCAGGTACCCGATCGCCAGCCACAATCCGGCAACCACGAACCAGATGACGTTTCCGAGAAGGCCGAAGCCGCCGGTCCCGATATCCGGTGTGTGCGTGAGGTCTTCCCGACTGATCGCCGCCAGGCCGAACGGGAAGAATGAGAACCGACCGATCACGAAGCAGGCCCTGCTCCACGGGATACCGATGATCGAGATGTAGGCGAGAAGCCCGACAAACCACCAGGCTAGTCCCATCCACACGCCGCCCAACACAAACCAGATCAGATTGCCGATATCACGCATCGTCGTCTCCCTGTCCTCAGCTGCTGTTCTGATCGGATTGACTACCGGATTAGATGCCTCGGAAGCTGCAGGGGTTTCGCCCGTGTCCTGGATCCAGCCAGCCGGATGTAAGTGCGTAACCTTGTCTGTCGCAAGAGTGTCTATCCTGAGCTACGTCAGACCGCTTGAACCCGTAT
>CAYYGZ010000024.1:8471-29366 GCA_964471275.1 uncultured bacterium | reverse complement strand
GGAAGGAATACGGAGATAAAGGCGATCAACTGATCAAGGCGCAGGACATCATTATGGAGCTCAACCTGGCGCTTGACATGCAGACGGGGGATATCGCCCAGTCACTCAACCAGATCTACCTGTATGCCTACCGGAAGCTGGTCCTCGCAAACCTAGAAGTCGACAAGGAAGCGATTCAGGAGGTTGTCGGGTTGCTCGAGAATCTCTATGAGGCGTGGGAAGTCGCCGTACAGTCGACCGAAGGCACCGTGCCCGCTTCTGCGATCCCGGCAGCTAAGCTCAGCGTGACGGGGTAATGGCAATGGAAACTGGACAGGAATTGATCAGGCGCTTGACGCGTCAGCAGGACCAGTATCTGGCGCTCAAGGATGCGGTGACGAGGCAGGCCGGTAATATCCGCGTGATGGATGTCGGGGGCCTGACGACCGATATGACTGAGATCCGATCTCTCATGCGCAAAGTGAGGGATCTGGAGGCGGATCTGCGTCCGCTGCGACAGAGTTGGCACTCACTCGGCCTCGATCGCGATCCGTCAGAGCGAAGGGCTGTCGATACGCTGGTGGATAGCATCAGGAACGCGGTCGAAGAGATCCAGACTGCGAAGGGCGAGAACGAGACGCTGCTGAAGACCCGAATGGGGGATCTTCGGAAAGAGATGTCCGGTGTGCAGACCCAGGGAAGGGCCGCACTGGCCTATCAGGGACCCAAAGCATCGGATCGAGTGTCACAGAAGCCTAAGTTTATCGATCGGGTCACGAGCTAGACCGAAGAATGCGGCTGCTGGTGTAGAGCGGTTTTTCGTTAAATTATTGTATAATAGTTATTTGTAGATTTAAGTAAGGGTCGTTTGGAAGCTGTAAAGCGCCGGAAAATGCCTGCAAACGCACATTCTGTAGAAAAAGTGCAAGAATTCCCTCAAGAAGGTTCTGTGGCAGCCGATATATTTGATAGAGGCCGGACTTCCCCGGCTGAAAAAGGCTCGAGAGAATGAGAATCGAAAACGCCATAAACGAGCTGCGCGGCTCCGAAGCTCCCGAGAAGAGGAGTGAAGAGGTCAGAAAGCGGCGCCATGCATCTAAAGCTAGGGATGTCGTCGAGATTTCCACGAAAGCACGTAGCCTTAATGCTTCGGTTATCTTGGCTGCGGATGTCGACGCAGCGCCAGATGTTCGCCAGACCCGTATCGATGCGGTCCGTCAGCGTGCGGCCGAAGGGTTCTACGATCGTCCAGAGGTTCGCGAGGCCATTGCCGACGCGGTTCTGGATTCGGGACTGGTCGATGGTGTTCAGGGAGAGGCCGGCCAGGTGAGACAGGCGCGGCAGGAGATTCAGAACGTCCCGGACGTCCGCGAGGATCGCGTTGATAAGGCGAAGGGACGAATCGCGACCGGATTCTACGAACTACAGGCTACGCAGGACGAGATCGGTCGGCGGCTTTCCGAGAGCTTGATCGGCTAAGAACTCCAAGCACAAGAACTGGCTTGAACAAGGCGGAAGTGAGGATACATGTCCTCGCCTCCGCCTCTTTTGCGTACGGTAACAGCGGCTCAGCCGTTCCGGGCAATCAGGTCAAAGGGATTGACGATGCTCGAGACGACGTTCGACAGGTGGGCGCTGATTCGTCTGAGGTAGCGTGACACGAGAACCGCCAAAAGATCGGCAGGGATCGTCTGCTTCGTGTTGAGTGCATCGAGGGCGACGCGATCGGTCCTAGCCTTTGTCTCGCGGTGCCGTTGCATCAGATCCTTTGCCCGCCCCTCATCATCCTCACGGATCCCATCGATCGCCAACTGGAACATCGGTAGTATTTCAGCCTGAATCTCGCGACATCTCTGACCGAGTCCATCGCTCGACAGCCGTGTCGCCGACATTCCCGTTAGTTCCGCAATACTCTTTGCATAATCTCCCAGCCGCTCGATATCGTGGACGATGCTGACCAGCGTCAGGCTTGTAGGGAGATCCTGCTTAGGATTCATAGTTAGATGCTCGATGACAAGCCTTCTGACCAGTCTTTCACCCGCATTGATGTCCTGATCGAGTTGCGACATCTGCGCACTGTCTGTTCCCTCGGTCAGCGTCTCCCAGGCAATCCCGAAGAGCTGTTGGGCCTTCTCGAGCATCGTCACGGTCTCCTTGAGAGCCTGGTCGAGTAGGTGACTGTTGTTACTCTTCTTCCAAAGCATGGCTGATTACCTCCAGATCAAGATGACACAAAGGGGGAGCGCATAGAAGACGGCAATCAGGTAAATGATCGCCCACGTGCGGGATCCGTGGGTGAACTCGGCAAGGACGTGCGACAACCGGATCGGAATCCTGCGGATCGCGGCGATCGGGTATACCAGCAGGATCCCACTCAGGTTGAAGAAGAAGTGCACGAAGGCAATCGTAATCGCCGATACGTTGGCCGTGGATAGGGCCGCGAGCATCGCCGTGACCGTGGTCCCGACGTTTGCACCCAATGTGTAGGGGAAAATCTGTTCCACTGTAAGGATCCCGGCCCCGACCAGCGGAATGATGAGCGATGTCGTGATCGAGCTACTCTGAACGAGGACTGTCATAACAAGCCCGAAGAGCATCGCGTATCCTGCGGCCCCAAACAGATACTGATGCAGGAACCGCTCCGCCTTGCTGACGACGAGGCCACGAGCCAGATCGACCAGGAACTTGAGGGCCGCATACATCAGGATCAGTGACAGAATCAGGATCAGCCACGGATGGTCACCCACGGTATTTGTCACCGTCGCGACCGCCGGCTTTACACTGGCCTTGATCGGGTTGGCCAGCTTCATGCCACCGATACCGGTGAACGCCTCTGACGCACCCCCGGCCAGACGTCGCAGATAGCCTGTCGACAATTCGAGGGGGAAGAGGACGGCTACCACGATCAGGTTGAAGAAGTCGTGTACCGTGGCTCCCGCGAGCGCTCGACGGAACTCAACGGGCCGTGTAATATGCCCCATCGAAACGAGGGTGTTGGTGACGCTTGTACCGATGTTGGCACCCATGACGATGGGAACGGCAGTGGATGTCGTAAGACCGCCTGCCGCGACGATCCCGACGACGAGGGATGTTGTCGTCGATGAACTCTGCACCAGAGTTGTCGCGAGGATCCCGACGAACAGACCGACATACGGGTTGGTGGTCGTCTCAACGAGTTGGGTCGCAAACCCCTTTCCAAACATCTTGAAGGAGGCTCCCATGAGACCGATGCTGACAAGGAATGCGTAGAGAATACCGAAGAGGAGAAGAACCTGCACTGCGGTCTTTACAGAACTTGTTGTCCTTGTCACCTTGTCACCGATTTGCCCTGTATGATTCGACTATGTGGGTCTAGTCTGTACTGATTCAGAATGGGGCTTAGCATTCAGATTCCCTGGAGTCGGATGTTTTGCCATATCGGATGCACGTGTTTGCACGATTCACACCGGGGGGCATTCCTTTGCGGGTTCGGAGAAGTCATCGCGACGCAGCTCATACTTATCCGTCCAACCCTAGGGCCTGCCCCGCAGTCCGTCTTCGCTACGCTTTCGACGGACTGGCCGCGCGACCGCACCCTAGGCTACCGGCGGTCGCCCCGTTCCAGGGCTGAGACACATCCAGATTCGAGACCGCCTCATCAACAGCGTGTAGAGAAAGCAGCGATCCCAAATCAACCCTACCTGCTGGCTCAATGTATCAATGCCACTATGACACTGGATAGTCTAGTTCAGGTCGCCGAGCATTCCGAACCCGATCGTCGCGATTATCTGCGTTGTGACTTCGCCACCGTCGAACAAGAAGGATGGCGTGATCGAGATGTCGACAAGTGTGTTCCCCGTCGGGTGAAGAAGGATGCCCGCCCGTGGAGAAATCAGGAATGCATTCTCGGTCACACGGGTGGGAAAGCTGAACGCGGGGAGGTTTTGGGTTGCATCCAGCGGTCGACCGATCCAGCCGGGAACCGAAGTGGTTGTGTCGGCCGTGACCGCGATTCGCGAGAAGCCAATCCGGCCCGCAATGTAGGCGGAAGGGACCCGGTCACCCATCGACAGAGGTCGTGTCGACAGGCGGAGACCGGCTGCCACACTGACCTGTCGTGCCTCTATGAGGGTATTTGCGGGTCTGGGCGCCGACTCCAGGTTGATCGGTATCCAGCTGAATTCTGCCTGGACACCCAGTCTGCCTGCCAATTGCACGTCGGCGCCGATCTGAAGGGCAACACTCGCCTTTGAGACGTCCGCGTCGTCTCCCGTCGGGACGAATGCTCCCAGCCCGACCGTCCCGGTAACGGCTTGTTTGCCGTCGGCGCCCGCAGGAGACGATCCAATAGTAAGGGCGAATGCCATCAATCCTGTCAGTAGGTACTTTGGACACATACACGCTCCTTCGTAACGGGTCTCAGGTTGCCGTATCATACGGCAATGAATCCGTCTTGCCAAAGGTACTTTTTAGCTCGAGCGGCGTTACGAAATGGTGAGCCGATCGCCGAGAGTCAGGGGACTCGTTGGAGGAGGAGCGTGCAAGGCTCAGGTAGATCAGGAGTCCAACAACATCATTGGTTGTGGTGATGAAGGGGCCGGATGCGATCGCCGGATCAATTCCAAGACGTTCGAAGACGAGAGGAGTGATGACGCCGAGGAGCATCGCCAGTGAAATCATGATGAACATTGAAATCCCGACGCTGATGTCGACGGTAGCTGCTCCGAACCAGAGCCGTGCCACGGCACTGGAGGCGATACCGCACACCCCGCCGATTACGGTGGCCGCGCCGAGCTCGAACAAAATGGTGCCGAGGAGAAATCCCGGCACGACCTGACCAGTGACCAGTCCTCTGATCGTGACGGTCGCTGACTGGAGGCCACTGTTCCCGCCGGTCGCTATGATGACGGGAATGAACGCCGTGAGTGTGATTACCCTCTCGAGCGTCACGTCGAAGAGGTGTATGACGAAGCCTGAGAGTAGGCCTCCGAAGAGACAGAAGCCCAGCCACGGCAGCCGTGCCTCGGCAATGCGCAAGACCGAGGGATGATCGGCCTCGTCGTCCCGAGTACCAGCCATCTTGTATATGTCTTTGGTCGCTCCGTCCTGGATGACATCGAGAACGTCGTCGAAGGTGATCTGACCGAGTAGGCGGCCTTCTCTGTCGACGACTGGCAAGGTCAACAGGTCGTACCGAGTGAAAAGACGAGCGATCTCTTCCTGATCCTGGTCCGCGCAGTCACGGTAACGAATTCTCTTTCCATCAGGTGCGCCATCGCGGTTTCCGGCCGCGCGGTGACGAGCCGATGGAGGGACACGATACCGGTGAGACGGTTGTCCGCATCCGTGACGAAGAGCTCGAGTATCTCGGCATCTTCGGCTTCTGCCTGGAGGGCCTCGGTGACTTCTGCGACGGTCGCGTCGGTGTGGCAGACGATCAGGTCGGTCGTCATGAGTTCCTGAACCTCGGCGCTCTCCTCCTCGTCCATCAGGTTCAAGATTCTCTTTGCTTCCAGTTCCTCCAGATCTCAGAGTAGGTCGGCCGCGTCATCGGGGCCCCTCTCCTCGACAAGGTCGGACAATGTGCGGAGCGGGAGGTCCTCTGCGATGGCAAGCGTCGTCCTGGTGTCCGAGGCGGCCAGAACATCTGCCGCAAGGTGCTCCTCAAGAAGCTCGAAGATCGCTGCCGGTGGTCCAGGCATCCGTGCGGCCTGACTCAGCAAATGATCTGCCAAAAAGGAGGAGAAGATCCGATTAGGCAGCATCATACAGGAGGGCACTTGCATAAAGAGATCTGCAGTGCCAGCGTGTGTGGATGGGACCCGTTTACTGATCGTCAACACGGTTGTGTGAGACACGTCTGTCCCTCGGATGAGGCAGGTGGGGCGCCAAAAGCATCCCTTGAGATGGCTTGATTCAGGAGTGCTCGCACCGTATTATTATCAGGACGATCTCCCCACGGAAGCCTACCTCTCTTACTCTGGGCTACGATGTCAACCATTGTCGATGGCGAAAAACGAATCCCCTTTCTGCGGGGGATGCTCACACACTACCTGATCGAGCACGAGTTCACCTTTGACGAGGCCTACCGTGTTGCTGATCGCGTGCGGTCGGATCTCCAGAAAGAGGATGATGTACCGCGGTCCGAGTTCCTCGAGCGCGTGCAAGACGCCGTCCACGATCTGTATGGTGAGAGGACGATCGGCGATGGCGTGTTCTGGGAGCCGGGAGAACGTCAGGTCCTTGTCGAGGAGGACGAGGGGGGGTACCGGCCCTTCTCGCGTTCGCGGCTCTCACTCTCTCTGGCGATCTCAGGGCTGGATGACCAACGAGCCTACCGGATAGCCGAGCAGGTCCTGGCGGACTTCGTGCAGAGAAGGAAAGGGGTTGTATCGCGGAAGCAAATTCGCAAACAGGCGATGCGGCTTCTCGAAGAGCACGCCGGGAAGGCCGTGTCGCAGCGATACGATGTGTGGCACCAGTTTCGTAACTCAGACTCGAGCCAGCCGCTCATTGTTCTGATCGGTGGTGCGACGGGAGTCGGCAAGACTTCTGTGGCGGTCGCCCTGGCAAATCTGATGAACATCTCCCGAATGTCCTCGACTGACGAGATTCGTCAAGTGATGCGCCTTTCGATCAGCCAGGAACTGATGCCCACACTGCACACTTCCTCCTATCTGGCCTGGGAAGCGCTTTCCCATTCACCTGGTGGGGGAGTCGACCCGGTACTCTATGCCTTTCAAGATCAGGCCAGCCGCGTCTGCGTGGGTGTGCGGGCGACGATCGAGAGAGCACTTGAGGAGAATGTGAGCTTGATCGTAGACGGCACGCACCTGCTGCCCGATCTACTCGATCTCGGACCGTATGAAGAGAAGGCGGTACTGATCTTCGTGAACCTGTTCCTTTCCGGCAAGGGCCGACAACACAAGGAGCGGTTCAAGCGGCGCGGTCTCCAAGCCTCTGAGCGACCGAAACACAGGTATGTAGCCTATCTGGATCAGATCCTTAGGATCCAGAAACACATCCTCGCCGTAGGTGAGACGTATAGCGTTCCCGCTATTGAGAACGTGGATTTTGATGAGACTGTTCAGACCCTTTCTCTGCAGATTGTAGACACACTCCGACGTCGAGAAGTCGCCAAGTAACCTCCTCACTCAGCAAAACGACCGTTCCACTTCCCGATCACCCTCACGCGAAGCCGCGATTGAGACCAGGAGCAGTTTATGATCGACACGCATACACATCTCGGACAGTTACGCTTCGATGATCCTGGAATGACCCCATCCACGATGCTCAGGTGGATGGATCGGAACAAGATTGATCAGGCCGTTGTTATGGCGGTCGAAGTACCCGAGGAGCTCGACTACTTCGTCACGACCCGCGAACTGCTGAAGATGACGCGTCGGCATCGCGATAGGCTGCATCCGCTGTGTGCAGTGGACCCGAGGCATCGGTATCCAGGGAAATTCGACCCCTACCCCATCATCGAGGACTACATGAGCCAGGGGTGCGTCGGGTATGGGGAGAATCTGTGCGGGTTGCCCGTCGACGATCCGATGCAACAACGTGTGTATGAAGCGTGCGATCGACTGGGAATCTCGATCACCATGCATCTGGACTGGTGGATCAACCGCGACAAGCCGGGACTGCCCAACTTCGAGAAGATGGTCAAGACCTATTCACGTGTGAAATGGGTCGGGCACGCGCAGTATTTCTGGCGGGAGATCAGTGCGAAGGTGCCAAGGAAGGAGAGCTATCCGAAGGGCCCCGTCGCTCCGGGCGGCAGGCTGGACGAGCTCTTTAGGAGATACAGGAATCTGTATGCGGATCTATCGGCGGGATCGGGCTACAACGCGATTACGCGAGATCCCGAGTTCGGTAGAGCATTCCTGAAACGATGGAAGAGCCGACTGATGTTTGCGACCGACAAGCTGCGGAAGAATCAGGACGCTTCGATTATCGAGCACATCAGGACAGTGGATGTCGGAAGGGATGCATTCGACCGGATCACGCGCGAGAATGCAGAGAAGGTGTTTGGGCTCAGGTGATTAGGCTATGGAAGAAGATGTGAGGATATGTAGATCACGTCGTCCCTCTTCCCGTAACAACATCGTTCCGGTTTCTACAGCAGTTTCTTCTGCTTCAGTAGTCTTCTCACCCTGGTGCGATCCTTCCGGTCCAGCACCGCGCCCGTCGCCCTGACGGGCCCTCCTGCCAAGCCCATCATTTCCAGTCCTGCCTTCAGCATCGGTGTGCCCAGTTCCTGGCGCATCATCGTGAGTGGTTCGAACGCGTCACGCATCGCCATCGCCTGCTTCCATCGGCCGGCTGCCGCCACCTTATGGAGCTTGATCGAGAGCGGCAGCGTCAGGTTCGCCATTCCCGTCGTGAAACCGACCGCACCGGCGAGGTAGTAGTAGGGCACCATGTTCTCGCCGCCACCCGTGATAAACGGAACGGTATCATTCGTTACACGACGGCCTGTTCGCACCCAGTCGACGGCCCCACTCTCCTCCTTGATCGCTACGACTTTTGGAAGCTGAGCGAACCGTTCGATCAGGTCAATCGAGAGCGTTTGGGTGGGGGCGCGGAACGGGAGAAACCCGATGTCGATCGCGCGGGCAATGGCCCGATGACGATCCCAGAGCGCACGATCGCCTCTCCTGACGACAGGCTCGTGCGGCATGATCAAAACCGCATTCGCACCCGCATCCTGGATTCGCTCGGCTGTTCTCGCAGCCAGCGCATCTGGACCTCGCACCCCGCAGACGACTTGGCAACGCCCCTTCGTTCCTGCCACGGCTGCCGCCGCGATGTCGACCACCTCACCCGCGGACAGGGAGTTGATTTCACCCGATCCCCCGCAGACCACCATCGTCTTGTCGCCCCGTGTTGCCGCGAACGTAGAAATATTGTCTTCCAGACCGACCAGATCGACTTTGTGATGACCTTTCGAGTTCATCCTGTCCAAAAAAGGCGTCATCACGAAGACATACACACCTCTGGCATCAAAGTCACTCCGTAGACTCACAGATCCTCCAATGAAAAGGGACGAGAGTTTCCTCTCGCCCTTTTCTCCGCGATTGCTTGGCAGCGAATGAGGCAGCTACCGGATTGGTCTGCTAACGATAGGCGTCGAAGGTGGCGTTCAGTGTCTTCATTCCCGCCGCCACGAGGCCCCCGTCGGATCCCAGAGCGACGAACGTGAAGCCCGCCTCGAGCGTCGATGGAACCTGCTCTGCGCTCAAGAGAAGGATACCAGAAGACTTGCCTGCATTCTGGGCGGCCTTGGCAACCTTAGCCTTTGCAGCGAGGAAATCCGGGTGATCGAACTCCTGTGGGATCCCCATGTTGACGCTCAGGTCGAGCGGGCCGATGAACAACACATCGACACCGTCGACTGCTGCGATCCCGTCGATGTTTTCCAACGCTTCGAGGGTTTCGATCTGAACGATCGTCGTCAGCAACTCGTGCGACCGCTCGAAATACTCCTCGAATTCGGCCCCGAACGCGCTGCCTCGGTTGAGCTTGGCGACTCCCCGGATTCCGCGGGGAGGGTAGCGCATGGACGCGACGGCCTGTTCGGCCTCCTCCACGGTGCTGACGTAGGGCACCATAACGCCTGACGCACCAAGATCCAACACGCGCTTGAATCGAGGGGGTTCGTTGCTCTCTATCCTGACGATCGGAACAGCGGGCGTGCTCGACACGGCCTGTATCTGGGTGACCAGGGACTGTTGATCTCCGGCACCGTGCTCCACATCGATCAGGACCCAGTCGAAACCTGCGGACCCGGCCATCTCGACGGTCATCGTGTTCCCGAGGTTTATGAACGTTCCTGTTGCCAGCTCCCGGTTCAGAGCCTTGTCGCGAATTGACTTAATCAACGGTGCCTCCTCGGGCGTGAAATGTGTGAACCGACAATAAAACGGGTCTCGTGTGTGGGGATATATGATCACCGAAGTGCCCTCCCATGCGAACAAGGTCACTTGGCGGTGCGTGTGTCAAGGCAGGAGCGTGAAGGTCAGCCTCGGGCGATGATGACAGCGTAACGCATCGCCGTGTCACCAATGTTTCTGATCCCGTGCTCAACCGTGCATTCGACCTGTATGGCCTCCCCTGCCTCGAGCGTGTGGGTGTGATCGCCGACGAGAACCTCGCCCCGCCCGCTCATCACGTAGAAGATCTCCTGCCCAGTGTGGCTGTGAGGAGGGTGCGCGCTTGTCCCAGGATCGACCTCTGACACGTGCAGGTGAAGCTTGTCATCATCGGTGCCTTCCGCAAACAGAAAGCGTGCGATTCCTTTCACGCCACGTTTCTCATCCATCAGGGATGTGCCTCTTCTTCGTCACACTCGGGGCGATTCGGGACCTCTATAATGGTTCCGCTCTGGAGGAACTCGAGTGCCTTCGCGTAGCTTCGATTCTGAAGAAAGTGGTTCAGTTGCGCGGGAGCCGTTGCTTCTATCTCCATCTGCAGTTTGCCGATTGTATCGAGCTGCTCCAGGATCGGATTCTTCTGCTCGATACTTTCCATCATCTCGAAGAGACTTGCCTGCAGAGCACGTGTTTGCTCCTGTGTCATTCGTGTTGTCCTTTCATCGACAGGGGCGAATGGTAGCGGATCGGCCGGAAGGTGTCAAACAGAGGGAGGCGAATGGGAGACGGAGTCTGGTTGCCCAAATGCGAGGCGCCCCTGACCTGCCCCCATCTATGTGTCCACATCCAGAGTTAGGAGCTGTATAATGCGTTCTGGCCACGGGAACCCCCGTTATTTGTCCCATACCCTAACTTCAGGACTGGGAACATTCTAGGGGGGCAGGTCAAAACCGGCTGCTCCACGATGCATCCCCCTCGCGTCGCTCTGCCGACTATATTTAACGGCAGTCTGGTCGTTCCGCAAGTTTCGGTCTTTCGAATCTGCCAGAGGTTTGGTTCCATTTGCGAGTTCTATCAGAAAGAGGATCGGTATCGGAGAACGGCCGGGTTTCGCACGGTTCGAGGATGGGTTGGATACGTACCACACACTCATCAGCACGAATGGTAATCGGTATCGTTGTCGCCATCTTCATCGTGTTCTGGCAGAGCGATGCGCGTGCCCGTCCGCATCGGGTAGCTCAGGTTCCGAACGGTAGTGTGTTCGGGTGCGCAACCTGCCATGAAACCGAAGAGGGTGGGGACGGTCGCAACCCTTTTGGGCAGAGCATCGAGAGCGAGTTCCTGTCCTCTGTGTCCGATTCCGGGAATGTGCTCTGTGGGGCTGATCTCGTTGCCCGCGACTCCGATGGTGACGGCTTTACGAATTGAAAGGAACTGGGTGACCCAGACGGAACGGGCACCCCCGACAGCACAGCGGCGGCGACCTCACAAGGCGATGCGACAGACTTTTCGGTAGCGGGGTTCCGTGGTCCCCCACTCGACATCGATGGGGATGGTTCCGTAGATGCGACTGACACCGTTCGGTGACTGCGGTCACGGGGCACCGTGCCTTTTCGCGTTATTCTTCCTTGTATCAGTGCTATTTTCTCTCACTTTGCTCTCTGTACATTCCACGCAGATTAAACTCGATCTACTCCCGGAGGATTCCATGAAGGCGCTTATTCGTTGGACAGGTCCGACGATCTGGTCGATCTCTCTGATCCTGGTTTTCGGTGTGCAAGAGGCGGATGCACGTCCGTCGCGGGTCAGCCAATTGCCGAATGGCAGTGCATTCAACTGCGGGACCTGTCACACGCGAGCGAACGGAGGCGGCCCCAGGAATGCTTTTGGGCAGGATATCGAGAACGGGTTTCTGAGCGGCTCGGGGGGCGGGGCAACCGTCACTTGGAACGCGACACTGGCCGGGCTGGATTCGGATGGGGACGGTGTCACGAATGGTGCGGAGCTGGGTGACGCGGATGGTGACGGCACACCGGATGCCGGCGCAACCGTGACAAATCCGGGAGACGCGACGAGTTTTGCTTCCCAGCGGCCCGGCGACAACACGCAGACACCTGCGGTCAGTGCGGGGGATATCCTTGCGCTCGTGGATGGCCAGGAGATCACGCCAGATATCCCTGTGACGTTCGACGCTGGTGTCCGGGAGCTTCAGCTGGTGTTCGGTGTGCCGATCGACGGGAATATCGGTGACGGGAGAATCAACACTCGGAACCTCGATGTGCGTGTCTGGCCAGCCGGGATCGCTGACGGGATCCAGGATCGGCGGATCAGCGCCGACGGACTGTCCCTCATTCTCAACATCAATGTGGCTGTGGAGACATTCTTCCGGATCCGGGTCAGCAGCTATCCCGGAAGCGAGCCCGGTTCGGGTGCGTCCTATGTGGTCGGAACGAAGGAAGCCCCGACGGGCGGCGTATCTGGATCCGTTAATGTGGACGCGAGTCTTGCGCCAATCGAGCGCGGGATCGTCAATCTCTACTTCGTCGGCGCTCTCGAGGCGCTGCAGGCGGGGGAGGAGATCGGGTCATTTATCGCAGCCCAAGTACCATTGGCCGATAGCCAGGTGTTTTCGTTCGGTTTCATCGAGGACGGGGACTACATCCTTGTACTAAGAGAGCTGCCGAGGCTCGGTGACGATGACAGCCGAGCCCGGCGAGTTATTTATGATGCAGATGCCGAAGGAACTGCGGATATCGTGAAGGTGATCGGGGGCGCTGTTACAGAGGGAATCGACATTACGGTCGAGCCCGCCCCGGAACCTGTTCCTCTTCAGATTGCCACCCTTACAATCGGAGGGGTGATCGTGGATGAAGGCGTGAGCAATCCGCCTGTTGCGAGTGGGCTACAGGATGTGGTGATCACGCTCAATCAGGGAGCACTGCGGCACGTTAACGACCGGGGAGAACTGGATCTGCCGTTCCCTTTCAAGCTGATTCCTCAGCTTGGGGAGGATGCCGGGCCCGAATTCACGCTGAGTGGGGACGGTACCAGCCTCTCGGGGACGATCGATCTGCCGGAAGACGCTACCTTCCAGCTAGTATTCGGTGGTACGCGAATCGGTGGGGAGAATTGGCAGAACTTCTTCCTGGGTACCGCAGACCTTCCTGAGTCCTCGGTGTCGGGGTCGCTTGCTCTGCCGGAAGGCATCGAGGCACTACCGGACAGGGCCTCCGGCGTGGTGGTCCTGGTGCCCGTTGAGGCGCTGGCCGAGATTCGTGAGGAACTGACGGGGGAGGGGATGACCACTACCGGACCCGTCGATGCGGCTGGAAAGCGGGCTGTTCTGGCTCAGGCAACGGGCCAGGAGAGAACGGGCAGCGGCGGCCTGATGCCAGCAGAAGATCCCGATCTGGCGGTGAACCGCACGACCCGGAAGGCCCTTCGGATCGAAGTACCTGAACTCGATCTGGGCTTCGTGCTCAGATTCGTGCCTGATGGCACTTATCTGGTCGGCGCATCGACACAGACTCGGGGACCGGATGGTAAGCCGAGGCGGCTCGTCGGATTCTATGACCCTGAAGGTACAGGCGTACCCGGGGAAGTTTCCGTCTCCGGCGCGAGCGTTGCAGATCTCGCAATCTCTCTCTCTCCTCCCGCCCTGCCGCCTCTGGGTCTTCCAGGTGATCTTGATGGGAATGGTGTCGTAGATGACGCCGACGTGAACATCTGGTTGGGCGATACGGCCTCGGCCAAGGACCTGAACAACGACGGGAGCATCGATCGTGCCGATTTCGACATGGCTTTTGCTGGCGGTCAGCATCCTCCGGGTGGTGATGGTGAGTGGATATCCGGTAACGTCGTGTCGGTTGATCCTGCCGGAACTGGTTTCGAGCTCGAACGAGAGAATGGTGATGTCGAAAATGTTATTCTGACGACGGATACAGACATCGCCCTGATTTTTCAGGGAGGAGATGGTGATATGCCTCCTCCCCCGCCTCCTGGCGGCTTTGGAAAGGTGACCACGCGGCATCAGGACCCCGATCCTTTCTTTGACCCGCCGCAGGGCTCGCTCACAGACATTGTTGTAGGCACGTCAGTGAACGTATTTGGCCAGCGTCTGGCCACCGGCGCCTTCGAGGCATTCAGCATCGAGGTCTTCGTCGATCAGCCCGACGGTGGCGCGACTGTTCAGGTCGGCAGCGAGAGCACTGGGCCGCCCACACCGGACTTCGACGGTGACGGATCGGTCGGTTTCGGTGACTTCATCGCCTTTGCCGGTAATTTCGGCAAGGTCTCGACAGACGCAGATTTCGATGCGACGTTTGATCTGGATCAGGACGGCAGCATCGGCTTTGGCGACTTCATCACCTTTGCCGGTCTCTTCGGTACAACGGTGAAACCGGCCCTCTCCAAGAGCGTGCTGGGGTCGGGAACGTGAATGCTTCGGTGAGTCTCCTGGCCACACCGGTAAAGGGCAGCTCCATCGTCGATGTTTCGATCGGTCTCGAAGATGTGTCCGTTGTCGCTGGCTATCAGGTTCAGCTGGGCTACGACGAGACGCTTCTCGAGTTGATCTCGGTCAAGTCACCTGTTGCTTCCTGGTTCTCGACGGGTGACAGCCCGGCCTTATTCTTGGCAGGTGGTGGCACGACGACATCGGCTGATGTCCTGGCCGAACCGATTACGGGATCGGGTGAGTTGCTCCAGGCCAAGTTCCGGCTGCTTGATCCCACGGCAACGGCGTCCATCGAGCTGCTGGGTATCGATCTCGCTGATGGAATTGGCCGAATCACCCCCGTCAGATCAGATTTGGTGGCTCAGTTCCGGCCTTTGCCTGATCGGTTTGCACTTAACCAGAACTATCCCAACCCGTTCAACCCGGAGACGGTTATCCCGTTCTCTGTGCCTGAATCGGGTGCCCTTCGGTTGTCGATCTACAATGTCTTGGGGCAGGAGGTGGCAGTTCTCGCCGATGGCAACCTACAGGCAGGATTCCACCGGATCGTCTGGGATGGCAAGGACGACTTTGGCTGCTCTGTCGCATCCGGGCTGTATTTTGTCCGAATGAATGCAGACACGTTCACGTCCGTCCGCAAGATGATGTTCCTGAAGTAGTCCTGCGGGCCAGTAGATTGGGTTTGGGTGGTTCTTTTCCCGGATACTGCCGAAACACCTATATTTATGGCCGATGAAATCAAACGCTCGAGGGGATTGTGCACGAAGCATCGAATGACCAAGCAGAGATCGCCCGGCTCAAAGCGAGAGTCGCGGACTTGGAGCGGGCCAGTCAGAAGCTACACCCAGTAGCGGCGGATGACAGGGAAGACCTGCTTGAGTCGCTCCTGGACAACATCCTGGATGGCATCATTACGATCGACGAAGCCGGGAAAATCCAGTCATTTAACCGGCCTGCCGAGGATATTTTCGGGTATCTCGCGGACGAGGTGGTTGGTCAGGACGTGAAGATGCTGATGCCCGAGCCATACCGGACAGAACACGAAAACTACGTCTCCCAATACCTGGACACGAGCCAGGGCCGAATTATCGGGATCGGACGAGAGGTCATGGGTCTTCAGAAAGACGGTTCGTCGTTTCCGATGGATCTGGCCGTGAGTGAATTCCGGCTTGATGGCGTTCGAATGTTCACAGGCATCGTGCGGAACATCACGGATCGCAAGCGTTTGGAGGAGCAACTGATCCAGTCGTCGAAACTGGCCAGTCTTGGTGAACTTGTCGGCGGGATTGCGCACGAGATTAACAATCCTGCCAGCATCATTCTGATGAGGAATGCGAGTCTGATGCGCGAAGCCAGGGAGGAGGATTGTCGGGCCGATATTCTGGACGATATCCAGGTGATTCAGAGACAGTGTGAGAAGGTCGTTCAGATCATATCGGGATTACTTGCGTTCTCGAGACAGTCGCCGTTTGAGCCGAAAGAAGCCGACGCGAACCGGACGGTGGCGAACGCCGTCGGTCTGGTCGAACATGTGCTAAAGAATCGAGGTATCCAGTGTGAACTCGATCTGGATCCGGATCTGCCGCTTGTGACTTTTGACACGACACGGATCGAACAGGTGATGCTGAACCTGTTCAACAACTCGATGGATGCGATGCCCGATGGCGGCGTGCTCCGTGTCGGCTCCTCCGCCACTGTCGAGGGCGAGAATGAGATGATCCTGATCCGTGTTGCTGACACAGGTGAAGGGATTCCAAGAGAGAATCTGGAGCGGCTGTTCGATCCGTTCTTTACGACTAAGGAAGTGGGGAAGGGAACGGGACTGGGTCTGGCGATCAGCTACGGCATCGTGCAAGAGCACGGTGGCCGGCTGGAGGCAGAGAGCCAGGTGGGCGATGGAGCGACCTTCACCGTGCTCCTGCCGATAAGAGGGGTCTAAGAGAAGGCTATGGAGTCGAGAATACTTGTCGTCGATGACGAACCGGACATGCTCAGCACGTGTCACAAGTTCCTGGAGCGGGAAGGCTATGAGGTGGCGGTAGCCGAGAACGGGCGTGAGGGTGTCGAGAAGGTCGGCGTGTTTCGGCCTGACCTGGTGATCACGGATCTCAAGATGCCCGGTCTGGACGGGATGGAAGTACTCCGACGCACAAAAGAAGACCATCCAGATATTATGGTTATGATGTTTACGGGTTTCGGGACGATCGAGGACGCCGTGGAAGCGATGAAGGAAGGCGCGTTCGATTTCATCACCAAACCCTTCTCTCCGGATCATCTCCTGATCGCTGTTGAGCGTGCACTGCATCAGAAGCGTCTGGAGCTTGAAAACCGCAGTCTGCAGGATCAACTCGAGGAGAAGTTCCGGTTCGAGAACATCATCGGACGCAGCGCAGCGATGAACCGCGTCTTCGATCTCGTGAGGCGTGTGGCGGCAACCGAGGCGAATGTATTGATCACGGGGGAGAGTGGGACGGGCAAGGAGCTGATCGCCCGGAGTGTCCACGCCAACAGCAAGCGTCTCAAGGGTCCGCTCGTGCCGCTGAATTGTGGGGGACTCCCGGAACACCTCGTTGAGAGCGAGCTCTTTGGTCACGAGAAGGGGGCGTTTACGGGTGCGAATGCGGTCCGGCCCGGGCTAATGGAGCACGCCAACGGAGGCACGTTCTTTCTGGATGAGATCGGCGAGTTGCCCATGAACCTGCAAGTCAAGTTTCTGCGCGTTCTGGAAGAGCGGAAGATTCGTCGGGTTGGGAGCAATCGTGAACGGGATGTCGACATCCGGCTGATTTCTGCGACCAATCAGGATTGCGAGGCCCTGATCGATGATGGGAAATTTCGCGAAGACCTCTACTACCGGATCAACACCTTTGTGATTCGCGTTCCCCCACTTCGAGAACGGATCGAGGATATCCCGCTGCTGGCGGCTCATTTTCTCCGGGGATACAGCCCGGGCAATCGCGTGACAGCTGTTTCGGATGAAGCGATGACGGTCCTGAACCGACACGGTTGGCCGGGCAATGTCCGTGAACTGCAGCACGTGATTGAGCGAGGTGTAGCACTGGCGACGGCCAGTGAGATCGGGGTGGTTGATCTGCCCGAGAATATGGGAGAGAACACGGCCAGAGGGGGGCGACTGGCATCCGACAAATTGCACATGCCCTTTAAAGACGCGAAGGACTCCGTTGTCGAAGATTTCGAGCGTCATTACATCGGTCATCTGCTCAGAAACCACGGTGGGAATATCTCGCGCGCAGCAGAATCCAGCGGGATCGACAGAAGATCGCTCCACCGTCTGCTTGCCAAGCACGAGATCGACGCCTCCTCGTTCTCCGTAGGTTAGTCACATCCGGATATCCCGCTCCGACAGGGCCCGCCGTCTTCGGACGGCGGGCTTTTGATCTGTCCGTGTGACACCCGTGTGCAGGATGGGGCATACCCGCCACACCGGCGTGGACGGTTTTCGCTTGCGAAGCCGCATTATTTCGGGTCTAGTGAGTGGGAATACAGGTTCCTTGTGAACAGAGTCAGAGTTGCGCGACGTGAGAGGAGATGGACAAACTTTTGGTGATGGAACCGGATGATGAACTAAGATCCCGGTATGGCGAAGCGTTCGATCTGTGCGAGCACGATCATCCGGATCTGGTGCTTCTCGATCCGCATCTGGGTCGTTTTTTCGGGTTGACGAAGGGTCGTTGGGTCGCTGAGCAGTCTCATCATTGCAGCAGCGCCCCCGTGGTTGTGATGGCAGAGGAGTGTGAGCAGCAAGAGCTAGAATCCTTCGGTCCCGACGCGGTTGTGCCCAGGGTCGCCAAGCCGGAGGACCTTGTGGTGAAGATCAGCAGTCTGCTTTTCGTCTGACACAGGGGACCGGATGAGAGCTAGGGTAGTCTGATTGCCCCCAGAAGCTTATATCTTAGGTGCGGGAGTTCTACAGCAGGTCAATCAGACACAAGGGGGTGATTCGGGTGCTGTTCCCACTGAAAACCGATGGATTCCAGCCCGTCCTGAAGTCGTTGGGATCTCGGGAGGCGGTTTCGAACGAGACAATCTACTGGATTGTTGTTGTTTTTGCCGCCCTCTTGACGATCCCGGTTCTGGCCTATCGCGTCCGGAGATATCTGCGGCGGCGTGATGTGCTTGCCCGTGGGTTCGACCAGCTCCAGAAGGTCTGTGACCAGAAGGGCATGGACCCGATCCAACAGGCCACGGTCGAGCGGCTGGCGATGGTGAGTCCGGAGACAAATCCCTCCCAGGTCGTATTTTCAATCGACGGTTTTGATCAGGCTGTTCGGAAACGAATGGTCAAGGTGCGCCGGCTTCCCTGGCTTGAAATGGAGCAAGAGATCGAGCGCATTTCTGCTGTAAGGGAGAAGCTGGGCTACCGTTACATCCCTGAGGATCGACGGCCGCAGAACACGCGGCATATGATGATCGGGCAAAGGATCTACATTCTCGCCCGTGGGGCGGAACATTTTCGTCTGCTTTCTGCTCCCATCCTGGGACTGGATGATCTGGCGATACTCACCGGCCCCCTTCAGGAACGAGACCAGCCCGTCAAGCTGCGCGCCCAGAAGAAGCTCTGGGCGTTCTACTGGTCACCCGGTGGCGGTGAATGTCGATTCGGCACGGCGCTCATCAAGGCCTACGAACGGCCGATTCGCTACCTAATGTTCGAGCACGGCGACGAACTCGTATACAACACGGACCGAAAGATCTTCAGTTGCGATCTCGAATCCACCGCGAAGGTGGATCGCATATCGGCGAAGTCATACGGCAGAGCAACACTATCGGAGGAACTCTTCGATTTGCACGAGGTCGATTCGCTCCCGGCGCAGTTGATGGAACTGAGCGCCAGCGGGTTCGTTGTCTCACCGGCAGAAGCCTTCAAGATGGGTGATCTCATTCGGTTGTCGGTAGACGATGCCGATCTGGGCTTCCTGAACGGGTGGCCGGCCCGGGTCGTGAATGAGGATGGCCCATTCGCGAGATGTCGGTTTCTGAAGATGTCGCGCGAGAACCTCGAGACCATTTTGCACTATGTGACACCGAGGATTTCGAAGGATGCGCTGAAGGGCAGGTCCCGCAAACGAACGGTCACCCAGACGACCTGACAGGAATGCCACATTCTGCCGCCATTGCCGCCGCGTCTCCGATGCAGGCGGCTTTTTCTTGTGTGAGCCACACCGATTGGCTGGGACAGACCTGTCCCAGATAAGCCGTCTGTCTGCTTGGACCGTCATGTCGTCAACCCCAGTAAAATAAAGAGTTAACTGAAGTGTATGGAGGTGGCATATGCGTTGCTTCCAGAAAATACGGTGATGATTGACTGACGTGACGCGGGGAGGTACGAGATGGCAACACAGAAGATTACGGTCGATGGGAACGAAGCTGTAGCACTGGTGGCCCACAAGATCAACGAGGTCGTGGCGATCTATCCTATCACGCCCTCGTCGGAGATGGCCGAGCACGCAGACGCCTACTCGGCCTCGGGACAGAAGAACATCTGGGGCACAGTGCCTCACGTGATGGAGATGCAGAGTGAGAGCGGTGCAGCCGGATCGGTCCACGGCGCGTTGCAGACAGGCGCCCTGACGACCACGTTTACGGCTTCGCAGGGCCTCCTGCTGATGGTCTCGAATATGTATAAAATCGCGGGCGAGCTGACGCCCACGGTGTTTCATGTCGCCGCACGGAGCGTTGCGACACACGCGCTCTCGATCTTTGGCGATCATTCGGACGTGATGTCGACGCGCTCAACCGGTTTTGCGATGCTGTCATCTGGATCGGTCCAGGAGGCGCACGATTTTGCCCTGATCTCGACGGCAGCGACTCTTGAGGCGCGGGTTCCCTTCCTTCACTTCTTTGACGGTTTCCGCACATCCCACGAGGTCATGAAGATCGACGCCCTGGACGAGGACCAGATGCGGGCGATGATCGACTCTGATCTTGTCCGGGCTCACCGTTCACGGGCCCTGACGCCTGACGCACCGGTCATACGCGGCACGGCACAGAATCCGGATATCTTCTTCCAGAGCCGCGAGGCCTCAAACGGTGTCTACACGGCCTGTCCGGAAATCGTGCAACGGAAGATGGATCAGTTTGCAGAACTGACGGGGCGGGCATACAGCCTCTTCGAATACGTGGGCGCGCCGGATGCAGAGCGGGTGATCGTTCTGATGGGGTCAGGAGCGGGCACGGTCGAGGAAACCGTTCGAGCTATGAACGAGCAAGGGGAAAAGGTTGGCGTCATAAAAGTCCGGCTTTACAGGCCCTTCCCTATTCAGGCATTTGTCGATGCAATTCCCGGGATGACGAAGGTGATCGGGGCCCTCGACCGGACCAAGGAGCCCGGCAGCACGGGTGGACCGCTCTACCAGGATATCGTCATCGCACTCAGGGAGTCCGGGTCCAATATCAACGTGGTCGGCGGCCGGTATGGGCTGTCGTCGAAGGAATTCACTCCTGCGATGGTCAAGGGATGCTACGACGAGATGGCCAACGCCTCGCCAAAGCGACACTTCACCGTCGGGATCAACGACGACGTCACGCAACTGCACGTCGAATACGATTCGGCTTTCGATATCGAGCCGGATGAAGTATTCC